>JBFMFQ010000060.1:0-16143 GCA_040752075.1 Candidatus Zixiibacteriota bacterium | reverse complement strand
GAGCGAAGCCGACCTCCGCGCCCCAATTCCCCCGGACAGGCGCGCCGATGCCCGGAACCAAGCCGACATTTCCAGTAACCGGCCCCCGCATCTGGAATGTCCCCCATCTTCGCAATCCGAACTTCACAGGCCGTGTGGAACTGCTGAAGGCGCTCGATGATGCCATGGCCGATGGAGGGACGGCGGCGGTGACGCAGGCGATTGCCGGGCTGGGCGGAGTTGGGAAAACGCAGATTGCCAATGAGTATTGCTACCGAAATCGCGGGCGCTACGAGATCATCTGGTGGGTGCATTCGGAGGAGCCAGCGAAACTGGCCTCGGATTACGCCGGACTGGCCGGGCGGCTGGGACTCCCGGAAGCGAATCAGCCTGACCTGCCCGCCCGGAGGGATGCTGTACGGCGGTGGCTTGAGCAGTATGGCGGCTGGCTTCTTGTTTTCGACAACGTGCCGCATTCGGACAGCGTCAGAGAGTACCTTCCCAGAACAACCAGCGGGCACGTCATCATTACTTCCCGTGACCAGAACTGGGGTGGGATCGCCAAGACTCTCGGCGTTCATGAATGGTCAAGGCCGGAATCAGTGAAGTTTCTTATAGAAACCCGCAACCTCGGGAATCCCACGGCCGCTGACGAACTTGCGGAGTCTCTTGGCGACCTCCCACTAGCTTTGGAGCAGGCAGCTGCCTACATGGAGCAATCTGGGCGAACTATCCCGGAGTACCTGCAACTGTACAGAGACCGAAGCGCGGAACTGCTCAAGGAGGGAAAACCGCTCTCGGGTTATGAGCATGTCGTCTCAAGTGTGTGGTCGCTGTCGTTTGCCGAGGTGGAGAGGGAGTCCGAGGCGGCGGCGCAATTGCTGAAGATATGCGCGTTCCTTGCTCCGGACCAGATACCGCTCGACTTGTTGGCGTTGGGTGCGGTAAAGATGCCCCCGCCGTTGCGCGAGGATATTCGTGATCCGCTGGAGCGGGACCGGTGCATTTCGGTACTGCGGCGGTATTCGCTTGTGGAGCCAGCTGCTGACGACATTTCACTGCACCGGCTGGTGCAACGAGTGACGAAGGACGGGCTCGCGCATGAAGAAATGCGCCAATATCTGGAATCGGTGACAGGTACAGTCAGTGCGGTCCTCCCGAGCGATGTGCTCACCAACCCCGCTGCCTGGCCAATATACAAGCGCCTTCTCGCACATGCACTCGCTGCAGCCTCGGAGGCTGATGAATATCAGGTGCTTCGGCCACTTGCTTCGTGGTTGTTCGATCGTTGCGGGACTTTCTTGCAGGCGACGGGTGACCTCTACGGCGCACGGCAACAACTGGAGCGCGGCCTCCGAATCGCGGAAGGCGTCCTTGGTGGCGACTCTCCAGTGGTTTCCCCCCACCTCAGCAATCTCGGTCTTGTGCTGCATCTCCTCGGCGACCTGCCTAGCGCCCGCCAGTACCTCGAGCGCGCTCTCCGGCTCGCTGAGGAGGGCCTAGGTCCTGAGGATCGCAGTGTCGCCTTTTGCCTCGGTATACTGGGCAACGTGGTTAGCGAAATGGGCGACTTTCATGCTGCACGCACCTTACTGGAACGCGCAATGCTAATATTCGAAGGAATTGACGGCCCCCACCACCCAAATGTGGCGATTACCCTCGGGCGTCTCGGCCTTGTCGTCGAAGCTCTAGGCGATCTTCGGGGTGCGATCGAGTTGCATAAACGCGCCCTACACATAACTGAGGGAGCTTACGGACACGAACATCCAGAAGTCGCGCGCACCCTCATCAACATAGGTGCCTGTCTACTTGCCTTCGGCGATCCCGATGGCGCCCGACAACACATAGAGCGATCACTTCACATCGGCCGGAATACCCTGGGTCCCGACCATCCTGACATCGGGGTCACTCTCAGCCATCTTGGATTAGTGCTACAAGCACTTGGCGATCCGGAGGGTGCGCGAGTGGCGCTCGATGAGTCACTTCACATTTTCCGACGTACACTGGGAGATGACCATCCGGACACACGGGCTGGCGTCGCCCTTCTCGCGTCACTTGAGGCGAAGCTAAAGTAGCAAGCGACCAATGCCCTCCCCCCTGCTCATCATCCTCGTCCATGGCTGGTCGGTCACGCATACGGACACGTATGGAGGGCTGGCCGCTCGGCTAAAGACCGAGTCGGACAAGGGGAATCTGCCGCCGGTGGAGA
Source organism: Candidatus Zixiibacteriota bacterium (assembly GCA_040752075.1). GTDB lineage: Bacteria > Zixibacteria > MSB-5A5 > WJJR01 > WJJR01 > JBFMFQ01. The sequence continues at coordinate 13,955 of JBFMFQ010000060.1, read as the reverse complement.
TTACCGACATCTGGCTTTCGAAGTATGTGAGTTTTCGGGATGAGGTGAAGATGGTTGATCTGGCGCGCGGGATGGAGGCGGCGGTCCAGCGCGAGATTATGCCGCTTCTCTCCGGCGGGCGACGCTTTGCCGCCATCACGCACTCGACCGGGGGGCCGGTGGTGCGGGAGTGGTGGGATCGGTATTATGTGCAGAAGAAGCGCGATGACTGCCCAATGAGCCACCTGGTCATGCTGGCGCCGGCGAACTTCGGGTCGGCATTGGCGCAGTTGGGGAAGGGGCGGTTCAATCGGTTAAAGACCGCGATCACGGAACGTGTCGAGGTCGGGCAGGGTGTGCTGGACTGGCTGGAAATTGGCAGCCCGGAAGCGGTGGCGCTCAATCAGCGGTTTATCAGCGAGTACCAGGACACTTCGCGCAAGGCCACGCCGGTATTCCAGTTTGTCCTCACCGGGCAGACCATCGACCGGCACTTCTACGATAATCTGGTTCCCTTTACCGGGGAGATGGGCTCGGACGGGGTGGTCCGGGTGCCGTCGGCCAATTTGAATTCGCGGTATGTGCGTTTGGAGCAGGAGAACTTCACCGAAGGGAACCGGAGCATCCGCGCCCTGCCACTCTTCAAGGCCGAGGAAAGAGACTCGCCGCGTGTGGCGTTTACGCTCATTCCCGGCGTCGCGCATTCGGGGGATGAGATTGGAATCATGCGGAGTGTGCGCGACAACGCGTATGACCATCCAACGGTGCGGGCGATCATCCAGTGCCTGCGGGTCGCTACCCAGAGCGATTACACGCGCGTGTATCACGAATTCAGTGCGCAAACCGATGAGGTGCGCACGCGTGAGCGGGTCGAGGAAGTCGACCGCGCGATCCTGAAGGACCGTCATTACATTCATGACGCGGCATCGATGGCGATTGTCCGGTGCATGGACGATCACGGTTTCCCGCTGGCGGATTTCGATTTGTTCTTTACCGGGCCCGACGATGATCCCAACCGTCTGCCGCCGGGATTCCTGATCAACGCCCAGACGAACAAGCGTGCGGCCGCCACGCATACCTATTATGTCAATCACGACGTCATGGCCGGGATCGGGCGGATCACCACCGCCGGCGGGAAGGAACTCCGCCCGGCCATGCCGCGGCTGGAGCGTCTCGGCATCATGATTGACGTGCGTCCCAAGGATGGATTTGTGCGCTACCTGCCGACCGCGCTTTGGGCGCAGCCGGAACATCTGGACCTGCTTTTCCGGCCGAACCAGACCACCATCGTTGACATTGTTCTGCGCCGGGTGGTCGGACGCGGTGTTTTCGAGTTGGAGAAGTGGGGGCCGGGATGGGAGCCGGGGAGTTTCAAGGGGCAGGATGAGGGCGCGCCGATTTAGGGTGTTTGGAGAATACAAGACGTTTTCCCTGCCTCTGTAGCCCGGCCCCTTGTGGGCCGGGTCTGTGGTTTGGAGCAAAGGCCACCCTACAGAGGACCAATTGTAGGCTGTGGTGGGTGCAAGCACCTACCCTACAGTCCTCCTTTCGAAAGTCAGGACCCAGCGGCTTGGCACTTGACGAGCGGGACGAAAGACACTGGGTCCCGGCCCCGCTTCGCGAGGGCCTTAGACTTTCGCCGGGATGACACTTCCCTTCCATTGTGGTTAATCCACCGCCGAAATGCGGGAACCGGCCGGTCAAACGGCGGGTGAAACCTTCTTCGGCGGTTTTCGTAATCCTTGGAATGAATCTCTCAAAACGCAAAAAACGGTGGCTGCTGGGAGGTGGGCTCCTGGTGGTGGTGGTCATCCTTGTTATTGCGGTCTTTGCCAAATCCGATGAAAAGGTGACCACGGTGCAGGCCGACCTGGCCTATGTGGATGACATTTCCGAGGTTGTGACGGCCTCCGGGAAGATCAGCCCGCAGACGAAAGTTGACATTGTGGCGGAAGTCTCCGCGCAGATCATCAATATCAGTGTCCGCGAAGGGGAACAGGTGGTCCGTGGCCAGGACCTCATCCTGCTGGATACGGTCCAGTTGAAGTCAGATGTGCAGCAGGCCCGTTTCTCGATGGACGAACTGACCGCCCGGACCGAAGCGTCGCGTGCCCAGGCCGAGCGCGACCGTTTGGAGTACGAGCGCCAGGAGCGGCTCTTCAATCAGAAGCTGACTTCGGAAGTGTCCTTCACCGACTCCAAGTACGCCTACGAGAACTCGAGGGCGAACTATGAGGCGATGCAGGCGCAGGTCCAGACCGGAAAGGCGCGTCTGGAGAAAGCCGAGGACAATCTCACCAAGACCCGCATTCGCGCGCCCATGGACGGCATTGTAACATTCCTTAATACCGAAGTCGGCGAGATTGCACAGGCGCAGACATCGTTCACGCAGGGTAAGACCCTGATGACGGTCTCCGATTTGTCGGTCTTTGAAGTTGAGATCGATGTCGATGAGACCCAGATCGCCAAGCTGAAGCTCGATCAGCCGGCGAAGATCCGGGTCGATGCTTTCCGTGATACATCCTTTGCGGGCGTGGTTACGGAGATTGGGAATTCCGCTCTAATGACTGGCCAGGGCACCGAGAACATGTCGACATCCTTTCGGGTGAAGATCCGTTTCACCGACACCGGTGTCGCGGTGCGTCCGGGGATGTCGGCCACGGTTGATGTAACCACCGGGCTGGCGGAAGATGCGACGCTTCTCCCCTATGCAGCGGTGGTGACACGCGAGATCAACGCGGATTCGCTGGCGGGCAAGGACCAGAAGGCCGAGGAAGCGTCCGGACTGGCGAATAATGCCCAGGCGTCGGTCGGCGTGGCGGTGGCAGCGAGCAACGACAGCACGGCTCAGTCGGCCGGCAAGGGCCGCAAGAAAAAGGAAATGATCCGGCAGTCGGGGGTCTATGTGATCCGCGATGGCAAGGCCAAGTTCATCGAACTTGAAACCGGGATCGCCGATGCGCGCAACATTGTCGCGATGAGCGGCCTCGCGCCGGGCGACACGGTCATTTCCGGATCGTTCCAGACCCTGCGCAAATTGCATGACGGTGATGCGGTGAAGATTGAGGAATCCTCGCTTCAGCGGATGAAAGAGAACGAGGGGTAGGATTGTGCGCGGGATGGTTTGCCTTTGGCGTTCCCAGGCGGCTATTCGCAGTTCCCTTCCGAGAGGATAACAAACCTACGTCATCCTGAGTGAAGCGAAGGATATGCTTTTGATACGCGGCCATGGAAAGCATATCCCTCACCCCGCCATAAAACCGGCGGGGTTCGGGATGACACGATTTCATGTGCTGCTCCACACAGAGCCGGCGGGGTTCGGGATTACACAATTCCATGTGCTGTTCCACACAAAGCCGGCGGGGTTCGGGATGGCGCATCGCAGCATGCGGGCTCAATCCCGGGTCGGAGAGTGCCGAATTGGTGTGTCACCCTTGCAGAATGCGGGAGTTTAGCGGGAATCCTTGATGGTGCTTTTCTCCCTCATTCGTGAGTCCTTTGCGGCCATCTGGGCCAACCGGCTGCGGTCGTTTTTGACGGTGCTGGGGATGCTCATGGGCGTGGCCTCGGTCACCACCATTGTCTCGACGGTGGAAGGGATGCAGGGAAGCATTGAAGAGGTGTTTCAGTCGATGGGGCCGACCACGTTTATGGTCACGCGGATCGGATTTGGCCTGTCGATGAACGAGTACCTCGAACGGCTGCGTCGCAAGAAACTTACCCGCGAGTTGATCGAGCCGCTCAAGGAGTCGTGCGAGGACTGCGAAGATGTCGGCGCGGAGGCCTACGGCAGCGACCATTTGAAGTACGGGCCGGCGCGCATGCGCTGGGTACAGGTCAATGGCGAGACTCCCAATCTGCTGGACATGCAGGACCGCGATGTCGCGATGGGCCGGTACCTGTCCTGGGAAGATGAGAAGCGCCGGATGAATGTGGCGTTCATCGGGCATCGGGTGTATGAGCGCCTGTTTCCCGGCGAGGACCCGATCGGCAAGCGGTTCTGGGTTGGGCCGCGCGAGTTCACGGTGATCGGCGTGGCGGAGGAAATGGGCGGGATGTTCGGCGAGGAGTTCGACGAGTTTGTCGCAATACCGCTCTCCACGCACCAAAAACTGTATCCGCGTCCCGGCAACCCGGTCAATCTGCTCATCTCAGCCAAGTCGCTGGCGGTCCGTGAACGCGCCATGGAACAGATCCGGGCGTCATTGCGCGCGGCGCGCCAGGTGCCCTTTGAGAAGGATGATGATTTCACCATTCTGACCCCGGACGCAATGCTGAGCTTTATCAATGATTTCACACGCGCCTTCCGGGTGCTTTTGGTCTCCCTGCCGGCTTTGTCGATCGTGGTCGGCGGAATCGTCATCATGAACATCATGATGATCTCGGTCACCGAGCGGACCCGTGAGATTGGCATTCGCAAATCGATTGGGGCGCGACGACGCGACATCATGGTGCAATTCCTGTACGAGTCCCTGATTCTCTCCCTGGTGGGCGGTTTGATCGGGGTGGCCGTCGGGATCAAGCTGGGCGAAGTGGTCCTGACCTCGCTCATGGACATACGCCTGACGACCACGACCCTGGCCATCGTGCTGGGGCTGGGCATCTCAACCGGCGTGGGGCTGTTCTTTGGAATCTACCCGGCTGTCAAGGCCGCGCGGTTGAATCCGATCACGGCGTTGAGTTATGAGTAAGTTCGAACACTCCATGGCGGAAGTGTCGGAGGGCGTCAAGCTCGCCCTCTACGCCATTCGCTCCAACAAATTCCGCAGCATCATGACGATCATCGGCGTGATGATTGGCGTGGGGGCGGTGATCCTGGTCAACACGATCATGGACGGGTTCAACGCGTACGCATATTCCTCGATCGACAAGATCGGCAAGAACGTGATGTACATTTCGAAGTGGAGCGAGCACGACGACTTCGACAACCTGACCGACGAGCAGCGCCGCCGTCCGGACATCCGTATGCTGGAAGCCGAGGCAATCCAGGAGATGTGCCCGCTGGTCAGCGCGGTCTCTCCCGAGAAGCGGTCGTTCGACAACATCGCCCAGTACAAGGACCGTCAGATTCGCACACCCGATGATTTCCGCGGTGTGTGGCCGGAGTGGGCCGAGGTCACCGGACGCGAGGTCTCCTTCGGGCGGTTTATCGACTACAACGACATGGAGCGGGGCGCCATGGTCTGTGTGATCGGGCCGGATGTCGCCGACGCGTTGTTTGATTCCCGGGATGAGGCGGTGGGCAAGCTCATCCGTATCAACGGATATGAATTCACCGTCATCGGGGTGCATGAATTCATCGAGGACCTGTTTGGGATCAGCGAAAACGACTTCATCCACATCCCGATGTCAACCTTCGACCGGCTGTACCCGAATGTTGAGCGGGTCATGCTGCTTGTGAGCGCTGTCTCGCGCGAGCAGTTTGGCGAGGCGATGGACCAGGTGATCAATGCCCTGCGTCGGGTGCGGCAGGTGCGTCCCGAGGAGGAAAACAACTTCGGGATCGAAACACAGGATCGCTTCAAGGAAGAGGTCGGCAGCATCACGGCGAAGGTGCAGTTGGCGGCCTCGGCGGTGGCCTCGGTGGGACTGCTGGTGGGCGTGATCGGCGTGATGAACATCATGCTGGTGGCCGTGACACAGCGCACGCGTGAGATCGGTGTGCGCAAGGCGGTCGGCGCGCGCCGCCGCAATATCCTGCTGCAATTCCTCGTGGAGGCCGGCACGCTCACCGGGGTGGGCGGACTGGTCGGGATCATTTTCGGTGCGTTGGTCGGGCTTCTGATCACCTCCGTTTTGGATTGGCACTACTCCCTTTCGTTCCTCTGGGTCGTTATCGGGCTGGCCGCCTCGGTCGGCAGCGGCATGGTGGCCGGGATGTACCCCGCCTGGCGGGCGGCCAAAGTCGACCCGATTGTGGCGTTGCGGTACGAATAGCGCTCCCCCATCCCGTCTTCGAGTCATTTCCCGCCCTGCCGTATCCGTCCTGACCCCCTCCGGTCTCCGTCTTTTGTATTGTGACAATCTGGCACTCCGATTATGATCGGGGGCGGCAGTACTTTTCGGCTCAGACACAGAGGGTGGCCTTCGGATGCCGACCACACCGCCAGAGGGAAGTCATCGGCCCTCAGGTGAAGACCCAGACGATCCCGGAATGACACGGGCGGCGGAACAAGGTCACTCGGGCGCCGACCCGTTCCACCGGCTTGGGAAGACGATCGGCGGGCGATTCAAGGTTTCCCGGTACATCAAGGGCGGCGGGTTCGCGGAGGTTTACGAGGGTTTCAACGCGGGCCTGCCGGACCAGCGGGTTGTCATCAAGTTTCTGCGTGACAAGGAATTACAGGATCGCTTTGAACGGGAAGCGCAGCTGCTCTGCCGTCTGGACCACCCCAACATCTGCCGCATTATCGATTACGTGCCCGAAGAACGTGCGCTGATTGTGCCGTTCATCGATGGCAGCGACTGCGAGGGCATCCTCCGCAAATCGGGACCATTGGCGGCCGATGTGTTTCTGAAGCTGGCACGCACGCTCACCGACGCGCTGGCGTTCGCCCATGCGCGCAAGATCGCCCATCGGGACATCAAGCCGGGCAACATCCTGATCGACCGCAACGGGCACCCGTACTTGATCGACTTCGGCATCGCCAAGGAAGTCTCGGGGGACAGCACCGCGACGCGCACCGGCTACATCGCATTGACTCCGCAGTATGCCGCACCGGAGCGGCAGACCGGCGAACGCGGCTACGATCCATTCTTAAGCGACATCTTCGAGCTCGGAGTCACACTCTTCGTTCTCGCCACCGGGCAGATGCCATACCGCAACCCGGCGTTCCCGAATCTCCGGGATTGGGATCATGATTTCGGGCGTCCCCTCTCCCCCGCGCTGTTGCGGATTCTGAAGAAGGCCGCGCATCCGCTTCCCGCGCAACGGTACCAGACGGTCGGCGAACTGGCGGAGGCGTTTAAGTCGCTCAAAGAAGTCGACCAGAAGCCGCGGATGAACAAGACCCTGGCGATGGTCGCCGGTGGAGTGATCGTGGTCGCGGTCGGGCTCGGTTACATTTTTCTCTCCCCGCGTGAGACAACCGACACCCGTTCGGTGGGATCGACGGTGGCGCCGGAGACAGTTCGGGTCGTCGAGGCGCCCAAAGACACGGTCCCGTCGCGTTCTGTCCCGACGGAGAGCACGTCGGTGGGGTTGTTGGGAATGGCGGATACGGTCCCTGCGAAACCCGAGACGCCCGTCACGAGCGACACGCCGGCATCGCGACCGGCGCGCGTGCGCATTGTGGTTTCTCCTCTGGAGAAGACGGTCTGCCTCATCGATGGTTCACCCCGGGATTTGTATCAGGAAATCACCCTCGAGCCCGGATCGCATCGCATCCGGCTGATCAACCCGGGATTCCCGGTGCTTGAGCGGACCGTGGAATTCAGTCCGAGGGACACGGTCCTCACCTATGATCTGGTTGAGCGCTACGCCGGACGCGACTCGGTCGATCTGCGCTTTGCGCTCAGCCCGCCATCGGCGGACTATACACTGGTTCTGACATTAAACGGGCTTGAATCCTGGATGGATGAGGTTCCCATGAAGGGGTTGAAGCGGCTGGCGGGACGGTGGCGGATGGAGGCGCGGCTGGTTCCGAAGGGAAGCGATGTGGCCGGCGCGCGTGTGGACTCGTGTGTCACGTTCCCGTACGGCGGCGGCCCGCGTGTGGTGGTGACCGGGGCGCGCGGCGAGATCGATTTCGGAACCAAGGCGTGGGAGGGCGAGCGGCTCATTCCGCTTCAATGGCATTGGTCGGCGGTTCGGCGCCCATAGGGAGAGACTATGACATGCATCATCATTCCACGCCGCCGTGTTGCGGCGGTTTTCCTGATCCTGTCGCACCTCTGGATCATCCTCTTGCCGGACGCCATTCGCGCACAGGGATCGGGATGCGGCTATGATCGGGGCCGTCCTACGGTCGCCGGCGCGCGAACGAGCTTTCAGGTTTTCGACTTTGAGTGTGCGGAACGGGAGCTCAACGATGTGCTCAAGCAGGGCAACCTGACGAGCGCCACGAGGGCCGAGGCGCATGCGTTGTTGGCGGCGGTTCATTATCAATCGACCCAGGACAGCACGCACCGGCGCGAGAAGGTCCTCGGCCAGTTGCGCGAGGTGTTCAAGGCGGACGCTGAGTGGCGAGGCACGCTGGACATTCAGGGACCGGAGTTCCTGGGACTGGTGGATCAGGCGCGCCGCGATGTCGAACGCTCCGCCGCGAAGCCGCCGGCCACGGCAAAGACCGAAACCCCGAAGATGGAGCGACCGGTTGATGTCCAACCCACCGGGAAATCCGGCGGCGGATCGAAGAAGTGGATCTATGTCGCTTTGGGCGCCGGGGTGATCGGAGTCGCGGCACTGGCGCTGGGAGGGGGCGGCGGCGGTGGAGCGACCGACCAGAATCTTCCTGACTTCCCGCCGCATCCATCGAATGGCGGCAAGTGATCATGATTGATGACTGAAATGGACGAATACCGGAGGCGACAATGATCAAGCGATTGAGATTTTCGGCCGTGGCGGCAATGCTGCTTTTGCCCGCCGTGGCTGTCCTGGCGCAGGCGCCGACCACAATGATGTACCAGGGGCGGCTCACCGATCTTGACGGCGCCCCGCTCACCGGGAGCCGCACAGTGACATTCCGGATATACGGTGTCGCCTCGGGCGGGACCGCGCTCTGGTTGGAAACTCGAACAGTCACCTGCGATGCCAACGGTGTCTTCGCCACGGAACTGGGAACCACGACGGCCTTTGACAGAACCGTGTTCAACGGCTCCAAGCGGTATCTCGGCATTACCATTTCGGGCGACTCGGAGATGCTGCCCCGGCAGGTGATCGCCTCCTCGCCCTACGCTCTGAGTGCAGAGATCGCCGGAGAGGTTCCCGGCGGCGGGACCGGGGATATCACCTCGGTGGCGGCGGGATCGGGGCTGACGGGCGGCGGGACGACGGGCGATGTCACGCTGTCGGTCGCGACCGCCGGGGTCACAAGCACGATGCTGGCGAACCAGGCGGTGATCCGCGAGAAGATCGCGCCAAGCGCGGTCGGCACCGATGAAATCGCCAACGCTTCGGTCGGTTACAATGACCTGTCCTTTGACTGCGTTACGTCCACGGAGATTGTCGACTTCTCGATCGGGGATACAGACATCGGTCCAAGCGCGGTGGGCGGGTATCAGCTCAAGGATCAGGTGGATTTCGGTTCGGTCGGGGTTCCGGGGTTGATTCTGCTCGGGGACGCCGATGGGGATGTGAGTTCCGGAATCGACGGCGACTTTGGGGGATTCTTCGGCGCGGCCGTTGAGGTCTACGACGCCGATGGATTCCTGACCGCCGGCATCAACGGCTGGTCGGGCGAGGTTTATGGGCTGACCAAGTCGTTCATCGTTGCCGATCCGCAGGATCAATCACGGATGATCCGGTACACTTCGATCGAGGGGCCGGAAGCGGCCATCTACTGCCGTGGCAAGGCGGCGCTCCAGGGGGGCGTGGCCCATGTTGATTTCCCGGAGCATTTCACATCGATGGTGGATGAGGGTTCGATCACGGTGTCGCTGACTCCGCGTTCGCGGGACTCGCGCGGTCTGGCGGTCTTGACCACCACGGCCGGGGGAATGGATGTCGGTGAATTGAACTCGGGTGACGGGAGCTACGAGTTTGATTATGTCGTCTACGGCGTGCGCAAGGGGTACGAGGATTACCAGGTGTATGTGACGCGCCCCGCACGCGCGGCGGGGACCGGGCTGCGGGGACGTGTGTTGTCCTCCCCGGCGGAGAATGCCCCTGCGACCGGCGCGCAGATGCCTCCGAAAACGAGCGACAACCGGGGTGAACGGTGAAACCGCCCACTTCATTGGGCGGAGTCGGGAGCAGCCGGTTAATGGCGCTCCTTTCTCTCGTCGCCGGTCTGTGGCTCGGGCTGCCGGGTTCAACAATCCATGCTCAAGGCCAAAGCGAGAGCGCGCGGCTTGAGTCGGGCGGGATGGTCGGCGGCGCCGGCGCCAGCTCGGGTGCGGGGAAAAGCATTGTCGGTTCGCTTTCTTCCGGGCCCGCCGGAGTTTCGGAGTCCGGAAGCAACCGGATGGAGACCGGTGTGGTCTTCGGCCGGCGCGGATTGTCGGCATCCTATGGATCCGACTCCGTCTTGGTTGTCGCGGCGGCGGATCGGGCGGTGAAGGTCGCGGTCGCCGGCGTCACCGGGGCGCTCAGCGGCAAGCTGTTTTACCGCGAGGGCGGAAAGACCTCATACCGATCGGCAGACATGACGCTTGCCGACAGCGATACCCTTTCCTACACCATCCCGGCCTCGCTCTTTACGGCTCGCGGATTGGAGTACTATCTCGAAGTCAACGACGCCGCATCGTCGGTGTCCATCGGCACGGCCGGGTCGCCGTTTGCGTTTGTGACCATGCTTTCCAACATCGCGTCACGGGTGCTGCCGGACGCGCAGTACCGGATGATTGGATTCCCGTTCGATGTGACACCCAGCACACCGTCATCGGTGTTTGAGGACGATCTCGGCGCCTATGATCCGGTGCAATGGCGGCTGGGGCGTTACAATCCTGCAAGCGGCACCTACCAGGAATACCCGTCGGTGGGCAACATCGCGCGCGGACGGGGCTACTGGCTGATTGCGCGAGGCGGCAAGACGGTCGATGCCAGCGGGCGTTCCGCACGACCTGACACGTTGGTGACCCCCTCGGTCACGCCGAGCCGTTACGCCGACCTCGTGATCGAGCCCGGATGGAACCAGATCTCCACGCCGTTTGCGTTCGACATCCTCTGGTCCAAACGTGTCGCCGAGGCCGGAATCGAATCCGCGCTGTGGGCCTACACCTCCGGGAATGATGCGGTCACCTCGTATGTGCAGGCGTCGCGGATGGAACCGTTTGTGGGTTACTGGGTCAACAACACCGAAGCGGGGCCGCGGCATCTGCTCATTCCGTATGAAGAGGCAGCACCGTCTCTTCAGGTGCAAAAGACCGGCGGATCGGGAGAGTGGAGCCTGACACTGAGTGTGATTTCGGGAAGAGTGGGCGATCTTTCCAATGTCGCCGGAGTCCGCGAAGGCGCGCAGGGCGGACGCGATCCGTTTGACTTAAGCGAACCGCCGCCGTTTGACCGATACGTTTCGCTGGCATTTCTCGGTGAGGAGGACAGCGGAACGGTCACCAGATTGGCGGGCGATTTCCGTTCACCGGGCGAGAATGGCTGGACGTTCCCCTTTGAAGTCTGTGGTAACACCGGCGACGCTGTGCGCCAGATTATGACCATCGATGGGGAGCTGCCTGTGGATGTGCGCGTTCGGCTGTTGAGTGAACGGACCGGCGCGGTTACCGATCTGCTCGCGAATCCGGAGATGGCGCTTCTCGCGAGTGCGCAGCCGACCGGCGAGCGTTTCACCTTGCTGGTCGGCCCGGAGTCGTATGTCAATGAACAGATCACCGGTGCCGGGCCTCTCCCCCGATCGTTTGCGCTGGAGCAGAATTATCCGAACCCGTTTAACGCATCGACAACGATTCGGTTTGCGACCCCCGCGCCGGCAAGAGTCGAACTCGTGATCTACAATGTTCTCGGTCAACGCGTGGCGACTTTGCTTGATGGGGAGATTCCCGCCGGGATGCACCATGTGGAGTGGGACGCGCGGTCTGATGACGGCAGCGCCTTGTCAACGGGCGTCTATTTTCTGCGGATGAGTTCGCAGCGTTTCGATGGGACGGTGCGAATGGTGCTCCTGAAGTAAAGTGCGGATGCCGCCGCGATGGCGGCCCGTAGAGAGTCCCCAGGAGTCTCAACGGGAGCGCCCACTTGGCCGCCATCGTTATAGCAGGCAAAAGACGCACTCTGATATTCCCAAGGGGATGACATGATTGCGAATCAAGGACGGAGGTGGGGCAGGCTGGCGGTGGCTTTTCTCCTGCCAATCTTTGTGAGCGTGGAGAGCGCGATGGCGGATGCGGGTTCAGACTCCGCCATGGCCATGCAGGCAAAACTGAAGTCTGCCGTGGGCGAAGTCTGGCAACAGACAGAGCCCATCCGGGCCAGGACCTTCATCGAGAGCGCCGCACTGGCCGAGGAAGAGTTCACCCGCCGCTGGGATGCCGTATTTGAGCCGCTGCTCGACACCCTCGACTGGTTCGAGGCAGATGCGTTCACGCCTCGGAGGGATTGCCAGGTGGAGAGGACAAGGGTCCTCTGCTCCTGGGGCAAGGGGCGGCTGATCTACCCATTCATGCGTTGGCGTGAAACCGGGCAGTCGGTCCTCGAGTTGAGTGAATCCTACGATGAGTACCTCGGAAAGATCGACCGGAAGGACGCGTTGCTCCTCGACGTTGACGAGTACCGGTCGTTTCTGCGCCTGTATGTCCATGAGATGGCGCGCCGGCGATTGCTCACCGACAGCCTGTATCGGACCGGCGACAATCGCTGGACGCGGGCCGAGTACGACGTCTGTGTGGACTCGATCCCGGATACCACGCTGAACCGTGAGATACTATACGAGATTTTGAGTGAGCACATCGAGAAGTACGGCACAAAGTGCCTCGCACCGCTGATCAGTCGATTCAAGCAGGCATACGGTGAGTACTGGCAGTCGGGAAAACTGGATTCTCTTTACACTGACGAGCGACGGTACTGGGAGGGGTTCACCAGCGAGGTCTACAAGCGTGCCGACGGAATCGATCTGGAACTTCACATGTTGGAGTCGGACAGCGCCGTCACGGGAATCCGACCGGCCCTTGTCTGGTTTCACGGTGGCTCATGGAGCGAGGGGGTGTGGTATTGGGGGATGGGGCTCACGGGAGCGCTGGCGTCGGCGGGGATGAAGGTGTTCCAGGTGGAATATCGAATACACGACCGTCACCTCTCGACACCGGTCCAATCGCTCGAAGACGCAAAGTCTGCCATCCGGTATGTTCGCGCGAACGCTTCCCGGCTCGGGATCGACCCGAACCGGATTATGGCCGCAGGGTTTTCGGCGGGCGGAACCCTGGCGGTGTCAACTGCCCTCCTGGATGGTTTCGAGGGACCGGGTGAGGACACATCGATCAGTTCCCGGCCGACCGCCGTGGTAAGTGTCAGCGGTTGCCTTGACCCCACCTTGGACCCATGGTTTCGGCGAATTGTTCAACCAGTTGCCCCCGAAGACCTCTCCCCCCTCGCGCAGGTGCGTGGCGGGGCGCCTCCCATGGTGCTGATAAACGGCACAAGGGACGAAATGTGCGCCTTTGGAGCGGCCTCCGAATTTTCGGAACGTATGGCCGCGGCTGGAAACGTGTGCGAGCTGGCGCCCCTGGAGGGCCGATCTCACTTCTTTCCGGTCATGAATCGTGCCGACCGGACCGACGCCCTCACCACGATCGGGAAGTTTCTCGCCAATCAGGGCGTCCTAGAATCCGGGGACTGAGGGAATGTCAAATCACGCCTGGCCGGTCAAGATTCCACTTGACGATGCCCGGCGGGCTTTGCCATTTTGTGAACAGTTGAAACAAAGGTATTCTCGAAGGCCTGGCGAATCCCCGGACAACCAAGAACCCTGAAAGAATGCTCAACTTGTTTCACAGGCCATGGTGGCCACCGGAGGTGGGACACCGCGCTGTCCCGTAAGGCAAGGGGTACTGGTTATGCCGGAAGGTACCGTCAAGTGGTTCAACGATTCGAAGGGCTACGGCTTTATCACCCAAGAGGGTGGCAAGGACGTATTCGTGCACTACCAGTCGATCCAGGGCGAGGGGTTCCGCTCCCTCTCCGAGGGCGACCGGGTGTCGTTCGAGATCGTTGAAGGTCCCAAGGGACCACAGGCGGCCAACGTGCGCAAAGTCTCGTAATCGAAAGATTGCCAGGAACAGCACGAAGCCGAAGCCCCGTGCCAGCATGCTGGCGCGGGGTTTCTGATTGGGGAAGGACAGTGGACGGAGTGGGCAAAGTGGACGCG
>JBFMFQ010000006.1:0-32441 GCA_040752075.1 Candidatus Zixiibacteriota bacterium | reverse complement strand
GCCCGAGGGGTTCGGGCATCTGGTCATACCGCTCCAATTCGAAGTCAACTCTCAAAGGGAGGTCATTTACATTGCTCCCCTCTATAGCGGCACGGTGTTCTGTTTCGATCTCGACACAGGCTCAGAGGTCTTCCGACGTGTCATCGCCAGCAGTGATCGACAGATTCCTCGTCTGACTCCTGACCAATCGTCGCTGTACGTCTATAGTCAGACTAGCTTCCTGAACCCGCCGCTTCACAAGCAAATCGACATTCTCGACGCCGAGACGGGGGCGGTCATTGGATCCATCCCGCTCGATGAAGAGTCTCTACCGCCCGGCATCTACCCTTTGTACCCGGCGGATCTACAGTTCGTCCCTGGAATGGACAAGGCGTATCTGGCGTCCGGATGGCCGCCCGAGGGAAGTCGCGGCGCCGGGAAGATCGTGACGCTGGACCTAAAGCAGGGGATTGTGGATGGTGCCCTGCCCCACGTGTATTCGTTTTACGGCGGGCCGGGCGATATTTCTGTATTGCCCAAACAATGATGGGGGTCCAAATGAAAGCCATCGCATCGCTCATTATTGCTGTCGTACTATCGACTTCGGCGCCGGGATCCGCCCGTGCGGCGACTCATTGGTTCTTCGGTTCGGAGGGAGACACGATCCGTGTTACCACATCGGACTCGCTCGTCGTTGTGTCTTTCAAGAACATCGGGTTTAATGGCCTCCCGCCAAACGGCTTTAAGATTCAGGTCGCTGGGCTGAGGCCCGATTACCCTGAGTGGGAGATCGACAACGGATTCTGGGTGTATGGACTTGACTCGACTGCAGTCTTAGACAGTGTCATTACCCGATTGCGAGCACGGCCCGATATTGGTGTCGTAAACGTGGTCGCCTCAACCGGTTCGTCCAGAATCATGTACATGATCGATGAGATTACGGTTCGGTTTCAAGCCGGCGCGACTCCCTCCGAGATAGATAGCATTGCGACAACACTCCAGTGCGATACCCTCATTGCCCACGAGTACCTTGAAAACCAATTCACAGCGGTGATCTCACGCAATCGGGAGACGTCGACACTCGAGATGGCGCGGGCGTTTTACGAGTCCGGAGTTTGTGAGTTCGCCGAGCCGGAGCTTTACGGTGTCGCCAACCTCAACAGTGTTCCGAATGATCCCTTGTGGCAGTACCAGTGGCACCTCCGCAATGACGGGGGAGGCGGACAGGCCGATGCAGACATCGACGCGGACTCAGCATGGCTGGTGACCTCCGGCAATCCGCTCGTGTTCATCGCTGTCCTGGATGGTGGTGTCGAGTTTGACCATCCCGAATTGGCAGGGATTGACACGATCGGTGGCTACGATGCGGGGGGCATTGCCCTCGATCCCAAGTATTCTGAGTCCCGCCAGCCCGATTATGACCCCTCCGCCGCATGCCCGGAATTCTTGGAGCCGTGGTATCCCGCGTGCTGGCACGGTACAGCAGTTACCGGGATGATCTTCGCTCGCACAAACAACGAGTCGGGCGTTGCGGGGCTTGCGCCTGACTGCCGTCTCATGCCGATCAAAATCATTGCGGACGATGCGTGGTGGCACGGCAGCGCCCTCGAAGACGCCATCTACCACACGTTTCGTGGACCGGTAACTGCCACTGTGGCCAGTTGCAGTTGGAATTGGAGCGAGACTGAGCAGTACAGCCCGAAAATCAAGGCTGCTTTGGACAGTGCGTACAGTCACGGCGTCATGGTCGTCTTTTCCTCCGGTAATGACGGATACGTCGAGTGGCCTGCCCGGCTGCCTTCAGTCGTCGCGGTGGGAGCGACCAACGGGTGGGACCTTGCGAATTCCTGGAGCGGCAAAGGGGCATCGCTTGATGTCACCGCTCCGGGGAGCGAACTCTGGGGGACAGATCCAACGGGGCTTGTGGGATTGAACCCGACATATAGCGTGTGCAGCGGAGACTCGGCCTACTACTGCGATTATGACGGGACCTCCTTCTCCGCTCCGTTGGTCGCGGGCACCCTTGGCCTTATCCTAAGCCGCAACACCGGGCTTCGCGGCGACATTGAAGGGCTACGCAACATCCTCTACAACTCGGCCGAGGACAAGGGGTCGGCGGGGTACGACACGACGTACGGCCACGGGCGCATCAACGCGTACCGCGCCCTGCTGTCGATCATTCGGGGCGATATGGACAACAACGGCTTTGTCGATGCAACGGACTTGGCCCTTGTCATTGACATCGTGTTCTTCGGCGGATCGGCGCCGTTGGATGTCCGGATGGCCGATTTCGACTGCAACGCATCAATCGATGCCGTGGACGTCGCCGTTATGACGGATCACGTATTTCTCGGAGGAGATCCACCGCCGATCTGCTTTGAGTACGATTACTAAGCGAAATCGGCGTCGAGCGCGATCGAGGGTCCTGAGATGGCTGGCCCCGCGGGATCAGAGTCGCGGGGCCAGTCTGCTTTCCGGGAATTTGATGTAATTGGTGATCCGGGCTGATTGCCGCGCACGGCAAGCCGTGCGCCTACGCACTCTGGTCTAAGCGTTGAGACGCGCGGCGAGGTCTTCGCCGACTTTTTCGAGCAGCCACTGCGGGGTCGAGGCCGAGCCGGAGATGCCGATGGTCTCGGCATCCGACATCCAGGCGAGGTCGATGTCGTCGGCGTTTTCGATCCAGTGGGAACGCGGGTTGACCGCGAGGCAGACTTCGTACATGACTTTCGTGTTCGAGGAGTTCTTGCCGCCAACGAAGAGAACGACATCGCAGTCATCGGCGAAGATCTTGAGTTCTTCCTCGCGATCCGAGACAAACGCGCAGATGGTGTTGCGGTGGGTGACGTTCTTGACTCGTTGGCGGATCAGTTCGAGCATCGAGGTCCACATCTCGTCGGAGATGGTGGTTTGGGCAAGGACATAGGTCGGACGGTCGGGATCGAGTTGCGCGATGTCGTTTTCGTCGTGCACGACGATCGCCTTGTTGTCGCAATGGCCGACGATGCCGATGACTTCGGCGTGCTTCGGCTTGCCGACCACGACCACCTGGTAGCCCAACTTGTGGTACTTGTTGGCGAATCGCTGTGAACGGATTACCACGGGGCAGGTGCCGTCGACCATGTCGATGCCCAGTTCGGCGGCGCGCTCGAAGACTTCCGGCGCTTCGCCATGCGCTCGCACGATCACGCGACGCTTGTCGCCTCCGGATTCGACACGCTCAAACTCGGAATAGTCGACCGCATCCAGTCCGAGTCCGGTCAGGCGGTCGATTTCCTCGTTGTTGTGCACGACCGGGCCGAGGGACGCGGCTTTGCGTCCCTGGCTGAGGTCCTTCTCGGCGAGACGGATGACGCGCTTGACGCCGCCGCAGGGGCCGGAGTTTTCGTCGATGATGATGCGTTTGGGGGGCATGGTCCTCAGTTTCGCTGCGTGTTCATATACGGCCAAATCGGCCCGGTTTTGCGGCAAAAAAACACACTACTCCGAGCCCAACATCATCTGACGCGGGGATGCGTCCTGGGTGCCGGTCAGTCGCTGGGTCCGCGGCGTCTTGGCGATACGTTCGCGTGAGAGGGATTCAATCATCCCCCGGATGCTGTCGGTCATACGAGGCACCGACAGACCCGCCCAGTCGAGGATGGTCGGGCGCGCGCCATGCGGGACGAGTGTGTCGGCGATGGCCAGTGTACGGACCAGCGTTCTTGCGCCGTACTCATCCTGCACAAACTGCGAAACGGCCTGGCCGAATCCGCCGCGACGGTTCGCCTCTTCCATGGTGACAATCAGGCGGTGCTGCGCGGTGACCTGATCGAGCAATGTCACATCGAGCGGCTTGACATAGCGGGCGTTGACGACTTCGAGCTGATACCCGGCTTCGGCGAGCCGTTCGGCGACCTCGCGCGCGGGCTGCACCATGGTGCCCACGGCGAGGATGCAGGCATCGCTGCCCGGCCGCAGGATTTCCCACTGACCGATCGGAATCGGTGAGAACTTCGCGGCGGGGTCGTAATTCCAGCACGGGGCTTTCGGGTAGCGGATGGCGAATGGTCCCTGGTCGTACGCAAGGGCGGTGAAAAGCAAGTTGCGCAGTTCGTTTCCGTCTTTTGGCGCGGTCACGACCATGCCCGGAATGCAGGAGAGAAAGGCCAAGTCCAGATTGCCGTGATGGGTGGGGCCATCCTCACCGACCAGCCCGGCGCGGTCGATGGCAAAGATCACCGGGAGATCCTGCAATGACACATCGTGGACGACGCTGTCGAAAGCCCGTTGGAGGAATGTTGAGTAAATGGCGCAGAGCGGGCGGAAGCCCTCCGCGGCCAATCCGGCGCTGAAGGTGACAGCGTGTCCTTCGGCGATGCTGACATCGAAGAACCGCTGCGGGTAACGCTCGGAGAAAGGCACCAGCCCGGTGCCGATGCACATGGCGGCGGTGACGGCCACCACGCGCGGGTCGCGTTCGGCCAGTTCGATGGCGGTCTTGCCGAAGACCTCGAGGTAGGCCGGCATTTCGGGCGCCTTTGCAGGTTCGGACGCTTCAACCGGTTTGGACTTCGGCTTTCCCTTAATGGCATACCACTTGATCGGGTCGGCCTCGGCTGGCTGGAAGCCTCTTCCCTTTTGAGTCACCACATGGAGCAGCAGCGGCTTTTTGATTTCCTTGGCGCGGCCCAGGATATTCAGCATGTCCTCGAGGTTGTGACCGTCGATGGGACCGATGTATTTGAATCCCAGGTCCTCAAAGAACATTCCCGCGACCACGAGATTCTTAAGCGATTCTTCCAAACGCCGTGAGAAGCCGCGCAGGCTGGTCGAGAAGGGGGCCTTGCCCATCGCGGTCCAGATCTCGCCTTTGATCTTGTTGTACAGCGGATCGGTCAGAATCTCGGCGAGATAGCGCGACAGCGCGCCGACATTTTTGGAGATCGACAGGCGGTTGTCGTTCAGGATGACGGTGATGTTTGACTGGCTGGCGCCGGCGTTGTTGAGCCCCTCGAAGGCGAGGCCGCCGGTGATGCCGCCGTCTCCGATGACCGCAACGACCTCATGGGATTCGTGTTTGAGATCGCGCGCCATGGCCATCCCGAGGGCCGCGGAAATCGATGTCGCGGAATGGCCGGCGCCGAAGGTGTCGTAGACCGACTCATCGCGGCGCAGGAAACCGGAGATGCCGTTGTACTGCCGTATGGTGCGCAACTGCTCGCGGCGTCCGGTCAGAATCTTGTGAATGTAGGATTGATGCCCGATGTCCCAGACCAGTTTGTCGCGCGGGGTGTCGTAGACGTAGTGAAGGGCCACGGTGAGTTCGACCGCGCCCAACGAGGAGGCGAAGTGCCCGCCGACCTCGGTGACGACATCAATGAGGTATTTCCGAATCTCCCCGCAGAGGGCGGGGAGTTGCTCCGGCGACAACTGACGGAGGTCTGCCGGCGAATTGATCGCCGGAAGGAGCGGTGTGTCCTGCGAAACCGGGTTGCCGGGCTGAGTCTTGATTACGTCACCCTCCGTTGTGATTCACGGCCTTTCGGCGCCGCGCAATCACGTTCACGCCGGGACTCATTTCGCTATGAGCGCGGCGGGATACCGTAGCCGCGCAGGACATCATGAACGCGCTGGCTGACCTTGAGCGATTCGTCCCATTTGCGCTGCCACATGTTGCGCCCGAAAATGAGCCCGGTGGCGCCGGCTTTCATGCAGACATCCACCTTGTGCAGCATGTCCTCGTCGCTTTGCTTGGAGCCGCCGGAAAAGAGCACCATGCATTTGCCGGCGGAGCGGACGACCTTTTTCGCCATCTCGAGTTCGTCCATCTGAAGCGTGTTGTACGGTTTCGGCGAATCGGTCGAGGTGCCTTTCGGCAGATTGATCTTCACGACATCGGCGCCGAACTCCTCGGCGAGACGGGCGGCGTAGTCGACCGCATAGAGGGAATCGCGTCCGCCCTTGGTCTCGATATCGCGGCCGCGCGGATAGGACCAGACGATGAGCGGCATGCCGGTGCGCTCGCAGTCGTACCGGACCTCGTTGAGTTGCGCAATGTCGCGATCCTGCGCGGGAGAGCCCACGTAGAGGGTGTAGCCGATCGCATCGGCGCCCAGGCGGACGGCGTCATCGACCGTGCCGGTCAGAGGCGAAAACGCTTCATCGTCGCTGGGGATGGTTGACTTGCCGTTGATCTTCAAGACCAGGGGCACGCGTCCGGCAAACTTGGGGTAGTATTTCTCCGCGAGGCCGATGTGAATCGCGACGCCGGAGTAGTTGCCTTCAATCGCGAGGCGAAAGATGTAATCCGTGTCCAGCGAATCGGGGTTCTGGAAGAAATCGACCGGGCCATGTTCGATCCCTTGATCGAGGGGGAGAAAGAGGAAGGTCCCGTTGGCGGGGCCGAACTGGTAGAGCATGCGATAAAGTCGGGCTTTCTTGCCCGCGGAGATTTCGAGGTCCCAGAGTGAGGGGCGCTTGGCGCCGATGCCGGCGGAGGTGGCGGTGGCCGTGGCGATTGACATGATTGGATTCCTCTCAGAGTGGTTTTTTGGCAAAGGTCTCAGGTACGATATCGGCATCCCGCCGTGATCGACCGAGCGGGTGGTTATACACCGCTCCCTGCTGCCGGGATTGGAGATAGCGAGATCGCCCGCCCCCCGTCAAGGGGATTTGGGGCTAACGCTCCAGTTCATCGAGGGTTATGTCTTCGAGGTCTTCCGGGGGCTGCCACTCGATCACCTTGAGAACCGATTCGAGCGGATCGGGCCGTTGCGAAAGGATGTTGCGCGCCAGGCCATCGCGTCCGGCGCGGCGGATCGCGGAGTTGTCAAATTCTTTGCGGAATTCCTCTTCGGAGAGTTTGACCCAGCGCTCGTCCGGAACGCAGAGGGCATCCATGCGGGGCGCGAAGGAATCCTCCGCGGTCGGCTGGCCGAAGCGGTTCCAGGGGCAGACATCCTGGCAAACATCACAGCCGAAAACCCACCCATCGAAGTTTTCGGAGATGCCGTCGGGGAATTCCCCGCGGTGTTCGATCGTCCAGTAGGAGATGCACTTGCTCGAATCGAGCACGTAGGGTTCCGGGAAGGCATCGGTCGGACAGGCATCGATGCAGCGTGTGCAACTGCCGCAGAAGTCGGTGTGGGGCTGATCGCCGGGCAAAGACAGGGTGGTGATCAGTTCCCCGAGGAAAACCCATGAGCCGTGACGGCGGGTCAGCAGGTTGGTGTTCTTGCCGATCCACCCGAGGCCGGCGCGCTGGGCCCAGACTTTTTCCATGACCGGGCCGGTGTCGACGTACGCCCGACACTCTTCATTGGGCGCCATTTCCCGGATGGCTTCCTCGAGGAGCGCCAGCTTGCGCAGCAGGACATCGTGGTAGTCCTCGCCCCAGGCATATCGGGATACTTTGAAGGCGCCGCAGTCATCGCAGGGCGCGTGGCCGGTGTTGTAGTTGACCGCGATCGAGATTACGGTCGCTGCATTCGGGAGAACGCGCTGGATATCGGCCCGCCGTTCGGCGTTGCGCTGCATCCAGTCCATTCCGGCGTGAAAGCCCCGCGCCAGCCAATCCAAGAGGCGTTCGCGATCGGGAGACTGGTCACACACGGGCGCGAAGCCGATGCCATCGATCCCGATCTCCTGGGCAACGGCGATCAGGCGCTCGCGGATCTGGTCTGGCGTGTGTGTGGTCTGAGTCATAGTCCGGGCCACTGGTGATACGCAGAAAGCGGCATCCCATTGACCCTTGTTTGAGGGATGATTTGCCAGATTGGGGGAGTTATTGACCCCAGGGGACAATCGAACGCCCGGCTCGTGCGGAGCCGGGCGTCGTTGGTGAACCATCTATGTGCAAATGGGTTCCGGCTACAGACCGGCGGTCTCGTCGTCGGCCGGACAAGCCTTGACCCAGAATCCGCTGAAGAACCCACGAGTCCACTTGCCGTTGGTCCCAAAGACGGGGTGATCGCCGGGATTACGGCGATTGCCGCGTCCATTGCCCAGGCCCTCGATCTCGATATCCTCTTCGCTGGGGGGCACGCTGCTCCATGTGCCATTCACCTCTCCGACTGGCAGGCCATCACGATTGGCCAGGACTCCCTCGAACCAGCCCATGCTGGAATCCGCCGGGTCGGCGCCCCATGTGCCGCGGAGGAATCCGAGGAAGCGGCCATTGAGCCCAATCGCCTTGCCGAAAAAGACCCGCTCGTCGTTGCGCACACCGAAGTGCCCGCGCAAGTGCCCCGCCAAGAGGCCGTCGTCGGACATCCAGCGACCCAGGAAGTGGCCATTACGGCCCGACGGATTGACAAACCAGCGGCCGTCCAACACCCCGGAACCGCAGGCCTCGAGATCGATCAGGCGCGCATTGAAGGATACCTGATTCCCATCGGGGCCGACATCGACGATCTCGGAGAGCGACTCCAGTTCGGAGAGTGTGAATGTGCGGGAGTAGGGGCCGGTTGTGAAGACGACTTGGTTGTCGGACCAGTCCTCCCCATCCGGTGCGGGCGGCACGATGATCGCGAGGAGAACACCGTCATAGTGGACGGTTGTGAGGGATACCCAGTTCACGGTCCGCCGGTCGACACGGGGCCGAACGATGTAGTCCTGTCCCATTTCGAACAGGATCGTGCGCTGGACATGAATGCCGCCGTATTTGACCTCGATATTACCAGTCCAGTCGGTGACGGCGGTCACGCTGGAGTCCCCCTCGAGCATACCCCACTGGATTGCCATGCCGTAGAACTTCACATCCGCGAGGTGGCGGAAGGAGTCGAGATCCGTGCTGCGGAACATGTCATCGTTGAAGACGGGGTCCTCGCGCATGAGAGCAGCGAGTTCCGCATCACCGAAGGCGGGGGCCTCGTCCTCGGCGGTGTAGCCGCCGTATTCGGAGGTGAGGTTCAGATCATCGGCCGGCACGGTGGTGGTCGAGGTATCTGAAGAGCACCCGGCCAAAAGCAGCGACCAACCGAGGATCAGGGAGATCAGGCCAAGAAGTTTCGGGCGATTCATTATTCGGCTCCTCTCGCTTTCGGGTTCGATTCATGGTCCCGCATTAAGGGATCGCGGACACGCATAGCCATTTGGCAATTGCCCTGCCAATTCGGCCGCGCCCCCGACTGCCGAAATGGTTCTGATGCAACATATTCAATGACAATGTATTAGCGTTTTACCGACAGGCTGCCCGCCTGGGTGGCAGTTGAACCGGAGGCTTTGAGGTTGGACCAAACGGTTCACCTGTGTTTCTTTGGTTCATGGCTTATGGGCAAATCGGTACTCCAAACCCGCTTGGCCTGACAGGCGGCGCATGAGAAATCGGCGGCAACTCCTACTAGCAACGGTCGGGGTGCTGGCCATTCTCCTTATAGCGGCGGCGAACTTGGGCTACCGGATCGCGTTTGCAGACCTGCGAGAGTCTCTGGACGAGCACCTTGGGCGTGAGCTGACGGGGCTGGCCCAATCCCTCGCCGGCGCCATCGATCCTGAGGACGCCGTGTTGGTCGCCGGTGATTCGTTCAGTCCAAGTGTTTACCTGCGTATCCATGAGTTGTTAGTGCGATTCCGCGAGAGCAATGAACTCATCTCGGTGGCTGTTCTGGATACACTCTGGAATGACCCGTTTGCCGAAATGCCGGATACTCTCAACCGGGTTGTCTACTCGCTTTTGGATCGGGATGGCCAGTGGGCGCTGATGTCGGGCCTGACCTGGACATCGCCGACTTACGCCTGGGGGGAAACTTTCTACCGCAGTGCGGCGGCGCCGATTCTCGATCCGGAGACGGGATCCACCGTGGCGATCGTGCGGCTGGAGGCCGACGCGGGGTATTTCGGCGCACTCGCCACGCTCGATCGTCTGGCGTGGTGGATCCACTTGTCCTCTGCGCTTCTGGCCTTGGCCCTGATGGGGCTGTTCGGGTGGTATGTGCAGAGTATGCGCCGGTGGGAACGACATCTCACTCACTCCGAGAAGCTCATCGGTTTGGGCCGTCTTGCGGCGACCATCGCCCATGAGATCAAAAATCCCCTCGGCATTATCAAAGCGACCGCGCAGCGCCTTGAGCGGGTTGAGGACCCGCTGAAGCGGCGCGAGCTGACGCAGTTCATTCCGGAGGAAGTCGAACGTCTCAACCGGATCCTGACCGGGTATCTGAGTGTGGCATCGCCCTCCGAGCGCCCGAGAATTCCCCAGTCCATCGAAAGCGAGATTTCGGGGTGGCTCCGGGCCGCCGTCCCGGAGGGAACGCATGATGCGGATCGATTCCGGGTGTCGGTGTCCAACGTTGGTGCGATTCTCACTGATCCCGATTCGCCACGGCAGGTGTTCATCAATCTCGTTCGCAATGCCGTCGATGCTTCGGCGGGAACGCCGATCGATGTGGCTTGGGAGAAATCGGGGACGGGACACGCCCGGTTGACAGTCGCCGACCAGGGTCCGGGGATTCCGCGCCGGCAGAGAGAACGGGTGTTTGAGCCCTTCTTCACCACGAAGACAAAGGGAAGCGGGCTTGGGCTTTATGCGGTTAAGACGCTGGTCGAGAAGGATGGCGGGCGAGTCTGGATTGACGACAATCCCGGTGGCGGGGCGCGGGTTATTGTGGAGTGGCCGTTGGCGCCTTCCCGAACGGAAGGGTAGCGGCCGGTGGATGCAGTCGGTGGAAAGGTGACTTGATGGCGCGGATTCTGATTGTTGATGATGAAGAACGAATCGGGTTTCTGCTCTCGGAAACGCTGAATGATCTCGGGCACCGGGCCTCCTACGAGACCGCCGGGGAACGGGCGCTGGAGAGAATACGCGCGGGCGGGTTTGATCTGGTGATTACCGACTTGCGAATGGAGCCGGTGGACGGGATGGAGATCGTTCGCGCGGTGACGGAGGCCGGGGGTACGGAAGTGGTGGTTCTGACGGCGCACGGATCAACGGCGTCGGCGGTGGCGGCCATGAAAGCGGGTGCGATTGATTATCTGCAAAAGCCGCTCGATCTGGACGAGATGACGATTTGGATCCAGCGCTGGACAGAAGCGCGCCGCCGCGAGGCGCGGACCGAGCAGTTGAGCGCGGATCTGGCGGCCCTGACAGAGGATGAATTCATCGGGGAGGCCGCCCCGGTGCGCGAGTTGCGCAGCTTAATCGAGCGGGTCGCGCGCAAGGACACGACGGTCCTCATCCTCGGCGAGTCGGGAACCGGGAAGGAACTGGTCGCGCGGGCCATTCACCGCGCATCGCCGCGGGCGGCGCGGCCATTCGTGGCGACTAACTGCGCGGCACTAACGGAGACCCTGCTGGAAAGCGAGCTCTTCGGGCACGAAAAGGGCGCGTTCACCGGCGCCTATAAGCAGCGGATCGGGCGGTTTGAACTGGCCGAAGGCGGGACGTTGTTCCTCGATGAGATCGGGGAAATCTCCGGAGGATTTCAAGCCAAACTGCTTCGCGCCCTCGAGCAGCATGAGATCGTGCGGGTCGGCGCGGCCGAACCGGTCCGTGTCGATGTGCGGGTGATCGCGGCGACGAACAAGAGCCTGCAGGCGGAAGTCAACGCGGGCCGGTTTCGCTCCGACTTGTTCTTTCGGTTGAATGTCTTCCCGATCACGGTGCCGCCATTGAAAGAACGGATCAGCGACATCGGGCTTCTGGCGGAGCACTTCCTCAAGCGCCTGAGGTATGAGCATCCTCATGTCTCGGCGGATGTCTTGCGAGCGCTTCAAACCTATCATTGGCCGGGCAATATCCGCGAACTGAGGAACATCCTCGAACGGGCGACCATTCTTGCGGGCGGGGCGCCGATCGCCGGGCAACACCTCGGGTTTCTCCCCTCCCCGGAGAGTCCGCCGGCGATGGCTGTCACGTCGGGTGCTTCACTGCCGGAGTCCCCTGCTTCAGCGGGCGGCCTCGGGGACGTGGAGAAGGGATTAATCGAAGAAGCGCTTCGTCTGAGCCGCGGAAACAAGAGCGATGCGGCGCGGAGGCTAGGGATTACCAGACGGGTCCTGTATACAAAGATGCGCCGGCATGACCTGAAGTGAGGGGAGTGATCGGCGGCTCACTCTGAGCTGCGCAAATAGTTGGGGCGCCATGCTACCTTGCATGACGCCCGCTGCTTCGCATTGACTGGTCAATCAGGGATTGCACGGATCAGCCGGTCCCGCTCCCCCGAAAAAGACATGGTCGATGAGTTCGGCCAGGTCGACGGCATCGACGACCCCGTCGTTGTTGAAATCAGCCCGCGACCGTGGGCAGTCGGGATCCTGTATGTCCGCTCCGCCGAAGAAGACTATGTCGATGACGAACGCAAGATCCACGGCATCGACGGTTCCGCCGCCATCCAGATCCGCCTGCCAAGGGCAATCGCAGGGCGGGGTTACCACCCGGACCGTGCCGGGGTAGAACACCGGTTGGTAGTCGGTCGTGGTTGTGTACGATTTGAAGGTGTGCGCTCCGAGGGTGGCGATGTTGACGAATGAGGTGTCACCCGGTAGCGATGTGGTGCGCGAGCGGAAGTGGATGCGGGCAACCGGGCCTGTTCCCGGCGGCAGGGCAGGCGAACCGCCGCCGTTGTCGGCCTTAACGCGCACGGCGAGTTCGCCGCTGAACTTGTTGTCGAAGACGATCTGCTCCAGTTCGAAGTAGTCGAGCCTTGTTCCCACAAAGCTGATGCTGTCGAGGAAGAACTTGGAGATGACGTTTGTCATCCGGATCGGGATGACCATCTCGGTGACCGGGATGGCATTGGTGCCCATGATCTCGACGTAGCCGGCGGTGTTCGGCGCGATCTCAACATCCTGGGCATCGCAGGTGTCCGCCCAGACGGTGATGTGTTCGCGCTTGATGGTGTAGCGGACCCCGAAGTCGGTGCCAACGCGCATCTCGACATCGTAGATGCCCGGACCGTAGGCGTGGGAGGGGTTTTCCACGTTGGAGGAATCACCGTCGCCGAAGTGCCATGACCACGACGAGGTCGGGAAATCGGATGAGTAGGTGAAGTTCACGGTGTGCGGCGCCGGGCCGAATTGATCGTCGGTCAGGAAATTGCCGAAGGTGATTGAGTTGTCCATCGTTCCGAGACCGAGCGTGCCGACGTTCCAGTCGGTCTGATGCTGTTCCATGATGTCCAGGGCGCGGTCGATGTGCGCCTGTGTGGGCGGGGTATCAGGCTCATAGAACATGATCCAGGCGGTCTTGAAGTGTTTCTGGGCGGTGGCGGAGCTGGGCACCCGAGGTCCATTCCAGCTGGTGATGTCTTCGGAGGTAAGCGGGTTGATCTGCCCGGTGTACTGCTGGCCGCAGCCGCTGCCGATCATGTGACGGAACTCCGCCATGCCGGCATCCATTTCCGCCGGCGAGACATAGCCCATGAGGTACAAGTCGGGATAGCTGAACACGCCGTCGGGGATGTCGCTGCTGAAATGCAACGAGCCGGGGAGTTTGGTCGCTGGGTTCTCGCCGATCCATTCAGCGATTTCCATTCCGGATCCCCCGCCATCGACCTTGAAATTCCAATGGGCACTGCGGCCGCAATTGCCATCGTCGCCCTGGAACGGAACGCCCGGCTCGCTGTTGATGAAGCAGGCCCAGCGATGCTCGAATTCCTGCCCAAGGACGAGCCGGGTGCTGGCGGCGCTGACTCCCGTTCCCGGCACCCAGTCGTTGACGTTGAACATCTGGACGAATCCTTCGACGTTGTTTCCGGAAACACCGAAGGATGCGCGGGCGTTGTAGATGCCGCTGCCGATGCCGGAAACGTAATTCTCGAGACCCTGGTAGAAGGCGGCGGCCCCAAGTTGAGTGGCCGGGGCGAAGTTCATCCAGAACGCGATGAAGTCCCATTGGTCGCCGTGCTCGGCCATAAGCGCATTGGCGGCGGAGACCATGAGCGCGTTGAGCTGACCGCCGCTGAAATT
Organism: Candidatus Zixiibacteriota bacterium; assembly: GCA_040752075.1. GTDB lineage: Bacteria > Zixibacteria > MSB-5A5 > WJJR01 > WJJR01 > JBFMFQ01. The sequence continues at coordinate 18,575 of JBFMFQ010000006.1, read as the reverse complement.
CGTGCGCAGAATTTCATTGGTGTCTTCATAGAGGAACAGATCGCCCGGGCCGAGTGGTCCGGGGGTGACTGCGCCAACCTCGATCCGGGGCGCAACGGCGGGAATGGAGCGCAAGGCGGGGTCGGAAATCTCCCCCCGGTCGATGGCATCACGGAACTCCTGAAGGAAGACCTCCGGCGGCTTGTATCCGCACCAGTTGTTGCCTTCAAAGTCGATCTGGTCAGCGGCGGAGTGGTGTTGGAACTGAGGCGGGACCTGGCCGATTTCGGCGCCGGGCTCGGCCAACGGCCAAATCGTCAACAGCCCCAGCATCGCCAGCAGGATCGAGGAGATCTTTCGCGTTCTCGTCATCGGTACTTCCATTCGCTTCCATTCACCGAACCGCGCATGACGGAGGGTGGACGGTGGGGTTCAATGTCTCTCGCGGGTATCCCGCAAGCCGAATCGTTCACAGACAAGGATCACACGGGCCGGTACCCGCGAAGAAGACATGATCGATCAATTGGGCCAGGTCCACGGCATCTACCGTTCCTGAACAGTCGAAATCCGCGCGTGTTCCCGGACAGAGCAGATCCTGGACATCGGCGCCTCCGAAAAAGACGATATCGATGACAATCGCCAGATCGGTGGCGTCGACCGTTCCCGTGGCATCCAAGTCCACGAGGAACGGGCAATCGCACGGTTCGCAGGCATCGCCGATACCGTCGCTATCGGTGTCGGTCTGATCCGGGTTCGGTGTTGCCGGGCAGTTGTCGGTGACGTCGTAGATCCCGTCAGCATCGGCATCCGCCATCTCCAGCACGTACAGGCCGGTCTGCATGTCGGAAATCACGATCCGGCCGGAGGGGAAATACGGGTACACCGACCAGACACCGGCGTAGTTGAAAACCGCCGGCTGGTAGCTGTCGTAATAGGCCACTTCGAACGGACTTTCCGGGTCGCTGACATCCCAGACGCGGAGGCCCTCGGTGTAATGACCGATGAAGAGCAAATCTCCCTTGACGTAGCAGTTGTGAACGATGGCATCGGGATGAACGATGATGTCGGCCACCTTGCTCACGTTCGACGGATCGGACACGTCGAAGACGCGGGTGTGGTTCCCGGCGCTGCCGATCTCGTCGCCGATGAAGACATACTTCCCATCCCCGGTCAGTTCGGCATTGTGGGCCCCGCTGCCGGTGTAATTGAACCGGTTGATGAGCGAAATGGCGGCTTTGTTGCTGACATCGAGAATGTCGATGCCATCGCCGTAGATTCCGCAGGCGTACAGGGTGTCGTTTCGGATGTCGACGTCATGGTAGTAAAACGGCTGAAATGAGCCCACCTCGACCGGCGCGGCCGGGTTGGTCAGGTCGAAGACCTCGAGCCCGCCGACCCCATGGTTTCCGACAACGTAGAGGTAGTTGCCATCGACCATGCAATTGTGCGACCCGGTGCCATCGGGGACGATGGCGTTGACCTGCACCGGATTGTAGATGTCACTGATGTCGACCACCTGAATGACATCCCCTTCGTTCACGATATAGGCATAGTTCAAATAGAGCTTTACGTCCTTGGAGTCGGTGCCGGGGCTGGGCGACGGGATAAAGCCGGCCTCCACGGGCGGATCGACATCAATGTCGATGATGCTCACCCCTTCATCGCGGGCGCAGATGATGGCGCATTCGTGGCCCGTGACGGGATCCACGAAGCCCCAGATGTCGCCATAGGTACTGCGCTCGTTCCAGAATCCGCTTAAGGTTACGTTGCTTGAGACTATCCCCGGGGTGGCCGTGAACACCTTGCTCGTTCCAAGGACATTGTCGCCGGCGTCGAGCGCCTCGACCCGGTAGTACCGGGTAGTCCCGTTGGTCAGGCCGCTGTGGAGAAGAAGTCTTAGCGATCCCGCGATGTCGGGCAACGCGGTGACGGGTGGGTTCACCGTGCCGGTGTAGATGCGGAAGTGATCCGGGTCGGGTTGGAACCAGTTCCAGGTCAGCGTGAGCTGTCCATCATCGGGAATGCCTCGGACTCCTTTGACATAGAAGGGAGTGAGCCGGAGGGTGGCCGGCAAGGTCCCGAGGAAGATCTCGCCGGGCACCACCTGCGGCCACCAGTTGTACAGGATGTCCATGAGGCCCGCATCGCTAATGCCATTGAACCCCGCATAGGTGGTTCCCGTGCCGTCGTAATCGCTCAGCATGACATAGAGATATTCGCGTTTCCCGTAGGTCGGCGCTCCGGCCGAGTTGGGATCCCAGGTGAGGTTTGCGGCCGCGAGGTTGTTGTCCTCGACGAAGCAGATGTTCAGCCGCCGGGGATTGAGCGGATCGGAAACATCCCAAGCCGAACCGGGAAACGATCCAACGCCCGCGGAGGCGTACCCGAGATCGCGCCGGAAGGTCTGGCAGAGCGTTGTGGTGGTGGTGCTGAATCGGAGTTCTACTTCCACATAATCGCCAGCTCCGATGTTGCTGCCAAAAAACGTGGCGCCGCGGCCGACGCTTCCGCCGAAGGCCTCTCCCCCCCAGTTGATCCCCTGCATCCACTGGACCGCACCTTCCCAGGTGACTTCCAAATCGGGATCGGTCTGAGCCATCATCGCTTGGCCCGCTGCGGACGCCGCCATCGCGTGACCGCCCGTGGCGCGCTCGTCGGGTGACGGACCGGCATTCAGCGGTGCCATTGTCCCGTGGACAGGAGCAGCCAAGAGGCCTGCGATCAGGCAAGCGCCAACCAAGCCGAGACCCCGGGGCGTTGTGTGAATTCTCCCCGACGCGCATTGATCCTCGTGCCGGTGGTGACACGGTGACAGGTCTAGCATAGGGAACATTTTTACTCCTGTTTCTGTTTTCGACGTAGCATCCTCGAATGACAGTGTCACTCTCGGACGGATATTCTGATATGTAAATCTGATGGGCCGGTAGAACTCCAACGATCAGGCAACTCGGGATCTATCTTCGCCTGATGCAGCAATATACAAAATGATCGGTTGTCCCCAATCAAAATCGGAGGGATTTGCCCCCCATTCGAGATGGCCAAGTACCCCTAGAATGCCGCCCCCAATCCGTTCTCCCCGGCCGCTACGGACAACTGGTCGGATAGGGATTGCAATCGCACGGATTGCACGGCCCGGCGCCGGCGAAAAAGACGTGGTCGATCATTTTTGCCAGGTCAACGGCATCCACCGCCCCAGTGCAGTCGAAGTCGAACCGGGTGGCCGGGCACTCCGGATCCTGCGGATCAACACCGGCGAAGAAAACGATATCTATCATTACTGCCAGATCGACGGCGGTCAGGAGGCCATCGGGCTCGGTGTCGCACTGATTGTCGCAGCCGGTCTGGAGCGGATTGGGATGGCTGGGACAATTGTCGCACACGTCGCCGACACCGTCGCCATCGGAATCCTCCTGGAGAGGATTCGTTGCCGCCGGGCAATTGTCACAGGCATCCCCAAGAAGGTCCAGGTCGGCGTCCTCCTGAAGCGGATTCGGTGTTCCGGGGCAATTGTCGCCAATGTCGCAGACACCATCGGCGTCGACATCGGCGCAGGCGGTGCAGCCGCCCAACGAGGAGAAGTCGGACTCAAAGTACCCGACCGGGGTCCCTGCGCCGTCGGAGAGTCCGACCAGTGCGTTGGTGGAGGCCACATTGAGATGGGTGATGGTGATGCGGCCATCGAAGAACAACTCGACTTGAACCGAGTTCTGATTGCCGGCACTGTATTCGGTCACGTTGAGCCACGTGATGGCGGCGCGATCGGCCAGTTGTTTCCAACTGACGGTGCCTGCCTGGTTCGGGCTGAGATCATCAAAGAGCGCGGCCACGCGCGGCTGCGCGAAGTGTTCAGCGATGGTCGGGCTGTAATCCGTCTCGCCGGTCGTGAATGTCAGGTAGCCGTTGCTGCCGACGAAAAACGCTGAATACACCGCACCGTAGAGTTCGACTGTTGCTCCGCTGCCGAGCGTGACCTGGGTGAAGGCGTCATCGCCCAAGGACAAGGTTGTGCCCCCGGTGGGATCGGTTGAGAAGGAGGCCGTCGGCTCGATGCAGGCCTGGTAAGAGTTGGGCGACGCATCGGGGGTGAAGGTCACCTTTTGATAGTCCAGGTCGTAGACGCTGACACAGCCACTGAAGAACTGCGTGAAGAAGTCATCGCAATTGACCACGGCGTTGTCCTGGACGATCGGGTTGCCGCCCATTCCATCATCCAGATCTTGGTAGGAGGCGGTGACGGTCTGCCCGGGGGCGATCTGCAAAGTACCGTCGCCGAGGCTCACCGCCGCCTGCGCCGCCGGGATTGTCCCGGAAAACTTACCGGAGTTGGGCGGAGTTTCGATCAGGACAAGTGTCTCGCTGTCCCCGCCTGAGGTTGTGGCCTGCACGGCCTGGGCGCCATCTCCGATGAGTCCGGAATCCTGGACAGCGATACCGACGGTCTGCTGACAGCGGTAGAACTCCGCATTGAGGGCCACGGTGCCGGCATGGGACATCAGGGGAGGCACGAAGGCCTCGAACGAGGTTGTCTTCGTGACTTCTTCGAACAGCAGCCCGCTGCCGGGGTTGCCCGTGTTAGGAACCACGTTGGAGACATAGCACCCTCCGGAAAGGACGAAGTCCGGCGCCCCGCGAACAAGGATGCCCTCGACGGTGAAGTCGTTCTTGTTGGCGACGAGGGATCCAGAGTTGCCGCCGTAGGTATCGAGGTTGGCCTGGAACCAGGGGATGACACCGTTGGCATTCTGCACGATCGCACCGCCGGCCGCCTTCATCGGCAACGTTACCGGGTGCCCAACGACGACAAGGGAATCCCCATTGGCGACCGATCCGCTGCGGCGTATCCGCAACGGGGTCCGTCCGACCACCCTCCGGTCGAGTACCGAGACACAGTGATCGTTGTCGCCGGCAAGCTGCTGATTCAGGATGCAAGTGCAGAAATAGACGTTATCCGCCGGGATTACCGTCAGGGGCGGTGTGGTCAGATCGATCTGGGTGAAACCGAAAACGAAGGCGGTCACGCCGCAGTCGGAGGAACTGAGACAATGACCGGCGGTGATGACCACGCTGTCGCCAACTAAGTATCCGCTGCAGAATCCGGCGGTCAACTGGCCGCGAAACGGCTCGGATGTGCAGACCGCCGTTCCACTGATGGTTGTCCAAGCAGCAGTTGAGAGTGTGTAAGTTCCGTTACCATTGTCGGTGAGCTCGCCGACATCAACAACCAGGCAGGCAGCCTGGGCGAGAAAAAGTATGCTCGGATCGGTCACCGCATATATGTCCAGACGATCATCAGCACCGTAGATGACCTTCTCGCCCGGCAGGAGTTCGGGGAGGGCACGGAACTGACTCGCCACCCGCGCCACTCTGTCGCGTCGGACGTCCAGGGAAGGGGGCTGGTCGAGGGGCTTTAAGTCCTCGCCGGGCGCTTCGGTGGCCGGCGAATCGTGCATTGGCGCCATCAACAGGATGGCTGCGATGGCCAAGGCAATGGAGATTCCAAGAGCGGGGACTTTGCGAACGCGTGGCATTAGAACCTCGAATGCGAAAGACTCTGACTTTCGGATTTGGCGTCGGGCGGGTGGGCCGGCGACGCATTGGCTATCAGGAAATCTACCAGATTTTCCGATTCGCGCAATGCGGGCAGTGCCACAAGTTTGCGCCAAAACCGGATGTGGCCGAGCTCCGGTGTGGACCGAATCGTACGAACTGGACGATTTAGTTCGATGCCTTGGGACAGCCGCTGGGCGTTAATCTCCCCTTGCGGTTTACATCCCACCATAAGTCCTTATCTATCAATAGGCGGCCTTTGTTATGGCGGACTGCGGGCGATGGCACGAGATTTGACTTCTTCGTGCGCGGGGCAGCAGAGCCCTGAGGACGATATGAGACACCGAAAATCGATCAGCCGCCCACTTCTGCTTGTGATGGCCACCCTGTTGCTCGGGGTATTCGCCTTCGCAGGGGTGGCTTCCGGCCAGACTCGTGACGAAGTCCGTGACGCGCTCGAGAAGACCGACGCCCTGTTGCAGAGCGCCCAGGATATCGTGACGGAGCGCGGCCCGGGCCGTGGGCATACATCGCTCGATCTGGCGAAGAGCTTTCAGGCGCGGGCTTGGGATGCATTTAACCGTAATCAAATCCGCATCGCCTTTGGCCTGACGGAGCGCGCCCGCGAAGAGATATACCGTGCCCTCAACTCGGTCCGCCCCGGCGAGGACAACGAAGGCGAAGTCGAGCGTCAGCTGGAACGGACAGACGCGATCCTGCAGGAGGCCGTGGATCGGTTGCAGGATCGAAGGGCGGGGTTGCTCCGGCATCGACTGGAGTCCGCAACCAACACGCAACGACGCGCATGGGATCTCTTTCATGAGCGGCAGATGCGTCCGGCGTTGCGGTTGACTCTTCAGGCGCGGGACATGTTGCTCAACCTGCCCGGCCGTGGACCCGGAGGGGATCGGATGTTGCCCGGGGGCGAAGTCGGGATTGACACGCAGTTGGAGCGTTTGGAAGCCGCTTTGGGACGTGTCTCTGACCGGCTCGCCGATTCCGGCAATGAGGTCGCCGCACAGCATTGGGAGAAAGCGAGGCAGGCCCTGACAGAGGCACGGCGGGCCTACGACGAAGGTGAGGAAGATCACGCGGACCAATTGTTGAGGAGAACCAGGACGGAGCTGGAAACGGCAATGCGCCTGCTGATGAAGGACAATCGCACCGAAGAGGTGGGCGCCCTCATTGCCAGCGCCCGCGAGCGGTGGGACCTGGTGGGAGGCGAAGTTCGCGAGTCGGGCGATCAGCGGTTGGTGGACTGGCATGAGCAGGCGAATGCGCACTTAAGCGACGCCGAGATGGCGCATTCCAAAGGGAACAACCAGCGCGCGCTCATTCTCACACGCCGGGCCATCGATCTGTTGGATCGAATCTCCGGGGAGACTGGCTTGTAAACAGGGGGTACCGCCGCTAGCCAATGGCGACTGGCGCGATCCGGGAGGGGTCGACGCCTTCGGCGGCGCCGAGGGCGGTTATGTTTTTATGGCACCGGCAGTACATCCCCTGGTTGACCGTGGCCTATGCCCTGGGCGCCATGCTGTGCAGCGTGGCGCCGGCGGGGAGTCAGGAGTTGCTGCTGACACCGGGGCTGGGGCATGACCGGTTCACGGAGACATTCTTCCTTGAGGACTCAACGGCCATCGACCCGGATTCGCTCGATCAGATCAAGCGAACGGAGGATGGGCTGAGGGAATCGTACGCCTCCCTCGGCATCGGCCTGAAGCAAACAGGGTGGCGTTTGGAGAGCACGACGTACGCCACCGACGCCGCCTGGAGAAACATCAGCGAAGGCTGGGGACGGGTGGAACGCGGGAGATTCCGAGGCGATTTGAACGGGCGGCTGGAGTGGAAGGGGATTGACACGGACGACACGCTGGCGTCGGCGTACACCTACGCGCGGATCGAGATGAAACCCCGGCTCCGGGTTGACGAGAAATGGTCGATGATCGGCTCGATGGACTGGGAGTTGGGCGATTACCACGGAAACACAGCGTACACGGTGGACTATCGCCGGCTGCGCGGGCAGGCCGGCGTCGAATTTATCGGCGACCTGCTTGAGTACTTCGACCTCCGCGCCGGGCTGTCGCGCCGGTCGGTGCCGGATTCGGCGCTTCTGGAGTACGACGAGAAGTTTGTGCGTGCGGGGGCCAGCGGATGGCGGACCGGGAGTGTCACGTGGACAGCCGACGCATCATTCACGGACCGGACCTATTCCCCCGGCAATGCGGAGGATGATCACCGGCGCTGGTGGTCTGATCTGCGCATGGACTGGTACCTCGGTGTGCTCTGGCGGCTGGAAGGTACCGCCGAGTGGCAATACTGGGATTACAAGCCGGATTCGACGATCAATGACGATTTCGTGAACTGGCGCCTCGGCGCCGCCGCTCACATCCGACCCTTACCGAGTTGGGAGTTCGGCGGAGAGATCGAGACGCGTTTTGAGCGAACCACCTCGGACAGCGAGACCGGCACCGATTATGACCAGTGGGAGGCCGGGCCGCGGATCAGTTGGACACCCGCGCCCCCGGTTTGGCTGGAGTTGTCACCCCGTGTTGGTCGGCGCGACTACGGCGCGGCCGCCACCTACTACGACAGTTACGACTTCTGGGAGGTGTCCGCACACGGGGATGTCTTCCTCAGCCGGGGACCGACGGCCAGCGTGATGGTGAGCTATCTCTCGGAGGGACACGACGATCCGGCGCGGGACTTAGACCAGTTGTACCTGTCTTTGGTTGTGAGATTCCCCATCCGCCCGTGACAGAATCCCGGCCAGAATATTGCATTCAGGCACAGAGAAGGGATTGACAAATCCGGACAACCGGGTAGATTAGCGGGCGAAGGAATGAACGAATCGGCAGCGGCGGAGTCACGCCGCATGGATTGGGGTGCACCCGGCGCCTGTTGCAGCGGTCCGGCGTTGCATCGGGAGAAGAACAAGAGGCGGGTTCGCAGTCCACGAATTTCGAGTGAGCCGGGTTTGGGAAGCGCGGAATCGCGGGAGACGGTCGCCTGGCGCCGCAGAAACTTTTTGGCAGAATGACTGAAGATTTCTCTTCCCTTTCGAAAGAAAGGTGCGATTTTGCGAGTGTGGTTTTGAATGCAGACGGGTTGTCGTCGCCAGGCCGCTGTGCCGGCACATACGGAGTCACACGAGATGAAGGCTCGTGCAAAAAGCTTCCACACGCCTATGGCGTGAGCCTCTCAGAGTAAGCCTACCTTCAAACCTGGGAAAATGTGCCCGGACCTCGGTCCGGGCATCATTTTATGGATTGCATCCGGTCGCGGCGGTTTGCTTACATTCGGCATGAAGACGCGACCGATTTTCTCCCTGATACTGATTGTATCCCTCTCCCCCGCGGTGTCACGGGCGACACCGCAGTTGGCGGCGAGGTATGCCCAGGATTGCGGTTTGTGCCATGTCAACCCGACCGGCGGCGGCCTTCGCAACAGTTACGCCAGCCAGTACATACTTCCGGCGGAGTTGTCGCTGCGTCCGTTGCCGGCGCACGAGCGTGAGCATTGGCCGAACCCGCGCCTCAACGACTTCATCAGCGTGGGAATCGACATGCGCTCGCTTTACTTTGCTGAAAGCCGGGACATCGCCGTGGAGGGCAAAGCGGCGCGCGCCGGGCACGGACCGTTGCGGTTGTCCCATCCGACCGGGGTTGCCGCGGGGGCCCACGAGGGACACGGCACGAATCAGGAGGGGAATTCCTTCTTCCAGATGCAGGGCGACTTGTATGTGTCGTTTGAACCGGATCCCAGTTTCGCCATCTACCTTGACAAGGGGCTCTACGATGGTTTCGAGGCCTTCCTTTTGGCCCGGATTCTGCCGTCTCACGGGTACATCAAGGCGGGGCAGTTAGTGCCGGACATCGGCTGGCGCTGGGACGATCACAACCGCCTTACCCGCGTGGCGCTGAACCAGGATTACCGCAGCGGGCGTGTGACCGAGGCCGGGCTGGAATTCGGGATCAACCCGGGGCAATTCGCGATCAGCGCCGGGGTCTACAACGGCAGCGCCAGCGCGACATTTGACGATAACTCCCAGAAGATGGTCACCGGGCGGGTTCTCTACCGGGCCCGCATCGGCGGAGTTCATGCCGCCCTGGGCGGGTCGGCGCGACTGAACCGTGGGAATCTCATTCGCGAACGGGTCTTGGGAGGGCAGGCACAGGCGGCCATCGGGCCCCGGCTGACCTACATCGCCGACGCATTCGCCATCCACTCCGAGGATGTGACCGGAGCGCTCAGCGATGTGTCCTCGATGGTCATGAGTCATGAACTCGACATTCAACTAAAGCGCGGCCTCGATGCCTATGTCGGGTACGACTTTCATGATCCGGATCTGGATGTCGAGTCCGGCACACACACGCTGGTTTCGTTTGGCGCGCGGGTGTACGCGCGTCATTTCCTGCAGATTCAACCCGTGGTTCGCTGGGAGGAGATCGGCGACGACACGGTCAAACGATTCGAGCTCATCTTGCACGGCTTCTATTGATTGCCGGCCCCGGGGTTGATTTTCCGGGGAACACGAGCCCTGCTGCGCGGGTTTGGCACATAAACCCGAAGGAGGGACGTGGTGGAGAATTTCAACACTCGGAAATCAGTTTGGATGGCCAGGGGCGTTTGGATTGCGCCGGTCGCGGCGCTTGTGCTTTGGGCCGGCTGTTCGGACAATGGGAATCCGACCGATCCGGGCAACGGCAACGTCGGTCCGAAAACGGTCACCATCAATGTGGCCGATTTCTCTTTCAGCCCCTCGAACGCGCAGATCATGGAAGGCGACACTGTTCGCTGGGTCTGGCAATCCGGGAGTCATACAACGACATCGGGAACCGGGGCGGCCGATCCGAACGCGGGGGACCTCTGGAATCAGCCCATGAACGCGCAGAACACATCGTTCACGCGCGTGTTTGATGCCGAGGGATCCTTCCCTTACTTCTGCGCGCCGCATGAACCGAACATGCGGGCGAACATTCAGGTCAGCGCGCGTTAGCAGTCCGGCCGTGGACGGGTGAGGACGGCGGAATCTCAGCCGATCTTTCGAAACCGGGCGGCGGTTGTGCGTTCGTGCCGGCCGATTTCGTCGTAGACGGTCACGGTCAGCAGGTGATCGCCGGAGGGCACGGTCGACAAATCCACCGTGCCCGTCTGCTCGACATTGCGCCTGGTGCCGGTAAACAGGGCCGGCTCCGAGACGGTCCGCTTGAATTCACCGTCGATCTGGCTGATGGTGTAGTCGATGCGGTAACGGGTCTTCCCGGATTCGTCGACCAGGAGGTTGTAGATTTCATAGTAGAAGGCGAGCGGCTGCTCCGGCAGGTACACTCTTGAGGGCAGGGGCATCACCATCAGGTCGCTTTTGAGGAAGGGTGAATCGGGCTCATAGATTGACCACACGAACGACGCGAGTTCCAGATCCGAGATTTCGTGGACCCCTTCGCTGATGTAAGACGGCAGTTGCAGGTCCTTGGTGTAGGTCCCGGACTTCTGGGAGAAAAGATCATCGATGGTCACCGCGAGGCGGTAGCGCCCGGACGGCAGGTCGATGACCTTTTGTTCCACCATGAGGCGGTTGACGGACCGGACGGTGTCGATGATCCGGTTGATGACCCCCACTTCGCTATAGACTTCGCGCTCGTTGTCGTCAAGGATGACGAGGGTTCTGCGCAGTGAGATCGAGACCGAATCGGCGCCGCGTCCGAGTTCGGAGAGGGGGTAGCCCAGATTGACATCGACCCGCCAGAAATCTCCCTCGGAGTGAAAGCGCACGACATCGAGCGCGTAGTCGATCAGGTTACGGCCGTACTCGTGGTAGTAAATCGCCGGCTGGAGGGCAATGGCATCGACTTTGGCGTCGTAGAAGTCGGCGAGATCCTGCCGCCGGCTTGACGGATCGCTGACCGGAACGAGTTCAAAGTCCCCCAGGCCACGCTGATCTTCGAATTGAAAGGTTTGGTTGTATCGGTAGTAGCTCCAGACTTCGGTGGCGGCCGTGGCATCCGAAAGAATGTCATCGATTCCCTCCTCGCCGTAGCCGGGGGTTCCGGTGTTCCGGAACGGGTCATCCGCCATGCCGTGCTGCCAGACCCTGCGCTCGTTGGGGTCGCCGTAGCGGATGTAGACCTCGCCGCGATCATCCCAGGGGGGGCCGTTTCGAGACGAGTTTCCAAACAGGCGGATGGCATGGTACACGCGCCGTCGGTGCTCCTTTTCGAATTCGTTTTCCGGTGTGGTCGGCGTCGGGTCGTGGCGGACCCAGAACTGGCGCAGCCAATCGGCGGACTCGAGCGTGTCGGTGATGGTGACATACTCGAGATACTCGTTTTCACCGAGGAGCGCCTTCAATGCCGCATCCCGCTGCCGGGAATCGAGAACGAGGTCACCCGGAGCTGAACTCCTGCTTCCTGCACAGCCCGACAGGAGGAAGAGGGCGCAACATGCGAGAATCGCGCGATGCGTGGCCAGACGAGGCGGACGTGTGAGCATAAGAAACGAAGTGTTGACGAGCCGGACGTTGCAACCGAGCCGATTCTCTGCCAAATAACCTTCCGCCCCCCTTCTATTCCGACAAATTGGGCTATTTCCGGGTTTTGGCAAGTGCGATGAAGTTGACAGGCGGTTCTTGCCGCTCCCATCGGGCTGACCGATCTTTCCTCAGCCGCCGTACTCGCCGGCGCCGGTTGATGCCCATGGACCGTCTCGTCACCCGAATCAAGGCCGCCGCCGATCGTGTCGGGGCGTATACCCCCTTTTCCAGCGAACGTGACCCGGGGTTCCGGGAAGAGGTCTGGCGTCAGGCCGGGACCGGGCTGCGCATGGCGGGTCTGCTGGCGGTCTTCGGCCCGACGTTCGGCATGGTGGTTTCATCGCATTTGATCGGCCAGATGCCGCGTGTGACGCGTCCGGTCGGCGACCTCCAATGGGCGGTCTGGGACGAGCTTCTCATCATCGCGATCGGCCTGGGGGCCATTGCGTGGTCAAAACGTCATGTCCGTCTGAGGCACGCGCGATCGGCCATGTCGGTGCTTCTGCTCATCATGAATGGGGCGATGGTGGCGGATTACCTGAGGGCCGGATACGCCGATCTGACAGCGGGATTGCTCTTCCCTTTTACCATCCTGCTTCTGGTTACGGTGGGCACCATGCCTTTTCGGGGTTGGCATTCTGTGACATTGGCGATGGCGATGATGGTGGAGGACATTGTCTTGACGTCCACCCTGCCGGAGGCTTTCGGACTGCCGCGTGCGCAGATCTCCGCCGAGCCCTATGTCACGATGTCGATGCTCGCCTTCTTTGGGGCCGGGATCAGCGCGCTTTTGTATGCCAGCCGCTGGCGGCTTTACCAGGTCGCGCGGCGGATGACGGATTCCGAGGTACGGTACCGCAACCTTTTCGAGACCGCGACCGACGGCATCTTTGTCATCGATAACGCCACCGGGCAGTTTACCCAGGTCAATCCCAGTCTCTGCGAACTGGTGGGGCTGTCGGTCGACGAAGTTCGAAAGCTGAAGTTCTTCGAGGTTGTGCATCCGGACGACCGTGAGCGGGTCAAGGCCTACAACCAGGCGCGTCGCGAGGGGAAACCGGCCCCAAGCCGGTATGTCATACGCGCCATCAACCGCCGTCAAGGTGAAGAGCCGCGGGTGGTCGAATTGATCTTCAACCGTTCGCAGGACACCGAATTCACCCGCGGCGCGGCGCGTGACATTACCGATCAGGTCAAGGCCGACGAAAAGATCCGGGCCTACGCGCAGGAGCTGGAAGCGAAGAACACGAAGCTGCGCGAGACACAGTTGCAGCTCATCCAATCGGAGAAGATGGCGGCGCTTGGTACGCTGGTCGCCGGTGTTGCCCACGAGATCAACACGCCGATCGGCTCCATTCACGCGAATGCAGATGTCATGCGGCGCGCCTTGGAGATGTTGCAGGAGGGATTGCGTGCCGGGGACGGGCCGGGGGCGATGGACACGTCAAAGATCCGGCGGGCCGCCGAAGCCCTGGCCGATGCCAACCGGATCAACTGCACCGCGACCGAACGAATCATCAAGATCGTGCGCTCCCTGCGGACCTTCGCGCGGCTGGACGAGGCCGAACTCAACACCGTGGACCTGCACGAGGGATTGGAGTCAACGCTCACTCTGGTGTATCACGAATACAAGGGGCGGGTCGAGATTGTGCGCGACTACGGGGCGTTGCCGCCTGTCTCCTGCTATCCCAACCAGATCAACCAGGTGTTCATGAACATCCTGGTCAATGCCCTTCACGCCATCCCGCAGAAGGGGACGATCACGATTTCCACACGCCAGCAGGGGGAGAATGTCATCATCTCCTTCACCGACACCGGAATCGGCATCCCCAGACAGAATCTCCCCCGGATCTTCGATCCCGGGTTTACGACAAAAGGCGTCGGAGTTGGGACCGGGCTGGGACTCTCAATTGTGTACCGAATCATTGAAGCGCACCATGGCCGCATCGAGGTGACCAGCGAGGTCGGCAAAGGCTCGACCTTTACGATCATATTGCCAATTCGGGGACCCGGCGAAACTTCCGATACGGCGGCGATCGACGTATAATTGGTGGAAGCGGACCGTGACACCAATGAGGTGCTTATGACCTCCATCGAAGCGCTGGTAAATCGCCAGTTACTCCGTTTGGCGGTGCGTCGTGAAGAATCCGCCGCCGAAAAGCAGGCGGCGGCCCCCACCCGGTCGATCTTGCGCGTGATCACGATATCCCGTCAGACCGGTTCGGGGGGGCATACGCTCGCGCGCCGTCTGGCGGACGATCTCGACTTTGAGTTTATCGATCGTCAGATATTGGACTATATCGTTCAGAATTCGGGCGCACGGGACCAGTTGATTGAATCGCTCGACGAGCGGACCCGTTCCGGGGTCGACCTTTGGGTCGAGGGTGTGTTGCGGGGCCGATACGTTGACCGGCCGGAATACACCCACATGCTGATCAAGTCCGTGAGCGCGCTGGCGGAGCATGGGGATGCCGTGATCTTGGGACGCGCCGGCAATGTGATCCTGCGCGAGCGGGGCGGGCTGCATGTGCGGGTCATTGCTCCCCGGGAGGTGCGGGCCGCCAATCTGGTCAACTACGGCGGAATGACACTGCGGGAGGCGAGCCGCCGGGTGGTTGAGTCGGACGATCAGCGCCAGCGGTTCTACGAGGAGAATTTCGGCGCCGACATCGATGACCCGCTGGGGTACGATTTGATTCTGAACACCGGCAACATTTCTCTCGCGGCGGCCGAGCAGGCCATCGTCGAAACCTGGAAGGCAGAGATTCAGCACACATAGGCTGGCCTAATCGAGTGTGACACCCCGAAAACACAGAACCCCGCCGCGAGCGTTCGCGACGGGGTTTCAGTTTTGGTGCCGAAGGCGGGATTTGAACCCGCACGCCCGTAAGGGCACTGCGCCCTGAACACAGCGTGTCTGCCAGTTCCACCACTTCGGCAGCCGGCAGGGCGGGATTATGCCGGGTCAGGCGGGGAGATTCAAGTGAAATTGCCCGATAGAATTTCGGACTTGGCAGGGATCACCACGGGTGGCGTACATTGCCGATGTTATGGAACCGCAGGCAAAACAAGAAATTAAGGTGATCTCAACGAACCGGCAGGCCCGTCACCGGTATGAGATTCTGGAGTCTGTAGAGGCGGGACTGGTGCTTTTGGGGACCGAGGTAAAGTCGCTTCGCGAGGGCAAGTGCAACCTGCGCGAGGGGTATGCCCGGATCGACAATGAGGAAGCCTGGCTGGTGGGGGTCAATATCAACGAGTACACGGCGGGCAACCGCTATAACCACGACCCGATGCGGCCGAGGAAATTGCTGTTGTCGCGTCGTCAAATACGGCGTCTGATGGGCCGGACCCAGCAGGAAGGGCTGACCTTGGTGCCGCTTCGCATCTATTTCAAGGGGCAGATTGCCAAGATCGAGCTGGGGCTGGCCAAGGGCAAGAAACTGTACGACAAGCGGCATGCGATCGCCGAGCGTGAGGCCGACCTGGCTGTCAGACGGGCAAGGTTTCGGCGGGAGTGAGAGTGATCGGGGCGCGGCGGGGACGAGCTAGACCGGGGAGCGTGGACATAGTGGACGGAGTGGACGCATAGGACGAATGTGCATGGGCGTTCGAAGGCTATATCCAGCTTTGGGTTTGTTCGTTTGTCTGTGGGGCTTGCTCCCTGGCTCAACCGAGGCGCGGTCGGTCGATCTGGTCTTTGATGATGGCGTGGAGTCGGTAGAGGGGTGGCGCATCGATGGGAAGGACTACCTTTCGCTGATTGACGCCCTGCACGCCCTCGGCGCGTTGACCGACTTCGACCGTTCGGCTCAGCGGGTCAGGGCCGAGATGAACGGACGCATCTGGGTCTTCTGGGGCGAGTCCGAAATGGTGAGCATCGATGGGGAGGCCGCCAGTCTCGGCGATCCTGCCATGGTGGAGAATGGGCAGTTGGCGGCGCCGGTTGAGGGGTTCGCGCGGCTCTTGGACCGGTTCACCGGAATGAAGGCATACAGGCAGGGGTCCCGCATTCGAATCGAGAACCGGGAAACGACGGTGCTCGGGTTTCAGATTACCAAACGGAGCAACGGGCTTCTGATCGAACTGCCGCTTAGTTCCCCCGCGCCCTGCGAGGCGTATGTTTCCGAGGGGAATTGGATCAATGTCATTGTGCAACGGGCGCGGATCCGCACCGGCGGGATTTCGGCGCGCAATCCCAGCCGGGCGGTGCGCGAGATTCGGAGTGTCCAATTCGACAGTTCGGCGCAGATCTCCATCCGGTTGCGCGATCCGGTGGAGCGTTTCCTGGTGCTCGGCAACGATGTCCCGCCCCGCGTGTCGCTCCTCATCGGGGACACGCTTCAGTGGGCGCCGTCGGCGGTGGTGACACCTGTTCCCGGGCCATTCGGCACGCCGGATAATCCGATCGACGTGATCGTGATCGACCCCGCCCATGGCGGGTCGGATCACGGGGGGATTGGTCCACGGGATGACACCCGGGAGGCGGACATCACGCTGGAAATCGCCGAACAGGTGCGCAAGCTTTTCCGGCGCGACCGTGAGTTTACGGTGGTGCTCACGCGATCGGACGACCTCCCGGTGGACGACGATGAACGCGCCGGAATCGCGAACGAGGCGGGCGCCGACTTGTTCATCAGCATCCATGCGGCCGCGGCCGAACGTCTCTCGACACGCGGCTGTCAGACCCTGTTTTGGGGCCGTCAAACGGGACCCGGCGCGCGGGAGTTTGCCGCCTTCGAGGCCGTGAGTGACGATGACGCGGTCCTGCTCGCGGTGCGCGACGATCAAGCTGCGCTCGGCGCCGAGCGGGGAATTCCGCATCGCCAGTTTGCCTCCTCCCGTCTGGCGGAGTTGATCCAGAAGCGGCTGGAGGAGGAGACCGACCTGCCCAGCCGGGGTGTTGACCAGGCCAATCTCGATGTGCTGGCGATGACCGGCATGCCGGGTGTCGCGGTCAACGCCGGGTTTATTTCCCATCCCGAGGATGAGGAGATGCTGCGCAAGAAGTCCTTTCAGAAGAAGGTGGCGCGTGCGATCTATGAGGCGGTATGGGTCCTGCGCGAAGAAATGAGCACACGGCGGTGATGGCGGCGAGCCCGGCCAAACTGATGATCGCAGGTAACAGATGAAAGAGCGACCGATCGGCGTGTTTGATTCCGGTGTGGGCGGGCTCACGGTGTATCGTGCGCTGACCGAGGCCTTTCCATCCGAGTCGGTGGTTTATTTCGGCGACACGGGGCGTTACCCCTATGGAGTGCGCTCCAAGCGCGTCATCGTCGAGTTCAGCCTGCAGATTGCGGCGTTTCTTGAGCAACAGGGGTGCAAGTTCCTGGTGGTGGCCTGCAACACCGCTTCGGCGCTGGCGCTCGAGGAAGTTGCGGCGCACGCGAGTGTCGATGTCATCGGCGTGATCAAACCGGGGGCCGAGGCCGCGGCGAAGGCCTCGACCAATGGGCGAATCGGGGTCATCGGCACGGAGGCGACCATCAATTCCGGCGCCTACAGCCGCGCGATCCTGCGTCACTCGCCGAAAGCGGACATCCACACCCTCGCCTGCCCGCTTTTTGTGGCGCTGGCGGAGGAAGGTTTCGCGGGCAAACCCGCGACCCGGATGATTGCGGAGGAGTACCTGGCGCCGTTGCGTGAGGCGAGAGTGGATACTTTGGTCCTCGGATGCACTCATTATCCTCTCTTGAAGGCGGACATCGGCTCGATCATGGGACCCGAAGTCAAACTGATCGATTCGGCGACCGAGGTCGCGCGGGCGGTCGGGGAGCGTCTTTTGGCGCGCAATCATCACAGCGAGAAGACCGGGGCGCCGGTTCACGCCTTCCACGTGTCGGACACGCCGGAGAAATTCGCGCGTGTCGGGCGGCGGTTCCTCGGGCATGAGGTCGCGCCAGTGCACCTTGTGAACCTGGAGGAACTGCACAACCTCACCGCGCATCCGGCGCGGGTTTCTTGATCGCGGCAATCATGCGCCGATTGATCCTCGCCACGAACAACCCTCACAAGGTCCGCGAGATCCGCGCCATTCTGCGAGGGCTGCCGGTCGACATCGTCGACTCCGGGCAGATTTCCAATCCGCCGGACCCGGAAGAAAACGGCGATACGCTGGCGGAGAACGCGGTGATCAAGGCACGGGCGTTCCATGAGGCAACCGGCGAGTGGGCACTGGCGGATGATTCCGGGTTGGAGATCGATGCCTTGCATGGGGCGCCGGGCGTGACTTCGTCGCGATTTGCCGGCCCGGGCTGCACATTTGCGGACAACAACGCGAAGGTGCTGGATCTGCTCGGCGAAGTACAGGCCGAACTGCGGACCGCGCGATTTCGCTGTGTGGCGGCGTTGGTCACCGGTCCTGGGGAGCCGGAGTGCTTCGAGGGCACGGTCGAGGGGTCGATCACGTTTGAGCCGTGGGGCGAGGGCGGATTCGGGTACGACCCGATATTCTACTCCGGCGAGTTGGGGCGGACCTTTGCGGAAGCATCCCCGGCGGACAAAAACCGGGTGT
>JBFMFQ010000059.1:0-16155 GCA_040752075.1 Candidatus Zixiibacteriota bacterium | reverse complement strand
TGTATTTCCCGCGTTTGGGATCATAGAACTCGGTCGACGCCGGATCGAGAGCCAGCACGATGTCCTCGCCGAGTTCGTAGCCGGCGGCCTCGACGGCTTCCACGATCACCTGGATCGCTTCCTCGTTGCTCTTGAGGTTCGGCGCGAAACCGCCCTCGTCGCCGACCGCGGTGTTGTGACCCTTCTTGGTCAGCACCTTTTTCAGGGAGTGGAAGACCTCCACTCCGGCCCTGAGCGCCTCGGAGAAGTGATCAAAACCCGCGGGAACGACCATGAACTCCTGGCAGTCGACATTGTTGTCGGCGTGCTTGCCGCCATTGAGGACGTTCATCATCGGCACCGGAAGAATCTTGGCGTTCGGGCCGCCGAGGTAGGCATAGAGAGGAAGGCGTGACGATTCGGCGGCCGCCTTGGCAACCGCGAGAGAGACGCCGAGCACCGCGTTGGCGCCCAGTTTGGACTTGTCATCGGTGCCGTCAAGTTCGATCAGGAAATGGTCGATGTCGCCCTGGTCCAGGGCTTCCATCCCTGCTTCCACGATTTCAGGTGCGATGGTGTCGTTAACGGCGCTGACCGCTTCGCGCACACCCTTTCCCATGTACCGGTTTGGGTCGCCATCGCGCAACTCGAGGGCCTCGTGGGCGCCGGTGGAGGCGCCGGAAGGAATCGCGGCGCGCCCCACGCTGCCATCGTCGAGGCCGACTTCGACCTCGATTGTGGGGTTGCCCCGGCTGTCCAGGATTTCGCGCGCGACACACAGTTCAACGGCTGGCATTGTCGTCTCCTTGGGGTGATATCCCGTCGGACTCGCAACCTGTGACGGGGTCGTCAAGGAAAGCCGGGTGTGCGGGGCGGTCAATGGGATTCCGCAACCAATGTGGCAGGATTCAAATGGAGACCGGATGCCGACGGGGCAGCCCGAGTGCCGGTCGCGGGATCGGCGACATGCTGACCGTTTCAAAGCAGATCGATTAGAGCAGTTGTTTGCGTCGGCGGACGAACCACTCGGCGGTCAGTGCGACCACAAAAACCGCAAGAACGATGGTTTTATTCCAGAGCGGAATTTCGACGATTGTTTCACGGGTCGCGGCCGACCAGTCCAGCGAATCGAGGAAGGCGGGGCTTTGGGACTCCGGGTAGTACCGTCCGCCGGTCTGCATCGCCACCCGCTCAAGCAACCGCTTGTTCAGGCTATAGTGTTGTTGTTCGAGGCCGTAGGACTCCACGCGGAAGACATCGCCGCTCAGGTTGTATGTCACACTGTCGACCACCGCGACGCCGTTGTACTGGTAGGTCCCCGGTTCGAGGTGCGAGACATGGCCGACGAACCGGTTTCCCGGTCCCGGCGGCAGGAAAAGACGCAGCGTGTCGCCCACCGCGGAATCCGGCCAGATGCGCGCGGTGACCTCGGCCCGGTCGAGGAAGCGGTAGACCTCATCGTAGACGGCGGCATCGAGATGAATTGGCTCGCCCACATGGTAGACCTGCCGGTCGGTGCGGATGGCGAGGCGATCGGTGTCATCGCGCAGCGACAGCCAGCGGATGGCGTTGGACCAGAAGGCGTCGTATTCGCCGGCGGCCTCGCCGCGCAGGGCACGGTCGGCTTCCCAGCGCCAGAGCGGGCCTCCCGAGATGACCATTGTTTTGCCGCCACGGGCGAAACGGGTCCAGATCGCCGGGCATTCGGTCGTGCTCAGCCCGGCACGGGCATGAACGAGGACATCGGCATCGCGGGGGAAGTTCTCGAAGCAAAACACGCCGGTCCAGGGCGGACGCGCGGTCCATTGCGTGAGGGTTTGGTTCCAGTCGCTGGCTGGATCAAAACGAACCAGGGGATGATTCTGGCGTGTGGCGACTGGCTCGAGAGTGAACTCGCCGGCAGACATCTCGGGAACTCCACTCATGAACTCAAGCGGGTAGGGCGGTCTGCCGGATCCGGTGGAGGCGAACCGCGAGTCGAGCAGGATGGCGGCGCCATGGCCGGGCCGCGCAAACCCGTCGGCGTGCGGCCCCCACAGGCTTTCCAACTGACGCGGCGATGGATGCACGATGATCGCGACATCGAACTGACTCCACTCCGATTCCGTGGGGAGGGGATCGCCGAATGAGGGATTGCCTTCCACGCGGGCAACGAGATCGACGCGTGGCTGACGCCGGAGGAAGCGGATGAGGTGCGTGTACTCCCAGTCGAGTGCTCCCCCCAAAAGGAGGACTTTCAGGCGTCCCTTGAGGGCGCGCACAAACAGAGTCTGCCCGGCGGTGGGAACGGCCCGACCATCCGCGCCGATGACATCAATCCGGAGGTCGTGCATTCCGGCGTCGTTCAGGGTGGCCGGGAATGTGACTTCGGTCTGAATAGCACCGCCCTCGAGAGCCAGCGTCTCTTGGGCGATAGCCCGACCATGGGCCGCGAGACGCACAGTGACGTTTTCCGGGGACTCGCCGCTTTCGACCGTGGCCACGACTTCGAACGGCTGGTCGGTGAGCACGACCTCGGGAGCGGTAACCGCCGCGACTCTCGCCTGGGCTCCGATGATGTCACCAAAACCCACGGTCACAACCGGGACACCGATCCGTGCGGCGGCGGCCACGGCATCGATGCCGCGGTTGGTGGCTCCGTCGGTCAGCACGACCACCGCGCGCGGATCGGCCGCGCGGGCCCGCTCGGCCAGTGATGCGAGCGCCGTGCCCAAAGCGGTGGAAGTACCCAGCGATTCCGGGGGCGCCGCGCCGTCCTGCAGGTCCTCGGCGAAATAGAATGGATGGACGGCGGCGCGTTCGGCGAACGTCTCCTGTAACCGGTGGGCGTATTCCTCCGAACGTGCCGCCCGGGTCGCATCGCGCTCATCTGTCTGCGCCATGCTCTCGCTGTGATCGATGAGGATAAAGAGGTCATGCAGGGAACGGTCGACGCGCAGCGATGCCCACAGCGCATCGGCCAGCGCGAGGAACAGGGCGATCGCGGCGATGACACGCAAAGCGATCAGAGGCCAGCGCACCCGCCCGGTGATGGGCGGAACGGTGCGGCGGTAATAGAGGAGCACGGCGACAATCGCAACGATGAGCGCGGCGAGCGCCACGTACCACTGGCCGGCGGTCAGGCGAATCATCGCGGGTGTCATCATCGTCTTTGTGGCCGGGATACCGGGAATCCGGCGTTGGACTGGTGCTCATACACCCGGGGCGCCGGAAAGATTCCCGGCGGGCAGAGCCAGAGGCATCCGGGGTCCCGTTTCCTGAGGTTCACATGATGTCAGGATTGGCGGCTGACCGCATGCGCGACCAGCGCTTCGAGAGCATCCTTGTAGACAGAGTTCTGCACTTCATCCAGCATGTCGATGGCCCGGCTGCAGTAATTGGAGGCCTTTTCGCGGGCGTATTCAAAGCCCCCGCACCCGTGAACATAGTCGACAATGGTGTGAAATCCGTTTTCGCGTCCATCGGCATTCAGGAACTGAAGTATGTCCTTGCGGACCTTTTCCGGACCGTCCCGCAAGGCAAAGATCAAGGGGAGCGTGACTTTGCCCTCCCGGAGATCGTTGCCGAGGGGTTTACCGGTCAGGGATTCATCCCCGATGTAGTCCAGGAGGTCATCGGCGATTTGAAAGCCCAAACCAACCAATTCGCCGAAATTACGGAATCGTTCCGAGTGACGGGCGTCGTTGCCGAGGAGGGCTCCGCTCTCGCACGCGGCGGCGAAGAGGGATGCGGTTTTGTTGCTGATGATCCGCAGGTAACTTTCCTCGGTCAGCCCAAAGTTCCGGGTCTCCTGGACCTGGAGAAGTTCGCCGATGGCGACGCGTTCGGTGGCGATGGAAATCGAGCGGAGAACCGCCGGGGTCTGAAGTTCGACCATGATTCGGAATGCGCGGGCGAACAGGTGATCGCCCATGAGGACGGCGGCCAGATTGCCCCAGAGTCGGTTCATCGCCGGCCGGCCGCGCCTTTGCTCGGCGCCGTCATTGACATCATCGTGAAGCAGGGTGGCCGTATGAATCAGTTCGATGGCCACCGGCGCGTCGATGGGAGTGTGCCGGGAATGCCCCTCCACATAGGAGCACAGAAGGAACATCGCCGGACGGATGCGTTTGCCGGGCGAGGCGAGAACGTGCGATGACATCTCGCCGATCAATCCCTCATGCCCGGCGAGGGCCTTGGAGAAGGCGGCCTCAAACTCCTTCAGACCATCGCTTATCGGCGACAGTGTCTGCTGGAGGATTCTTTCCATCATCGCACACACAGGCAAGGATCATAAGGGTGACTCTGCTTCGGAGTCAACCGAAATCGATTGACGAGATAGATAAAACTCGTTGTGAGATTTGGAGTTACGAATGCGGCAAGGGGTTGGCCGGGGTCTCTGACTCTCTCGCAACGACCGAGATCGGTCCCGTGGAGTCGGCGTTCGAAGCGGCGCGTGCCGGGCGAATGCGCGGCGCACGCACCCTGGGCAGAATCAGGGTAAAGGTCGATCCCTGGTTCGGAACGCTGGTCACTTTGACCGTGCCGCCATCGTGTTGCGCAAGACGCGATACGATGGCCAAGCCAAGGCCGGTCCCGGCTGCCTTTGAGGAGACGAACGGCTGGAAGAGACGCGGCCGGACCGACTCGGGGATGCCCTCGCCATTGTCGGACACGGCGACGGTGACCCACCCGTCCGGCGATGCCGTGGCGTTGTCCTGAGCCTCAACGGGGCCATCATCCGAGAAGGCCACGGTGACTGTCACCTCGCCGTGATCATGAGGAATGGCCTCGACGGCGTTGAAGACGAGATTGATCAGCATCTGCTTGAGGTGATCGGTGTCGGCGCGCACCGACAGAGACGGATCTTCCTGACGCGTGCGCAGAACCAGCCCCTGCTTGCCGTCGAAGCGGCGCCGTGTGATCTCGAACACTTCATCAAGGACCGGGGCCACGCCGACACGACCGGTTACGGTCGGCCGGATGCGGGCGTAGGTGAGAAAGTCGGTCAGGATTTTGTTGAGGCGGGCCGATTCTTTGATGATCAAATCCAGAAGCTTGCGATTGGAGTCCTGCACGTTGAGTTCGTTTCGCAGCACCTCGACCGAGCCGGAGATCGCGGTCAGGGGATTGCGGATTTCGTGCGCGATGGCCGCGGACAGTTCCCCGATGGCGGCCATGCGGTCCTGGGCCCGCAGCTTCTCTTCGAGCTGTTTCGGTTCGGTCAGATCCTGAAAGATGCTGACCAGACCGCGCGACCGACCGCCCGCCCCCCCGAGAACGGAGGTCGAGATTCCCAGCGGGATGTTCTTGCCGTCGGCGCGTCGTATCGCGAGTTCTGTTCGAGAGTCCATCTTCTGGGAGATCAGGACGGACTCCAGACGTTCGACCAATTCCGGGTACTGGGCGCCGAGGGCCTCGCGAACCGGCCGTCCGATGACGCGCTTGTCCGGCACCCCGAGAATCTCGGCGGCGGCGCGGTTGAAGTACACAATGTGCCCGGCCAGATCCAAGGTCAGGATGCCCGACTGAAGGTGCTTGAGGATGTCACCGGTCTCGAGTTTGGCGACCTTGAGTTGCTCGGTGGTGTGCGCCAAAACAGCATCTTTGCGTGACAGGCGCTCGGCCAGGTATCCGCCGCTGAAGGCGCAGAGGAAGAAGATGCAGAGGCGAACGAACACGGTAAAGAAATCCTCATCGGGCAGTTGCGACAGCGCCTGCCCCCAACCGGCGAATCCGCCCATGGGGAGTCCCTGGCCGGCCTCCAAAACCACGACCGTGATGTACGCCAGCGATGAGGCGGAGGCCACCAGCAGCGTTCCGACCAGGCGGTGCGAGACCGCGCCGGAGACGATGGTCATCAGGTAGAGGAAGATGGAGGGGGACCGCATCCCTCCCGTGTAGAGCACCACCTGAGAGATCACGATGACTTCGCAGGTCAGCTGGACCAGGCGGGCAAACGGACCCAGCAGGGTCAGCGCCCATCGTCGTTCGATCGGTTGCAGCGAGAGGGATGCCACCGTGGCGGCGGCATACACGATCAGCGAGATTTTCAGATCGCCGTTGGATGAGAGCAGGGGCCACGCGGAAGCGACGGTGGCGATAAAGGCCACCGTGCGAGTCCCAATCACCCATGACGGGCGGACATCGAGTTCATGGGAACGGCGGTTGTAGTAGACGAACACCGATTTGCGGCTGCCCCCGCAGATGCAGCAGTTGCCAGAAGACGCTCCGGCGGCCCATGGCCGCCGGAGCGCCGGACGCGGTTATTGAATCTTCCCGATGATGTCGAACATGGGCAGGTACATGGCAATCAGGATACCGCCGATGACCACGCCCATGAACACGATAATGACCGGCTCGATGATCGAGGTGAGCGCGCTGACCGCGGCGTCCACCTCTTCGTCATAAAAGTCCGCGATCTTGGCCAGCATGTCATCCAGACCGCCGGTCTTTTCGCCCACGGAGATCATCTGGGTGACCATGGGCGGAAAGACGCCGGTGGCCGCCAGCGGTCCGGTGATCGTGTCGCCCTCGGCGATCGCGAGCACCGACTGGCGGATGGCGTTGTGAATGACCTTGTTGCCGGCGGTCTTGGCGGTGATCTCCAGGGCGTCGAGAATCGACACGCCCGAGGAGATGAGTGTGCCCAGGGTCCGTGTGAACCGAGAGACCGCGCTCTTGCGGATCAAGGTCCCGATGAGCGGGGCGCGCAGCATGAATTTGTCGAAGTACAGGCGTCCCTTTTCGTTTCGGAGTGTGAGCCGGAACGCCACGACGGCCATGATCAGGCCGGCGACAATCAGCATCAGGTTGTCGCGCAGAAAGTGGGAGATGCTCAGTACGACTTGGGTTGGACCCGGCAACTCGGCGCCCAGCCCGGCAAACATCTTGGCGAAGACCGGGACAATCCAGGTCAGCATCGCGAAGGTCACGCCGACGGCAACGATGACGATGACGGTCGGGTAGACCAGCGCGCCACGGACCTTGCGAATGAGGGCGTCGGCCTTTTCACGGTAATTCGCCAGACGCACCAGGATGGTGTCCAGCGCGCCGCCGATTTCACCGGCCTCGACCATGTTCACATACAGTTCGTCGAAGACCTTCTTGTGCTTGGAGAGACCCTCGGCCAGGGTCGAGCCGCTGGAAACCGATTCCTTGACTTCGCCGACGATACGGCGCATCTCGGCGGATTCCATCTGCTTCGAGAGAATATCGAGGCATTGGACCATCGGCAGGCCGGCGCCGATCATGGTCGCGAACTGGCGCGTGAAGCGGGAGATCTCGATCCGCTTGATGCCGGTGCCGATGCGGATCTGGACCTGCGACGCCTTCTTGTTGACGGTGTTGACAATGATCTTCTTGCGGCGGAGCGCACGGTCGAGTTCGGCGCGGCTTTTCACGCGCATTTCCCCGGCCACCGCCGTTCCGGCCAGCGTCTTCCCTTTGTACTCGAAAACCGGCACGTCAACCTCCCATCATGGCATGCTCACGGTTGCCAGCGGCGGCGTGGCTGCGCTGAATGATGTCGTTCAATTCCTGCGGATTCGATGAACGACTCACGGCATCTCCCATGGTGATCTTTCGCGCCAGGTACAAATCCGCCAACGACTGGTTCATGGTGCGCATTCCGAACTTCTGCCCGGCTTGAATCAAACTGTAAATCTGGTGAATCTTGTCATCGCGAATGACCGCGCGGATCGCGGGTGTGCAGATCATCAGCTCGAGCGCCGGCACGCGTCCGCCGCCGACTTTGGGAATGAGCTGCTGCGACACGACGGCCTGCAGGACAAACGAGAGCGTGACCCGGACCTGTTCCTGCTGGTTGACCGGGAACACGTCGATGATGCGGTTGATTGACTCCGCCGCCGAGTTGGTGTGCAGCGTGGCGAAGGCAAGGTGACCGGTCTCGGAAATGTTCAGCGCCGATTCGACGGTCTCCAGGTCGCGCATTTCGCCGATGAGCACGACATCCGGGTCTTCGCGCAGGGCGTACTTGAGCGCCGAGGCGAAGGACGGGGTGTCGGTGTACACCTCGCGCTGATTGACGATGCAGCACTCGTGGCGGTGCAGGTACTCGATCGGGTCTTCCACCGTGATGATGTGGTTGTAGCGCTCACGGTTGATCTTGTCGATGAGCGATGCCAGGGTCGTTGATTTCCCCGAGCCGGTCGGGCCGGTGACGAGGACCAGTCCGCGCGGCAGATTGGCGAGATCGGCGACGGTCTTGGGGAGTCCCAGTTCCTGGAACGTGCCGATCTTAAACGGGATCTGCCGGATCGCAACGGCCACGTTGCCGCGTTGCACGAAGACGTTGCAGCGGAAGCGGCTCAGGTTTTCGATTCCGAAGGACAGGTCAAGTTCCCAGTTCTCCTCGAATTTCTTGCGCTGCTTTTCGTTCATGACGCTGTACGCCAGTTTCTTGGTGTTCTCCGGCGTCAGCGGTTCCATCTCGGTCCGCAGCAGCTTGCCGTCGATGCGCAACTGGGGCGGGGATCCGACCGTGAGGTGCAGGTCGGAGGCCTTGCGTTCGTGCATGAGTTCCAACAGTTCGCGCAGAGTCAGCATGGGCGGTACCTGCTCCTTCGTGTGATGTCGGGGGCCAAACCCTTGCCCTGTCGGGCCCCTCTTAGTTGTTATCGGACGGGCGTTTCGCCCTCTTCACATAAGGTTTTAGGCCGATTCGGCCAGGACCTGCTCAAGCGGGATCTGGCCCTGCCGCATTTTGTCCAGGGCGGCCATGCGCAAAGTCAGCATACCCTCGCTGATCGCCTGCTGCCTGAGTTCTTCGACCGAGGCATTGTCCAGAATCATCCGCTCGATGGCCGGTGTAATCGGCATCACTTCAAAAATGCCCGTTCGGCCGGACAGGCCGGTTTGGTTGCAGTCCGGGCAGCCGGCGCCGGCGAAGATCTTCAGCCCCACGGCCTCCTCTTCCGACAGCCCCAGGGCCACCAGGTGCTCCGGCGTGACTTCGACTTCGTGACGGCAGCGGTTGCAAATCTTGCGCGTCATGCGCTGCGCCATGATGAGTTTGGTGGCCGAGGCCACCAGATAACTGGGGATGCCCATGTCGACCAACCGGGCGATCGTCGAGGGAGCGTCGTTTGTATGAAGGGTCGACAGCACCAGGTGACCGGTCAGCGCGGCGCGGATGGAGATCTCCGCGGTCTCGCCATCGCGGATCTCGCCCACCATCACGATGTCGGGGTCCTGACGCAGAAACGACCGCAGGGAGGCGGCGAAAGTCAGACCGATGTCGCTACGGACCAGGACCTGGTTGATCCCATCGAAGTTGAATTCCACCGGGTCTTCCGCGGTCATGATGTTCACATCGATCTGGTTTAAGGTCTTAAGCGCGGAATACAGGGTTGTCGTCTTGCCGGACCCGGTCGGCCCGGTGACCAGGATCATGCCGTAAGGCAGGTTGATCGCGTGTTCGAAATTGCTCAGCGCCAGGGATGGGAAGCCCAACTTGGTGAGATCGGCCATCAGCGATTGCGGATCCAGAATTCGCATCACGACCTTTTCGCCGAAGATCGTGGGGAGCACGGACACGCGCAGGTCGATGGCGCGGTTGCCGATTTTGACCTTGATGCGTCCGTCCTGTGGCAGTCTCCGCTCCGAGATATCAAGATCAGCCATGATCTTGACGCGGGAGACGATGGCCGCGCGGTACTTAAAGGGCAGCGGTTCGGTCTCCGACAGGGCGCCGTCGACGCGGTAGCGCACGCGGATGCGCTTTTCGTAGGACTCGATGTGGATGTCCGACGCGCCGCGGCGGATGGCCTCGGTGATGATGCCATCGACGAGTTTGACCAGCGGTTTGTCCTGGACCTGCGATTGCAGGTCGGACTCGTTGACTGTTTCCTCGGTTTCAAGGACTTCGAGCCCGGATTCCTGGTCTTCGAGTCCCTTGAGGAGATCGCCGATGCCGCCGGTGTTCTTGTAGTACTGGTCGATCGACCGGGTGATGGCCCGCTCGGGCGAGATGACCGGCTGGATGGTGCAGCCGGTGATGAACTTCAGGGCGTCCAGCACATAGATGTTGTGCGGGTCGCTGATTGCCACGACCAGCGTTTTGTTGAGCTTGGAGATCGCGATGACGTTGAAGCGCCGCGCGATGTCCAGCGGGATCAACTGCACAATGTCGGGATTCAGCTCGACGTCGGAG
Source organism: Candidatus Zixiibacteriota bacterium (assembly GCA_040752075.1). GTDB lineage: Bacteria > Zixibacteria > MSB-5A5 > WJJR01 > WJJR01 > JBFMFQ01. Next base: position 6,023 of record JBFMFQ010000059.1, on the reverse strand, counting down.
AGGCGCAAGGCCCCGATGTTGAGTTGACGGCCGATGAAGTGGGTGAGCTCGTCCTCGTCCGCGATGGCGCCCATGCGGAGGAGGATATCAACGAACTTCTCCCCGCTGGTCTTCTGCCGCTCCAGCGCTTCCGTGAGCTGCTCGGCGGAGATCTTCCCCGCCTTGACCAGCATATGGCCGAGTTCCTGGGACATCAACCCTCACCAATTCCATGTGACGGCGGCCGCTGGGGAGAGGCGGCCGTCTCGCCCAGACCGTGGCGCCGGTTACTCCTTGAACATGTTGTCGATCCGGGTCTCCGCGGACCGCGAGAACTCCGGATCCAATGACGGCGCATCGCCGTGCATCGTCGACTCTGTGATGATCTCCTTGAGCCGGTCGCCCGATTCCTTGGCATAGAGCCGGACCATGCCGATGGTGGTGCGGTCATCGAAGATCACGGCGAGAATGCACCGCTCGGCGACCAGGGAGATGTGAATGTGATCCTTCTGTCCCTGGTGGAAGAGCACGGAGAACTCCGGTTCGCCCACCAACCGGGCGATTTCCTTGGTGGATGCGAAACTGCCGGCCAAGAGCGCGGCCAGCGCCGTCGTATCCAGCGTCTGTGTGAATCCCTGACGGGTGATGAGGTGACCGTCTTTGTCCACCAGGAGCGCGCACTTGGCTTCCGCCTTCTTAATCATGCGCAACATGGCGGCATTGATCTGGTCGATCTGCTCCTCGTACACCACGAAAGACTGCGAAGACATCGGTCACCTCCCTCAACGACCGAACAGCCACCCGAAGAGGCGGCCCCAAATGGAACGTTTTTTCGAACGGATTCTCAGGCTGCGCTGAGGCGCATGCACGATGCGCGTGGATGCCGCCATCGCCGGAACCCCGGCACCCGGCTGGGGTGCTGCGGTGTGCGGCGACGCCTCCGCCTCGTGAACCGGCGGGGGCTCAACGGTCGCGGTGGCGACCTCGCCCACCGGCTCCGGCGACCAGGCCGCGGGTTGCGGCTTCGCGACCCTGGTTGACGGGGCGGCGGGACGGACCGGCTTCGGCGCCGCGGCGGTGGGGACCGCGGGGGCCGGAGCGGCGGCGGCCGCCTCGGCTTGCGCACCGACCGCGGTGCGCTTCTTTGTCTGCTCCAACACCAGCTTGGTGATGCGCTTGAGCGTGTCGAAGACCCCGTTGCCGCTGACGGCCGACGCCTCCACATAGGGGAGGCCGTCCGAATTGAGGGTCTTTTCGAGTTCCTCGATCGACGCCACCTCGGGGAGGTCGCGCTTGTTGTACTGCATCACGATCGGGATTTCGTTTCGATCGATGCCGTTTTCCCTGAGGTTCTCGTACATGTTCGACAGCGACTCAATGTTCTCGTCCATCTTCGCGGTTTGCGAATCCGCGACGAACACGATACCGTCGACCCCGCGCAAAACCAGCTTGCGCGTGGCGTTGTAGAACACCTGCCCCGGCACGGTATAGAGCTGGAACTTCGTTGAAAAGCCGGCGATGTCCCCCACGTGAATGGGGAGAAAGTCGAAGTAGAGCGTGCGATCGGTCTCCGTGGCGAGGCTGATCAGATCGCCTCGGGACTTTGACGGCACGCGGTCATGCACGTACTGCAGGTTGGTCGTCTTGCCGGACAATCCCGGCCCGTAGTAGACGATCTTGCAGCTGATCTCCCGGAACGCGTAATTGATAGTAACCATGAGTCTCGGCGGCTCCCTTACAGATTGGCGCCAGATCAAACCCTTTGCAGTTCGCTGACGGCGTTACGGATTTCCAGACGAACAAGGCCGATGTTGACATGGGGTTCGGTCGTGACGATGAGCGTCCCGATGCCGGCGTTGGAGAGGAACATCTTTCGTCCCTCGGCCTCCACCGTAATCTGGGCGAATTCCCCGCAACCGAGGCCATCGAGCGATTTGCGCACCGCTGAGGCGATCGAGGAGGCGAGCGCTCCGACCGTGTCGTCATCGGTTTGGCTGTTTAAGTCGGCGGCGATGACGATTCCGTCGTTGCCGACGACCATGCTGCCGGTCACGCCGCTGGTTTTGTTCAAGTTCGCGAGAATGTCATACATAGTGTGCCTCCTGCAGTCCCGCTGAGTGCATGCGGCGTTCCTGGAGATTCTTGATTACCATGTCGCGCGCCTGGGACAGGCGCACTCCAATCAGTTCATCAGCATCACGATCGGTCAGGACGCCGAGCCAGAGGTGTCCCGCGGCCTCGACGATCAAGCGGCCGCCGTCGGTGCGTACTTCCATGCGCTGGGGATTGACCTCACCGCCCACCGAGAGCCAGCGGCGGTCGAATTCCACCATTTCGACCGACACGGGCGCCCAGAACTCAAGCGCACCGGGATAGTCCTGGCGCTGCCAGCAGGCGATGGTCAGGCCCTCCTTGTCGACCAGCCAGCACATGCGCACGCCGGAGTATTCGCCGATGTAATGCATCGCATCGTCGAATGTCCGGCCGCCGTCCGTGACCACCGCGGGCCGCGCAGGCGTGTGGGTGACACGGTGCCGGCTGGGCGCGGCGCCGGCAGCGACGGGCGCCCAGGACTTGCGCGCCGGCGCGCCGGCGGAGTGAAAGCCGGTGATGCGCCGGGGGCGTCCGATCCACGCCTGCCGCCACACTCCATAAAGCGCCAGCGGAGCCAGGAGAATGTGGGGCAGCACGGAATAGGGGTAAGACCACATGGCAACGGCGGCCGTGTCCATCCATGACACGTCTTTGCTTATCGAGACCAATCCCGCAAAAAGCGCCGCGCACCACAACCGGTAAACGACGGTGAAACCGCCGGCGAGGACGCGTTGCGAGAATGTCAGCGACGGCAGCGTGAGCCAGTAGACACCCAAGTACAGCGCCCACTCGGCCAGGCTCACGACCGGATGGAACCCGAGCATGCCCAGGCCGTAGTGATCCGGGTAGGCCAGAAGCGGAATGACCGCCATCATCCCAGTCCAGAGAATGATCTGCCTGACCATGATTGCCGGGCTCAACGGTGGACGTCTCTTAGGCGGCATGATCGTTTCCTTTGCTCGTATTCTGTTCCCCCTGATCCGAATCCAGTTGTTGTGACTCTGAGGTCAGAGGCGAAGTGCTGCCCCCGGCGCCGTGCGGCACGCGCGCGGCCAGTTCCAGGGCACGGCGCCGGGTCGCGCCGAAGGAGATCGCCGGGGCGCCGATGACGCCGAGGACGAAACCATTCTCCTCGCAGGCCCAAATGTCGATGGTCGGACACTCGACCCGGATTTCCCGTATTCCTCCCCATCCCACGCGACGCATCTGAACATCGAGATCGTGGAAGAGCACGGGAACGCCGGAGGGGCCGGGAACGGTGGATCTTGGACGCTGGTAGGAAGCGACCTCGCGGCTGACGGAATCGTAGGCGAAGACACGCTCGACGTGACGAAGTTGACCGAGGGTTTTCGCCCATGTACTCCAGTTGATCGGCTCGCCGGACGGTGTTTGTGCACCGGTCTGGATGCGCCGGGGCGCCGCTTCAGAAATCGCCGGCGGGGTGGCTCGCATCTTCCTCAATTGCTCCATCAACTCGGGGAGCCCGGGGTTTCCGGGATCGGTCAGCTTTAGCCGGTCGACGGCGTGCTGGGCGCCCTCCAGATCCCCGGAGGCAAGCTGGATTTCCGCCTCGAGCTGATCGGTGATGCGGGTCGGCCCTTCGAGTTCCACCGCGCGCGCGAGCGATCCCAACGCCTCGACGACCATCCTCTGGTGGAGATAGAGCTTCGCCATGACCACGTGGGCCGGGGCGTAATTCGGGTGATGCTTAAGCCCGGACTTGCAGGTCGCGAAGGCATGTGCGAATTCACCGCGACGCCGGTAGGCCTCCGCCAAAGCGGCGAAAACCTGCGAATGGGGATTGTCGGCCAGGATGGCCAGACATCGTTCGATGCGCTCGTCGAGCTCGGCGACAGTGATCATGTGGGCACCCGGGATAGTCGGATCCGCGGACGATTCCGCCGCCCTGGCGGGAACCGTCTGTCTATCCCATTATGACATTTATTGATATCGTCTCGCGCCCCCTGGAACTTTACTCAACAGGGGCGCGAGAAACCCCTTGGGCCGCAATGCGCTCAACCACACCGGGGTGAATCCGGAGTGGTTATTTGCGGCCTCCGCGAAAACCCGGCCAAGAACTGGGATCGGAATGAGGTCAAAAAGTGGCCCGATTCGCGGAGTGTCGCGCCGATCGGGCTTGGATGTGGCCCTGGAACCCGGATTTCATGGGCTTGTTCAGAATTCCCTGCGCGGACCTCTGTGGGCGACGGCGGTTGTGGGGACACGGCTCGCCGTGTCCTTTGCAGCCCGGCGGTGTGTCGCAACTCGGTTAGGGCACGGCGAGCCGTGCCCCTACACCCAAAGGGCTCTTTGACAGACCCGTCATGTCAGCAGCCGCTTCATGCGGGTTGCTCCGATGAAGAGAATGACCATCGCGACGATTCGGATTGAGGCCACCCAGAAGTCGGGTGAGTCGAAGATCCCGATTCGCCCGGCAAAGAGCACGACCTGGGCCAGCCCGAGGACGCTGAAGCCGATGACGAACCAGAACCAGCCCTGGGCGATGCGTCCTCCCCGCACGGCGAAGTAGACCCGAACGAGGGTCAATAGGCAGGCCGCGACAATGAGCAAAAGCAGGATTTCGGCGAACGTCGATCCCCACTCGGCCTTGCTCACGGGCTTTGGGTCGTCCTGTGCGAATACGGGCGTGCTCATGAGGACCAGGAAAGCCATCCAACCGAGTCGGCTCAGTATCCTTGAGAGAATTGTCATTGTTCGGCTCCTTGCAGGGCGCGACGAAAGTCGCGGGCGATATCGAACTTGTCGGCCAGCGAGCGTTTCTGCGCCAGCACGAAAGACACTTCCTTCTGAATTCCGGCGATGATGTGCGCCGTGGCGGGGTGGCCGAGACGATCCTGCAACGCCATGACCTTATCCGCGAGGAGTCGGTTGGCGAGATCGAGCACACGGTGCAGCCGGATGGCATCGGAGATTCGTCCGACCTCTTGACGGAATCCTTCCTCGGATCCGCCGGCGCCCGCGGTCAGGACGCCGACCAGCACACGGACATCCTCCTCACAGTGCTCCGGTATTTCGAAGAAGAGCCGGTTGCCGAGTTCGCCGAAGTATTCGACTAGGCTCTTGTGCAATGTTTGCAGGGAGTGGGAATACAGACGGTAGATCAGGTCATAAAGCTGCGACTCTTCCTGGCGCCGGCTGGCGCGTTCCACCGCGTCGGGGCATTTCTCCACGAGGTTGGCCTTGACCAGTTTGTGGAGCGATTTCGATGCGGCGTACTCGCCGTTTGCGGCAAGCCCGATGACCTCGCTCACGGTACGGGTCCCGTCGATGGCGGCCAGGACATCCACGTCCTCGTTGGTCAGCAGGATCTCGGGTGTCTCCAGACGCGGCGAGGGCGTCATGCGCAGGATGGTCTCGCCGGTCGGGAGGGCGTGCGCGATCTCCATGAACTCATCGAAACGCCGCGCGCCTTCCATCATGACGTTGAGCGAATTGAGATCGACTAGTATCTGTCCTTTATCGGGGGTCTCACCATCGGTGAACTGGAAGTCCCCTTCGGAAATGCTGAAGACATTGTAGACCGACTCTTCGACTTGCGCGCGCAGGGCATCGACAATCGCGCCGCGCTCCAGAAGTCCCATCTCGATCAGCACATGGCCGAGGCGTTTGCCATTGGCGGTCTGCCGCTTGAGCGCGCGTCGTAGGTCCTCCTCGCGCAGCAGGCCCTGACGCACGAGCAATTGGCCGAGCCGTTCTTCTTCGGCGGGGGATTCGGAGGCCGCGGCAATGACGTTGCCATCACGGAACCAAATGAGCTTGGCGCCATGGGGACGATTCAGCCTCAGAAGCCCGGTCTTCTTGCCGGTCGCAATGAGCTGGAGAATGTCGCCGAATGACAGCGTCTTGAGATTGCCGGTAAACCCCATGTAGCTCCCCGCGCGGTCCGCGATCCTGCAAACCGCCGTTTATCTTTATCGGGGGCAAGGAAA
>JBFMFQ010000058.1:0-16219 GCA_040752075.1 Candidatus Zixiibacteriota bacterium | reverse complement strand
CAGACTCAAGGTGACCGGAACCCGGCGCCTCGCTTCTTGCATGAATTCTCCCATCTGTGGACCGACGACGCTCCTTGGCCACGGGGTGTATCAGATGTCCCTCCCCCGGGAGATAATCCGCAGCCTGGGTTTCCGGTGTGCGGCCGTGATCACAGAATCAAATCGAGCCAGACCTCACTTCCCGCCACCCCAGTGGTGTTTAGGCCAACTCGCGTATCTGTCGGCTGATCACCCGCGACCAACTCATCCGGCGGCCAGCCTCCACTTCAAAGATACGGCCCAAGGCGCGGCCGACCGCAGTTTTTCGCAGAACTTTCTGATGAATCGCCAAAAAAAATGTAATTAATTTCTGTCCAATGTGTTGAAATCGCGAAATTTCGCGATTTCAGACTGCTTCCGGGCTTCATGCCGCAAATTCCGAGTGGGACAACTCAGAGAGCCGCCCACCCTCGGTCTCCAAATAGGAGCGCTCGACAATGGTCCGGAGTTCGTGGAGGCTGAGCCCAGGCGCGATACGGCATATCTCATCGACTACGGCCCCTTCGACTTCCGTCACCCGGCGGCCATGAGTGCGATTCAACTCCCGCACCAAGTCAGTCACAAACTGCGCCAGGTAGGCCCGTGCGAGCGGCAGCCCGGCCATCCGAATCTCGCAAGGAAAGAGGCGGCGCAATCTCTCCGTCAGAATCTCGTCGCAAGCCGGGGGTTCGTGACAAGTGGCACGCAGCAGAAGCCGGGGGTACCCGTCAATCTCATCCGCCTTGGCCACAGCCCTGTCCAGGTCGTCCAGAAGTGCGGTCAACATCGGCAAGGGGAGCCGGTGGATATGGCGAAGGACGAGGATTTCGCCAATGGTTCCGGGCTCGTTGCGCCCGAGGTTCCGAGAGATCCGGGCGTGCAACCGTTCCATCGTCCTAATCTGGGTGTCCTCTTCCGTCTCCCAGTCGCACAGAAGCAACCTCTTGCCCGGAAAGAGCGCGCGACTGAGGGCAAGTGTCAGGGACAGCTTGCCGGACCCGGGAGGTCCGACAACGATGAAGTTCAGATTGGACCAGAGAGTCTGCCCCTCCGGTTCAAGAATCCGGAAGGCGACATCGTACGGGGCACTGTTGAGTCGTGACATGGCAATAAACCCTCGGCAGACAGAGTTCGGGGAATCTCCGCCCACGGGACCCTGCCAGGCGCACTTCCGCCCCGGTCGCAGATTACCGTTTTCGCCGGTCGCTTCAATCGACCGACTCCACTTAAACCTTTTCACAGTGTCGGCGGTCAACCTCATCAAGAGGCCGACCGATGCGACATTAAATCATTGACATCCATGGAGATGCCAAAAGAACATAGACGTCGGTGATCAGGCCCGCGGAATGGGAGCCCGGATCGATGATGGGTTGACGGGTGCTGTCCGGTGGAGGAAATCCACCCGATGTGCCATCATCCCCTGCGTTCCCGGGAAGGGGAGCGAGCAGGAGAACGAGCGCCACGGCCACAGTCGCAACGCGCAGGAAACCGATTCCACGTGCACGGATTCTTCCCATAAATCCCTCCTTGAGCGCGTCCACGCGCCCGATTTGGGTACAGGAAAACCACGTGCCAACGCGAAATAACGCGATTCGCACGCACTTCTGTGTCAACCTATAGTATTGTGATATATTGTGTTACGAATCAAAGGCGCTGAGACTACCGGCTTCTGCGTTCTAATTTCATGATCTCAAATTCGCTAAATTCTGCGATTTTGAACCACTGCTTAACACTACACCGACAGATTGATGCGATTATGTCGCGAAAAATCGCGATTCGCACTCATGAGAGATGGGCGAGTTCGCGTAAAATCGCGAAACACGCCCGACTACCTTACTCGTAATCTTATGGGACGATTCAGGTTAAGCCGCTTGACCTTGCTTCTCAGCGTGGACTCTGGAATCCCGAGGTTTTGCGCCGCTTCCACCGCCACACCCCCAGCGTCCTTGAGGGCCTTCCGGATCAACTGAGCCTCAACCCGCAGCAAGACTTCCTCCATTGTCTCGCCGGCACGACGCCGTGCCGCGGGGAGCTTCACCGGCTCGGCCTCAGCATGGTCCGAGCCGTCGATGCGTAATGTCTCCCCGGGGGATAGGATCACGCTGCGGGTGAGGAAGGACTCCAGTTCACGGACATTGCCCTCCCAAGGCATGAGCTGGAGACGATTCATGACGCTTTTGGGTACCCGAATGATCTCCCGGTTGAGGTCGCGGCAGATTTTGGCAAGAAGGTGTGTGACGAGGTCGGGGATGTCCTGCGAGCGATGGCGAAGCGGCGGCACTTGAAACGTAAACATGCTGATCCGATGAAAAAGGTCGCGCCGGAAGGTGCCGTCGTCCATCGCCTTGCGCAGATCCCTGTTCGTCGCCAGAACAAAGCGGACATCCGCCGGAATCGGGACATCGCCGCCCACGCGGTCGAGCTGTTTGAATTGAATAACTTGAAGGAGCTTCGCCTGTTGCGACAGCGGCATGTCGCCGATTTCGTTGAGCAGCACGGTGCCGCCTTCCGCCATGCGGATGCGTCCCTCCCGGAATCTCACTCCGGTCGCGGAATTCGCCTCCACGCCGAAGAGCTCCGCTTCGAGCAGTTCCGTGGGGATGGCCGCGCAGTTAATCGTGCGAAATGGCGCCGCGTGCCTCGGGCTGTGCTCATGGACCCACCGGGCCAGCATGTCCTTTCCGACCCCCGGCTCGCCAAGCAGCAGGATCGGGAAATCATGGCCGGCCGCCTTCTCCAGATTGGCCAGCAGCGACTGCATTTCCGGGCTGCGCGGTTTGAGCTCGGGAAGCTCGCTGTCCGGCGCGGGCGATGGGTGCCCGCCTTCAAATGCGAGCCGGGTCATCTCATCGCAAAAGTGAATGCACGCGCCGCAGAAATCGGCGAATTGTTCAAGCTCGCGTTGATCCTCCGCGGTGAAGGCGTTCGGCACGCCGGCATTCGCCAGATAGATAACCCCCCACAGACTTCCCGCGTTGTCGTGGATGGGCGCGCAGAGGGCGGCCTGGATGTTGTAAGTCTTGATGCTCGGGCTGTTGCGCGTCAGTTCGTGGTTTTGCGCATCCTGGATCAGCATCGCCCCGGCGTTCTTGGCTGCCTGGCGGATGACGGTCCGGCTGATCCCGGCGATCTCATCCATCAGCCCGGCGTCGTCGACGCCATGACGGGCCGCGAAAAACCAGCGGTCGGTAGGGGAGTGATAATTGAGGATGGCGGCGTGATCGGCGAAAAAGCACCGCCGCGCCGTGGCCAGAAGTTCCCGCAGGAAGGCCGTCATGTCCGGCAAGGTCTTGAGAATATCGGCCACCTGCCGGAACGCATCGCTGCCTCGGCGGCCATCGGCCTGACGCTCGAGTTCCGCAATCACACGCTCGGGGTTAAACGGCATGGCAATTCCCTTCGCATTCGCTCAATCATTCCCTGGGCGCTCTCGAGGTATCGTCGCGCGACGGTCAAATTCCCCATCCGTCTGGCCAACTCGACTTGTGCGCCCATGGTTTCTATCAGTTTGTCCAAACGACGCGCCACCCGGCAGGCCTGCGCATTCACTCCGAGGATGTCGAAGGCCCTCCCGTGCTCCCCAAGGTACATATACGACAAGCCCTCGAGTCGATGGTAATCCAGACGCAACGGGTTCATCGCCGCTACCGGGTTCTGCCCGCGAAGGCCCGGAAGAAGGGCCGCGCATGATGTGGGGTTGCCCTCCGCAAAGACAAGCTCCGCGATGGCCATCTCGGTCTCGGCGCGATCGCGCGGGGGCAGCGCCGGGTCCTGCAGCGGAATCCGCCTTAAGTGTTCTCCGGCAAGCTGGTGGTCTCCGGTCTGCATGGCCGCCGCCGCGCGAATGCGCTGCGCCTCGCAGAAGCCGTGGCGATGGTTCTCTCGAATCCACACATCCAATACGGAAGACGCGAGTTCTTCGGCCTCTTCCGGAAGGCGAACCATGAGCGCCAGCCAGGCCAGATTCAGGATGGCATGCGCCTCGGACACGTCGTCCCCGATCAGGCGCCGCAGCCGGATCGATTCCAAAAGCTGCTTGTACGCGGCTCCGGCCTCCCCCTGCATGGCCAGCACCCAGCCCAGATTGTTGGTGACATGGCCCAGTTGCACCGGATCACCGAGCGCCTCCGCCAGGGCCACGCAGAGCGACGCGGCACGCCGCGCCCGGTATCCATGCCCCAAATCCACGAGATAAAGCGACCGGTTCATCAGGGCTGACAGGTAGTGGATCGTTTGCCCGGTCTCACGGCAGTACCGAATGACCCGGCGTGAGCAATCCATGGCCAATTCCGGTTCGCCGAGATCGCGGGCGACCACCCCCAGGTTTCCCAGGCAGCGCCACCCCACCGAGTCGTAGTGGTGCTGAGTGGCCAGCCTTTGGGCCTCCTCCAGGTAGCGCCGTGCCGCGTCGAAATGTCCCGTGCGGGAACTGGCCAGCCCCAGCCGGTTTAAGTTTCGCGCGTACTCGATGGAATCGGGCGCCGATTGCCGCAGGAGATGATGGGCTTGATGGCAAAGATCACTGCCCTTCTCGTGACGGGTCAGCCAGAGGTTAAACCCGCCCAGTTCGCTCAGGAGATATCCCCTGACGGCGGGTGGCAGCGGTTGGTCGGTCGTTAGCAATTCCTCGATGCGTTCGCCGACTTTCTCCGGATCGATTGCAAGTTGGAAGAGCTCACACTGCAGGCGGGCGGCATCGATGGTGAGCGCATCGCCGGGTGAGCGATCCCGCATGTGATGCAGCGCACGCGTGGCCCAGCGTTTCTGGCGTCTCGTCGACCCCATCCGCTCAAACAAGCGGCTCAGGGCGAGTGCGGTTTCGGCCGGGCCCGGGTCGCCGGAGGTTCCGGGCTTACGGTACATCTTCAGGCGCGCATAGGCCGACAGTTTGGCGTCGGCGAGCCCGATGACCACCGACGCCACGGTCGCCCCGTTTGATCGTCCGCTTAAGTGAAGCAACTCCCAGGTCGCCGGATCGACGGACGAACCGGGCGTGGCGTGCTCACCGCGGCTGATGAGCACCGCACCGGACCAGGATCGCTTGAGATCCACGGGGATCCGGCATCGAACGGAGTTCCGCGCTGAACGGCAAACGAAACGATGCCGCGCGCCGGCGCCGGGAACGTCCTCGAGCGTCAACCACCCATCATGCACAAGGCCGCTGAGTTTCCCGGCCATCCGGGATTGCTTGCCGCCGATGGGGGCGATGTCGTCGGCGCTGAAGTGCTGATGAAAAACGGCCGCCCGCTCGAGCAGTCGTTGCTCTCCCGGCTCCAGCTTCGTGAAGCGTCGTGTCCAATACTCCTCCACATCCTTATCCAAATGATCGATATTCAGCGACTCAGTCTCGCGGCGGTTGGCCGGGCCCCGGTACCAGGCACGGATTTGCCGGATGGCCACCCAGGGGATTCCCCCGGCACTGATGCTGAGGGCCTCGCTGTTGATGTTCGCCAGGGGCGTGTGGTCATGCAGATGCGCGATGGCCGCGCGCGTTTCCCGGAGGGTCCATGCAGGGACCCGGTAGAGCGCCATCTCCGGCGGAAGCGACTCGGGCGAACGATCCTCAAAGACCAAATCGACCCCATCCAAGCCCGGCCAAGTCTGCCCGCGGAAGTCCGCGGCGGGGTCGCTTTCGGCAAACACCCGAATGCGTTGTGGGGCGACGCCGGATCCGAGGGAACGAAGCACGTCGCGCCAGCCGCGCAACGCCGCATGCAGATCCTCCAGCGACTGCACACCCTTGACACGCAGTGTCTCCCCTCCGGCGAGTTGTTGTTGGAAGCAGACCTCATCCATGACGCGTGACTTTCCGACACCGGGCGGCGCGGCAACCCACACACCACGGGCGGGCGTTCCCTCGACCCGTCTCAACAGACGCGACAGCGCCAGCGCCCGTCCCCGCAGTCCGGAATCGCGGACCGCCGGCAGAAGATCCGGCGTGGAGGGCAAGGGCGATGTCAACCGGCTCGGCATTGACAACTTGTCCCGGATCTTCGCGAAGGATGGGATTCGCTCATCAGGACTCGCGGCGGCACACTCCCCGGCCATGACTTCGAGCTCGCCCCGGAGTTCGGCGCCGGAAACGAGGGGACTGAGATCCAACCTCAGGATCTGACCAAACGCGTAGACATCGGTTGCCTCGTGGAGAGCGCGGCCTTCGGAGATTTCCGGCGCGGCATAAGGATGCGTTCCGCGGAAGATCAGGGGTCGCTGGGTGCCTCTGCGCACGGCCCAGTCCAGATCGGATATCAGGGCGACCGGTGCGCCATCCCGGATCTCGATCAGTATGTTATCCGGCTTCAGATCGCAGTGAACAAAGTCGAGCCGGTGGAGTTGCTCCATCGCCCAGGCAATCTGCTGGAGGACGCTGAGAAGTCCCCCATCCCCGAACTCACCGGCCACCTGCGCCAACGTTTTTGAGCGAATGACCGGGGTTGAAAATCCGGCGAATCCCTCGCTCTCCGCCGTCCAGTCATGAAATCCCAGGAAACCGGACCGGGAAAGGCGCCTGGCCAACCGCAACCGTTCGACCAGAGTGTCGGTCGCGCCGGCGGATTCGACCCGCATCCGTTTGCAGACCATCTCCTGGCCGCCGATCCGGTCGCGCGCCAGCCAGACCTCGGCCTCCTCTCCCAGGGAAAGTGCCTCGAGGGGCTGCAAATGTCGGGAATGCGCTATCACATGATCATCCTGACTGGTCCGGATAACGTAGTCTACGCCTGTTCACCCGGCCAAACAATATGGCGGCGTGGCCGCCTCGAGTGAATCAAACGGGGCGAACCATCCACAGAGACTGGAATCCAACTCAGGCTGAACTGGGGCTGTTGATTGTTAAGTGAGCATTAATTCGGCCCCCGGAACGCCATTCAGAAAATCTCTTGACCAATTTCGCCTTAACATACCTCGTACAGGGTGCGGATTACGACCGTGAATCCCACTTCCCCCGACAAGAGCGGACGGATCAGAACATGGAAAGCAATCGCAAGATCTTCGTGATCGAAGACGAGCGCGATATTGCCGATCTGGTGGTGCACTCCCTGCAACGCGAGGGTTATGCGGCCACACCGATCGGCGACGGTCGCACCGCCTTGGCCCGCGCCGAAGCGGACAACCCGGACATGCTGATTCTGGACCTGATGTTGCCGGGCCTGGATGGGCTTGAAGTGTGCCGACGGCTCCGCCAAAACCAGAGAACCGCCGGTATTCCGATTATCATGCTCACCGCCAAAAGCGAGGAGACGGACAAAGTTGTCGGACTGGAAATGGGCGCCGACGATTATGTCGCCAAGCCATTTTCCCCCAAGGAATTGGTCGCCAGGGTGAAGTCGCTTTTCCGGCGCCTCGAACGCAGCGAAAAGCCCCCAAGCACCTACCAGTACGGCCCCCTGCATCTCGACCGGACGAAGTTCGAGGTGTCCTACGATGGACGCGAGGTCCCCCTGACCGCCAAAGAGTTCGGCCTCCTGGAAGCGTTGCTCCGTGGCCGGGGACGCGTTCTGACGCGCGACTATCTCTTGAGCACCGTCTGGGGTTATGACTACTATGGCTCGACCCGGACGGTGGATGTTCACGTGAGGCATCTGCGGGAGAAGCTGCCGCTTCTGGCCGAGGCCATCGTGACCATCAAGAACATCGGATACAAACTCCGCGAGTCACCCTGATTGCCATGCCCCTCCAAGGCCGCCTCGGATTTCTGATTCGGCATATCACTCCCTTTGCCATCGTCGGGTTCGTCTCCGTCCTGACCGCCGGCCTCTTGATCTCCGGACTCTTCAAGCGCGTGTACCTCGAAGATGTTCGCGACCGGTTGCAGCGGGAAGCCGACCTGCTGGCAGAAATTCTGGAACGGCGGTTCGAAGAGGGTATGCCGCTGTTGGACAGCCGGCATCTGGCGGAAGACTGGCATCGGCTGCTCGGGCTGCGAGTCACGGTGATCGACACCGGCGGCGTGGTGATTGCCGAATCCGACCGCCCGTCCGATTCGCTTGAATTCATGGAGAATCATGCCACACGGCCGGAGATTCTCACCGCACTCAGGCAGGGACAGGGATCCGCCATCCGGCACTCGGCCACTCTCGACACCGACATGATGTACATCACCCGGCTCGTGAGATACAAAGGCGAGAGGATCGCGGTCGTGCGGGTCGCCATGTCTTTGTCGGCGTTGGTGGAGGCCCAGGAACGGATCGGCAATCTGTTTTTGTCCATCTTCGTGATCGCCGTCGTCCTGGTGTTCACCTGGTCGGCCTGGACATCCATTCGGGTGCAGCGCTCCCTGCGCCATCTCGCGCAGACGGCAGGGCACCTGTCCGCCGGCAACTGGGATGCGCGTGTTCCGGTCGACCCCTACCGTCCCGCCGATGAATACTCCGACGTCGCGCACGCCTTCAACCGCATGGCGCAGGAACTGAAAGCGCGCTACGAGCAACGCCGTCGCGAACGGGATCAATTGCAGACGGTCCTGACCAACATGAGCGATGGCGTGCTCGCGGTCGACGGGGAGGGGATCGTTCGCCTTGTCAACCAGGCCTTTCTGCGCTTCTTCCGCAGCGTCTTCGACGATCCCATTGGGCACCCGCACTCGGAGGCATTTCGCGACCGCGAACTGAATGAGTTGATTGCCTCCATGCTTCAGGGCGATTCGATCGACCGCCACGAATTGGAACTGACCACGCCGGGGCGGCGAATTGTCGTGCTGCGCACCGCCGCCATTCCACACGGCCTCGCCCAGGATGTCCGTGGGATTGTGGTGGCCCGGGATGTCACCGCACGGCGCCGTGTGGAGCAGATGCGCAGGGACTTCGTCGCCAATGTATCCCATGAACTCCGCACCCCGCTCACCTCCATAACCGGGTACATCGAAGCGCTGCACGAGGACAAACTGGCGCCATCGGAGCGCGAAGCATTTCTCCAGACGATCTCGCGTAACGCGGCTCGAATGAATAACATCGTCTCCGATCTCCTCGAGCTCTCGCGAATCGAGGACCCGGACTACCACCCCTCGCCGGTGGAGTTCTCCCTGGGTGCGGTGGCAGAAGAAGTCCGGGCCGCCCTGGCAAACGGCCTCCAAAGCAAGGGGCAAACGCTGCAGATCGCGATCGATGAGGCGGCGGCCCGCGTAATCGCGGACCGGGATGCCATCGCCCGCATTCTCCTTAACCTCGTGGACAACGCCAACAAATACGCCGGGTCCAACGGCAAGATCGGGATCTGGGCAAAGAGGGAGGGCCGGGATGTGGTGCTGTCCGTCGAGGATGACGGCCCCGGTGTTCCGGAGACGGACCGGCCGCGCCTCTTTGAGCGGTTCTTCCGTGTGGACCGCGCACGATCGCGTGATTCCGGCGGGACCGGGCTAGGGTTGGCCATTGTCAAGCACCTCGCCGAGGCTCATGGCGGCACGGTGCATTACGAGGCCAACTCTCCGCAGGGCAGCAAGTTCATCGTCACATTGCCGCAATCCTCGTAGATCCGTCTGAAATCGTCTTTGCCCATCCCTCGCCGGGGAACTGCACCGGGCAGACCGCAGTGGGGCCTTCCGCATTTACGTCGAATTAACCTGACCGGCAAACACAGCTAACCCCTGTCCGCTTGCTTCGTGCCCGGCTGATCTCCCCCGGTCGGCCGAATCGTGCTTAGTGCTTTGTTCGGACATCCCGCCGGGCGCGTGGTTGGTTCGCCCGGCACAAACCAACACGGGGTCAATGACCCCGCAGTTTCGAGGAGGCAGAATGCGTTTCACAAGAATGGTTGTGCTGGCGGCGCTGATCGCGGGCGGCATGGCACTGGCTCCGGCCAATGTCCACGCCCAAACCCCGTGTGATCCGCTGCCCTGCACGTACATCTCGGACATTGATGGCAACGGCTTTACCGACGCCACCGACCTGGCTTTTGAGATTGACGCCGTCTTCTTCGGTGGTTCGTTGTCGCGCTACCTCGGTTCCGACGACATCGACGGGAACGGGTTCGTGGATGCCACCGACCTGGCCTTCCTGATCGATATGGTCTTCTTCGGCGCCCCGCTCGAATTCCCGTATCGCCAATACGTCCTGAAAGGCCGTCTGGGCACGGGCTCCTGGTCGCTCCTGTGTGACACCAGCGACATCCAGTATGTCTTTGGCGACGCCTCCAACAACGTGTTCAACGTGGGCGAAGATCTGACCTACGCAGAACTGGACTGCCAAAACTGCCCGAAGACCGACACCCTTAACATCCCTGCCGGCGTGGTGATCTTCGGTTACAGCGGCGCCGAACCCGGGTCGTTCATCATCCGCCGCTCGGGTTATGTGCATGCGGTCGGCACGGCCCAGGCCCCGATCGTCCTGACCAGCCCCTTCGCCCCCGGCACCCGTGCCCGCTCCGACTGGGGTGGCATGGTCATTAACGGTTGCGCCTGCAACAACAACTCGGCCAACCCAATCGTGCCCTATGTCTTCGAAACGGAAGGCGCCAACGCCGGTATCGGCGGCGGAACCTGCGACACCGATAACAGCGGCTGCTACAGCTACCTCCGCGTGGAGTTCGCCGGCGACCAGCTCTTCCTCGACAATGAACTCAACGGCATCACCCTGACCTCCGTGGGCAGCGGCACCACCTTGGACCACATCCAGATCAACCAGAACTTCGACGATGGCATCGAGTGGTTCGGCGGGACCGTGAACATCCACCATTCAGTTGTCTCCGGTGTCGGCGATGACGGCTTCGATTCCGACTACGGCGCTCGCTGGAAGGGTCAGTACCTGATCGTGATCCAGGACCCGATCACCGGTCCGACCACCGACAACCACAATGGCTTTGAGTGGGACAACCAGGCCGAGGCGCCATACCAGAGCGCCCCGCGCATGAAGCCGACCATCTGGAACGCGACCCTCGTGGGTGCGGATTGCGCCCTCGTGCTGGCCCGCCAGAATGGCGCGCACCTGCGCCGCGGCGCCGATGCCAACATCAACAACAGCATCTGGACCAAGTTCCGCCGCGCGCTTGAGTATGACGACGTGACGGCCTGGGACAACATCACCTGGGGTCCGAATTGCCATGATGTCACCGCGCAGGCCAACCCGGACGCCCGTATTGAAATCCTCAACTCGATCTGGTACCAGATTGGCGACTCCTCGGGCAATGCCTCCGTAACCAGCGAGCGTCCCTACCTGCAGGACCCCACCAACGTGGCCGAATTCGGCTGCGCGGTTCCGGAGATTCTCGTGCAGGTCGATGACTACGCGCAGGTCGGCGGTCCGCTCGACTTCCGTCCGATCGCCGGTGACCCGCAAGGCATCGGAATCAACCTCCCCGGCTCGGTGCCGCCGATTGATGGATTCTTCGATCCGGCGGGAGCCGCCTTCAAGGGCGCCGTCTCCGAACTCGATCCGTCGCCGTGGTATTCAGGTTGGACATCCTTCGCCATCGATTGATGGAGAGGATTAGACTGACGGCCCGTGTGTATCGAATAAACGATAACGTGGCACGTCAATCGGCAGGACCCGCCCCGGTGAGACCACCGGGGCGGACTCCTTTGGGGTTGATTCAAACGATGCAGAAAGGGATGTTGATGACAGACATTCTGAATCCTATGAGAGTATTCAGCGCCACGAGAAAGCAACCCCGGACCAGCAATGCGCAACCGAATATGCTCCGGCAGGCCGGGAGAGCACGATCCACCACATGGGCATCCACCCGAGACCAATTCACATTATTCCCATCCATTCCCATACTTCTCATTCTGGCAATGATCGCCATCCACGGTTGCGGAACCGAGACCACACCCACGCCGCTCACCAACTCTTCCGGGTCGATCGAAGAAACGGTCTACCGCGCCATCCGTGAAATCCGGGAGGCAGACGATGTCGGGCTGCGTGAGTTGCTCATCACCCGCTATGAGCATGATTCCGTGATCGCCCCCTACATGAAAGACAGCACGCGGTTGGCCACCTTCGACTTTGATCTGGCCTGGCAGATGCTCACCCTCGGCCGGAACAAGGGCATCCTGCGGGCCATCGAGGATTTCGGCCCCGACTCATTGACCGTCCTTTATGTCAACTTTCGCGAGGAGCCGGAGGTGTACGGCGACTTGACCCTGCGCCAGGGAACACGTGTGACTCTCCGGAACGAGACCACCGGGGAAGAGTTCGAATCCGGAATCTTCGGCTCCATCGTTGAGATCAACGGCCGCTTTAAGATGATCAGCATCCGCGATTGACGCTGCTTCCCGCCTCACCATGGAGAAGCCAACATAAGAAACGGAGACCCGGCATGTCGCCGGATCTCCGTGGGTGTGTGGGGACGGGTGGTACGAAGCCCGAAGGGATCGGCTCAGATCCCGTATGAGATGCCGAAGGACACGCTGCGACCGATCTCGTACTGCTCGGTAATGCCCTCGATTCCAAACTGCGCCTGCTTCTGGGTTACCAGGAAGTCCTCATCCAGCAGGTTTTTGATTCCGAGTTTGAGGCCGACTGTTTGCCAGAGTTTGTGGCTGATCGTGAAATCGACCTGATGACGCGTCTGCTCGTAGTAGGGTTCCTGATTGATGGTGGTCAGGCGCACGAGGCGATCCCCAAACGCGTTGTAAAGCAGGGTCGCTTCTGTCTGCCCACCGGGGGATGAGTATCCCAGAAACGTGTTAATCGCAAACGGCGATTGCCCGGACAGGGGACGCCGGTAGTCGACCGTGCCCAGACCGGCTTCATCAAGAATGCGGATCTCGGATTCGGTGACGGTCAGGTTGCCGCCGAGGGTGAACCGTTGAAGACGGTGGCTGATGAATTCCAGAGTCTTGCGGCCTTCCAATTCAAACCCGTAGTTGCGCGCGCTCTCGATGTTGTTGTATTCGAGAACCGGACGGCTGGCGCCCGGGATGACGAGAATCTCGATGGGGTCGGTGAATTCCTTGGCAAAGACGCTGACGGCAAGGATTTCACCGGGCCGCGGGAAGTACTCCCAGCGAAGATCGTAGTTCACGATGTAGGTCGGCTGAAGGTCGGCGCTGCCGCGGGTGGCCGGGCCGTAGCCGTAGTCCTGGTACGCGTACGGCGCCAGTTCGCGGTATTCCGGGCGGGCCATGGTCCGGCTGACCACGCCCCGGAGATTCATGCGATCCGTGAGACTGTAAACCACGCTCCCCATGGGAAGCCAGTCTGCGGTGTGAAGCGAGATCGTGTCCCGGTTGTTGGGACCGGAATACAGGAGGAGATCGGCATCCTCGTGCCGGACACCGGTCACCACCCGGAGACGTTCCGTGACCGGCATGTCGAGCATGACATACCCGGCGGTCATGTGATCATTGGCATCGTAGCGATCGTTCGGGTCGGTGCCGTCATCCAGGAAGAACTTGTTGCGATTGGTCCGCGACGTGGAGCCGATGTTCTCCGGCGCCAGCATGTCCTCGGCGTAACCGGTATCGTTCTGATGACCGCTCCGCTTGACATAGCGATAGAGATTGGCGTTGAACTCGCGCGTCGTGTTCTCGAACACGCCGCCGAATTTCAGCCGCGTTGAACCCTGATCCAAGGGAAGCGTATAGTCGATTCCGATCCCGGCGTTCCTGTCGTGCAGGTCCTCGTAAAGATGACTTAAGGACTGGTCGGAAACCACGAGTTTCTGGGTGATCAGGTCGTCGCCGACATCAACGAGCGAGTACAGCACGCTTCGCGTATCCGGGACCTCCCGGGTGGCGCTGGATGAAGTCGCGCGCCATTCGATTTTGCTTCGGTTCAGCGAGGGGAAGACATGCTCCCCTGAGACCTGCTGTGTTTTGACGGAGCGTGTGGTGAATTCAAGATGAGTCTCCAAAAAGGCGTTGCCGGCATAACTGTCAAAACCGTAGGCCGTGTACGCCTCATCGTCCGCGCTCCGGTTGAACATGCCCTTGAACGCAAACTTGTGATTCTCGGAGGCGTTGAGGGTGGCATTCACAAGCCCGCCCCAGAGAACCGACTGCACCCCCCGGTCGATGTCCGAGTAGTCGGCCCAGGGAATGGAATCGTTGTTCCACTCCCGGTAGATTTCGTTGTTGCGAACCTTGTAAGAGTTGCTGTAGGTCAGGGATCCGGACAGTCCAAACATCGACGCCCGGCCAAGCATCCACGAATTGCCGATGTTCAACCCATAGCTCGAATTGACCGGTGTGCGCGACTTGATCGGCGTCCACTGGTTGTCGAAGGCCCGGCCGGCGGCGAGGTTGACGATCGTATCGCTTGTCCAGTTCGGATCGCTCAGTTCCGCGGGTCGGTCGCGCGTTCCGTCATCGATGCCCAGCCAGTCCTGGTCCCCGCCAACGTAGTTGTTCCGGTCCTTGCCGGTGGAGACGCTGTTGTAAACCGCGGAGGTCGAAAAACTGTAGGAGAAGGCGGACGGGAACTCCTTGGTGACCAGGTTGACCGAGCCGCCGCTGAAGTTCGCCGGCTGATCCGGAGTGAAGGTTTTCGAGGTCGCCACCTCATCCAGCAACGCGGACGGGAATAAGTCCAACGCGACTTCCTTCTTTTCCGGTTCGGCGCTGGGAAGTGTGGAGCCGTTCAGCCGCACGTTGGCGTAGCGGCCGCCCATCCCCCGCACCACGAGCCGCTTGTCATCGACCACGGTCACGCCCACGATGCGCTTGACCGCATCGCCGGCATCCGAGTCTCCGCTCTTTTTGATCATCTCCGCCGAGACACCGTCGAGGACCTGCGGCGCGGCGCGGCGCTTGATCAAAAGCGAGGATTCGCTGGCGCGGACACGCTCCGCCGTGACTTCGATCGCTTCCATTTCGATTTCCGTGGCGCCCAGGGACAGGTCCATGGTGGTCGGCCTTCCAGAGGTGACCGCAATGCCCGTCACAACCCTCTTCTGGTAACCGACGCTGGAGACAACCAGCGTGTGGACTCCGGCTGGCACATCGCGGATTATGTAGTTTCCGTCCAGATCACACGAGGCGCCGATGGTCGTCCCCTCGATCAGGACACTGGCGCCGATGAGCGGCTCGCCGGACTTCTCATCCAACACCTTTCCTGTTATTTGACCAGTCTGGGCGAACCCCGAGACCGCTCCGGAACTGACCAGAACCGCCACCACCACTGCCATCCAACCCCACCTCCACCATCCGTGATGCGAGGCCAGGCCTGCTGACGGTGTCTTCATTGCGGTTCGCATAAGTCGTGACCCTCCCAAAGGTTACAGTATTTGTTGTCAACCGTCTGCCGAGGCGCACATTCCCGTTAAGGCCTGTGCCTTCGGGAACGTTCCTCGCCAGTCTGGGGAGAGTCGACGGAGCGCGTTGACTTCGCATTGGGGCGGAGTTAAATCAGGGTAAATTCATGCGACCGAAATCACGATCTTGGGACACTCAACAACGACCACAGTCACGGACTTCACCCCCATCGTCGATCATCCCGGCCGCGCGGGTGACGGGCGCAACGGGGGGAATGGAAAGGATTCGGATGAGAAGAATCTGCTTATGCCTGGCGCTGTCGCTTTCGACTCTCGTGGCCTATCCGGTCGGCCTTCGTGCCGAGGAGACCGACACAACGTTCGCGGGCCGATTGGAGAAACTGGAGAAGGAGAGTGCGAAGTCAAAGAAGGTGAAGTTTTCCGGTTACATCCAAGCCCGGTACGAAAGCCATCAGGATTCGGAGAATTCGACAGCCGATTCCAATGGAATCAACAAGGACAACCTCGACAACATCTACATCCGCCGCGCCCGGCTCAAAGCCGAGTACCAGGGCGGAAAGGGCACCCGTGGAGTGGTATACATTGATGGCGGCAAGGACAAACTCCGGCTTTTGGAAGCATGGGTCGAGATCAAGAAGACCTTCGGCACAACCGAAGCGTCGCTCAGCGCCGGTCAGCAGAATGTGCCTTTCGGTTATGAAATCGAGTACTCCTCCTCGCGGCGCGACTTTCCCGAGCGTTCGACCGCGGAGCAGAAGCTCTTCCCCGGCGAACGGGACCGGCTGGTCAATCTCACGGTCAAACCGGGAAAGGTCGTTTCACTGAATGCGGCGGTGCTGAACGGCCCGGGAATCAGCAATTCGACGTTTTCCTGGGAATCGCCCTTCAAAGACAGGAAGGATTTCCTCGCCCGGGTTAAAGTCAGCAGAACCGCCGGTAAAGCGAAGCTCCATGCCGGCGCCTCCGGGTACTTCGGCCGTCAATTCAACCCCAAGGATACCATTGACTTCCGAACCGAAAAGGATCGGATCGGAGCAGATGCCCAAGCGTTCCTCCA
>JBFMFQ010000057.1:0-16323 GCA_040752075.1 Candidatus Zixiibacteriota bacterium | reverse complement strand
ACCGCCATGACCCGCCGGGCGCGCTTGTTTAGGTCTTCGCGGAGGCAATGCTCCAAAAGTGCGATGTCCACAACGCTGTCCATGCGCTTGGCGACACCGATGCGCTCGGAGAAACTGCGAATCGACTCAGGTGTGTACCCAAGCCGGCGCAGACCGGCGATGGTCGGCATCCGGGGATCATCCCAGCCACGGACATGCCCCTCTTGCACCAGCGCCAGTAGTTTGCGCTTGCTCATCAGGGTATGGGTCACCTCGAGCCGGGCGAACTCGATTTGCTGAGGGTGATAGACTCCCAGCTGGTCGAGATACCAATCGTAAAGAGGACGATGATCCTCGAACTCGAGCGTGCAGATCGAGTGCGTGATCTTCTCCAGCGAATCCGACAGGCAGTGGGCATAGTCGTACATCGGGTAGATGCACCACTTGTCGCCGACATGCGGGTGTGACTCATGCTTGATGCGATACATGGTCGGGTCGCGCATGTTGATGTTGCCGGAAGACATGTCGATTTTCGCGCGCAGCACCTTGGCGCCATCGGGGAACTCCCCGGCGCGCATCCGCCGGAACAAATCGAGGTTCTCGGCCACGGTGCGGTTGCGCCAGGGCGATTCTTTGCCCGGCTCGGTCAATGTCCCGCGGTATTGGCGAATCTCCTCGGCGGAGAGATCATCGACATAGGCCACGCCCTTGGCGATCAGTTTCTCGGCGCAATCGTACATGTACTCGAAGTACTCCGAGGCGTGGAACAGCTTGTCGCCCCAGTCGAACCCCAGCCAGTGGACATCGCGCTTGATCGCATCAATGTACTCGCGTTCCTCCTTCGACGGATTGGTGTCATCGAAGCGCAGGTGGGTGGTCCCGCCAAACTCGGCGGCGGTGCCGAAGTTGAGGCAGATCGACTTGGCGTGCCCGATATGGAGGTAGCCGTTCGGCTCCGGCGGGAAACGGGTCACGACCCGTCCGCCCCATTTGCCGGTCTTGTTGTCCTCGATGACGATATCGCGAATGAAATTCGAGGGACGCTTTGCTTCCCCTCCGTTTTCACTCGGGGCATTTGAGTCAGTCTTGGTGTTCTCGTCGCTCATCATAGTCCTGTTGTCGGATACTGTCGTCCGGCGGTTCATCCGCCGGGGTATGGGGAAGATACGCTTTCGGGGGGTGGGATGTAAGTGGGGGTTCGGAGCCATTTCGTCTCACCCCCAGCAGCCATCGCGGGGAAGTCCGAGGCAGTCATTGCGAGGAAATCCGGGGCAGTCATTGCGAGGAAACCCGGGGCAGTCATTGCGAGGAGCGAAGGCGCCGGAGGCGACGAAGCGACGAAGCAATCCCGTCCCAAGGCCACCGACGTGGACATGGAACGGGATTGCTTCGTTGGTCGTCCCGCTGTCGCGGGACGCCCGCCTCGCAATGACTGACCCGCTCGGGGCGTTGATTTCAATTGGTCCCGCATCTTATCCTCCCCGCATGGACCCAAACGAATTCCGTTCCCTCGGCCACCGTGCGGTGGACTACCTCGCCGACTACTTCGCGCGGGTGGAAAGCGAACCCCTCATGCCGAAGGTCGACCCGGCCGACCTGGCGAGACTCTTCGATGAGCCGCTCCCCGATA
Organism: Candidatus Zixiibacteriota bacterium; assembly: GCA_040752075.1. Taxonomy (GTDB): domain Bacteria; phylum Zixibacteria; class MSB-5A5; order WJJR01; family WJJR01; genus JBFMFQ01. The sequence goes on along the minus strand of JBFMFQ010000057.1, from coordinate 14,714 downwards.
AGGGACAACCCGCCGATGCGGTCTTCGACGAGCTGGAGAGGAAGCTCTTCCCCAATTCGGCGCAGATCAACCACCCGGGGTATTTTGGCTACATCACCCCCACGCCGACCCCGGCGGGAGTCATCGGCGATATGATCGCCTCGGCATTGAATCAGAATGTTGGAGTCTGGCCGAGCGCGCCGGCGGCGGTCGCGATGGAACGGCAGACAGTCCGCTGGCTGACCGATCTCATCGGCTATGACCGCAACGCGGGCGGCAACCTGACCTCGGGCGGGATGACCGCCAATTTCATCGCGCTGAAGCTCGCCCGGGATTGGATGTCGGGCGACATCGCCCAGCACGAAGGACTAAGCGGTCAATGGACTGTTTACACCTCCGAGGAGCGCCATGTCTCCATCGACAAGTCGGTCGATGCGATCGGGCTCGGGCGCAAATCGCTTCGCGCCCTGCCGACCGATGATCGATTCCGTTTGCGCATCGACGCACTGGAAACGGCAATTGAGAAGGACAAGAGGGCCGGAATTCGTCCAATGGCCATCGCCGCGATGGGCGGCACCACCAATAACGGCGCGGTGGATGACCTTCGCACGCTGCGTGCCATTGCTGATCGTGAGAGGTGCTGGCTGCATGTCGATGCCGCCTATGGCGGCGGTATGCTGTTGTCGCAAAAGTACCCGGGCGTCCTCGACGGCCTCGAATTGGCCGATTCGGTCACGCTCGACCCGCACAAGTGGTTCTATGCACCGCTCGATGCCGGCGCGGTCCTTGTCAGGGACGAGACCCAGCTTACCCGTTCATTCGGGATCCGCCCGCCCTATCTCACCGACCGGATGGATTCCGGCGGCGAGCGTTATGACTACTTCGTGCACGGCTTCGAGCAATCTCGAAGATTCCGGAGTTTGAAGGTCTGGATGGGATTCAAGCGTTATGGCGCGAAACAAATCGGCCAATGGGTGGACAACAACGTCGATCAGGCGCGCCGCCTCTACGAACTCGCAACCCACCACCCTGACTTCGAACCGGCGACATTTCCGCAGATGTCCGCCATTTGCATTCGGTATTGCCCACCTGGACTGAGCGAGCCGGACGCAGCGAAACTCCACGCCCGTGTCGCGCGCGAAATTGAGCAGGAGGGGAAGTACTGGATTTCAACCACGGTGTTGAAGGGCCACGCCTGGTTCCGCATCAACCCAGTTAATTTCCGGACACGGACGGAGCATGTGGAGGGGTTGTTTGCGGCGCTGGTGGAGAAGTGTCGTTCGCACGCTTGATCACCCCACCCTCAACGGCCGAATCACCACCTCCGACACCCACGAATTCGCATTCGATTCGCACAGCCCGGCGATCGCCTCGGCGACCTCGAACGGCGAGAGGCGCTTTTTGACCGATTGATGTGCGTTCGGGTGCTCCGGGCTGCGGCCGGAGAACTCGGTGTCGGTCGAGCCGGGGATGGCGGTGCAGACATGGATGCCGTGTTCGCGCAGTTCGAGGCCGAGCGCCTGGGTGAAACCGATCAGGCCGAATTTCGAGGCGCAGTAGGCGCTCATGTTGACGATCCCGTTTTTGCCCGCGCCGCTGGCGACATTGATGATGCGCCCCGAGCCCTGATCCTTCATCAGGGGAACCACCGCGCGGCAGAAGAGAAAGGGACCGGTCAGGTTGGTGTCGATGGTGGTGCGCCAGTTCTTCAGGGTGTAGAACTCGGTCGGGCCATGGATTCCCACCGCGGCGTTATTGATCAAGATGTCGATGCCGTCGAACTGCGCGAACACATCCTCGACCGTGCGTTTGACCGACCACTCCTGCTGGACATCGCAGCAGAGAAAGAACGACTCGCCGCCGGCCTTGGTGATCTCCTCGACCACCTCGCGCAGACGGTCCTCATCCCGCCCGAGGCAGGCGACCCGTGCACCCCGCCCCGCCATGACAATGGCAACCGCCCGCCCGATCCCGCGCGATGCGCCGGTGACAATGACCGCCTTCCCTTCGAGTGACACCATGACCGCACCTCCGTGCCCCCAATCTCACATTTCCGCGAGTCGAGGACAAGGGGCTTTAGTCCCTTGTACACCCAGCCCAGCGACAATCCGGCCCGGCCAGTGCACAGGACGACGGACAAGGGCGATCCCCACGCACGGGGGCGGGTCTCAGACCCGCCCCTACAGCGCCCGTGCGCGGGCTACTCTGCAAAGGCCGCCCCTAACATTTGCCAACTCGCTCGTTAATTCGAGGTTAATCGGTGAGGAATCCCGGCATTCACTTCGTAGTATCAACCTCCGGTGGAAAGCGCGGACCCCGCGCGCTGGAGGAAACGGACATGTGCAAACCGACAAGCTGGCGTATCGTTTTTCTATCTTTCGCGCTCCTATCCGGCGCTGGAGCACTCCACGCCAAGGTAACCACGGACAAACTCGGCTCGATCAAATGCGAAGTGCTGGATGCCGTTTTGCAGTCACCGATTCCCGGCGCCAGTGTGCTTATCTCCGGAACCCAGATCGGCGCCTCGACCGATGATGCGGGTGTGTGCGTCATCGGCAATGTCACCATTGGAACCTATGTCCTGACCGTTCAGAGCCTCGGCTACGAGCCGCGTTCCATCGGCGATATCGTGGTTCGTCCCGGCCGAATCACCGAAGTCCGAGTGGAATTGCAGTCATCCAGCATCGAATTGCAGGGCGTCTCGGTGACCTCCCCGCCGCGCCATTTCGAGGATCAACCGGGGGCGCCGACCAGCAATGTCAGTTTCTCGACCGAGGAGGTTCGCCGCTCCCCAGGATCCGGCGGCTGGGATGTCACGCGTGTCTTCACCATTCTCCCCAGTGTCGCCAAGGTCAACGACCAGATGAACAGCCTGATTGTTCGCGGCGGGACACCATCCGAAAACGGCTTCTATGTCGATGGCATTCCCATCCCCAACATCAACCACTTCCCCCTTCAGGGAACCTCGGGCGGGCCGATCGGGCTGATCAATGTCGATTTCGTGCGCGATGCGGACTTCTCGGCCGGGGGGTTCTCGTCGATTTATGGCGACCGGCTCTCGTCCATTGTGACACTGGGATTCCGCGATGGCAACCGGGAGGAGTTCGACGGGCAGTTGGACCTCAACTTCGCCGGGTTTGGCGCATCGCTGGAAGGACCGGCGCCGGGTCGGCGCGGCGCCTGGCTGTTTTCCGCAAGGCGCAGTTACCTCGATTTGGTGGTGGAAGCCCTCGGGCAGGGAATCGCGCCGCGCTACAGCGATTACCAGGGTAAGTTCACTTACGATCTGACGCCCTCGGCCACGCTCACCCTTCTCGGCATTGCCGGCATCGACTTTGTCGAATTCGACAAGGAGCAGGCGATCGAAGATGGGAACATCGCCTACGGGAAGTGGGACAGCGATGAATACGCGGCGGGGATGAACCTGCGGAAGATTTGGGGCGCACGGGGTGTGTCGGAGTTTGTCCTCTCGACCATGGCCACCCGGTTCGGCGGCGAGTTCTTCGAGGTAAAATCCGCGCAGACCTTGAGCCGCGAGGACTCGCGCGACCAGCAGGTCTTCCTCCGCAATGTGAACACGGTCCGTCTCGGCCCCCGGTCCCACATCGAAACGGGCGTCGACGGCCAATACAACCTGAGCGACTACGACACATTCTACGGCGAGTACACCAATCCGTACGGCGACACCATTCCGGAAATGCACATCCGGCAGGATGTCGAGTCGCCCAAGGGAGGGGCCTTCCTCTCATTGACATTCGAGCCGGTCTACCGTTTGCAGACCACACTCGGCATGCGGGTCGATCACTTCGATTACAATTCGGCCACCCATGTGTCGCCCCGGCTGTCGCTCTCGTATCGGCTCACCGACCGCACAACGCTCAATGGGGCAACCGGGCTGTACTTCCAGAATCTCCCCCTGGCCTTGCTCCTCCAGCAGCCAGCGCACCGTGAGCTGAATGACCCGTTGGCGCAGCACTACATAGCGGGTATCGAGCACCTTTGGACTGAGAACACACAGATGACGGTGGAGGGCTATTACAAGCGCTACGATGACTTCCCGATGGACCCCACCCAGCCCGAATCGTTCATCGCCGATGATGTCGTCAGCCGCGGGTACTACTCGTTCTATCCCGAGCTTGAAAGCGGAGGACGCGCCGACTCGTATGGCATCGAGTGTGTCCTTCAGAAGAAGCTGGTCGCCGGAGTCTATGGGCTGATCTCCGGGGCGTATGGCAAGGCGCGGTATCGCGGGTTGGACGGGATCTGGAGGGATCGGAGCCTGGACAACGGCGTCATCATCGGGCTGGAGGGGGGCTACAAACCGAACCGGAACTGGGAATTCTCCATGCGCTGGACATTCGCCGGCGGACCGCCGTACACGCCACTGGACACGCTCGCCTCGCGAGCGATCAACCGCTCGGTCCTCGACCGGACCCGTGTCAACGAGGAGCGGCAGGCGGCATATCATTCGATGAACATCCGGGTGGACCGGCACTTCTATTTCCGCCAGTCGAGCATCATTTTGTATCTCAACGTGTGGAATGCCTACAACCGCCAGAATGTCCTCATGCACTACTGGAACGAGGACGAGCAGAAGCCGGACGTTCTTTACCAGTTCAGCGTACTTCCCGTCTTGGGTATCGAATACGAGTTCTAGAACTTGCGCGGACGGTGTCTCGTCGCGGTGGCTCAGCCCCGCTTTGCGGGATCTTCGACGGGAGCCTTGCCCTCCCTGTGTCGGGTTACCTCTTCCGCAAGACCGGGATCATTCGCCAGGATGCTTTCGAGTTGTCGAGCGCGACATTCGGATCGAGGGCACCAAGCCACTCGCAGATTTCGAAAACGCCGGACTTTTCGATGAGGAGAACAAACTCGTGGTAGGTGTACGTGCGGTCGACATTGGTGAATTGATGGGTTTCGGTCCGGCCATCGCGATCGACCGCAATGCGCACGGTGCTTTCCGAAATCTGGGTGATCGGATCAAAGTTGAGATCATCCAGGCCCCATGACATCCGAACGGTGATGTCGCCACGCTTCGACTCCCACTCGTTCTTGGTCGACGACCCCACCCCGAATTGATCGCGCGGGTGATTCGCCTCGAAGACATAGATCCCGCCCGGAGTGAGATTGCGTGCGACGGCTCTCAGATGCTTCACGAGATCATCATCGGTGAGCATGTAGTGAATGGTCGAGATGCCGCAGAAGGCGAGGTCGACCGGCTTGGGGAGCAAGAAATCGCGCATGTCGGCGACTTGAAACTGAACCTCCGCCCCGGCGCGATCGGCCTTGCGCTTCGCGTACTCAATCATGACCGGATTTAAGTCCAGCGCATGACAGACCCGTCCCCGAAGCGCGTACTGGATGCAGTGGTACCCGGGACCGCAGGCAATGTCGACGAATGACGCCGGCTTGGCGCCGCGGTGACGAACCGAAAGAGCATCGAGCGCGTCGCATTCTTTGTCCAAGTCGCGGAAGTCGAACGCGATGTCGTAGTATTCGGCAAGCGCGTAGAGATCCTGTTGGTCGCGAGGTCGAAGCGCCACGTTAACTCCCCACTTCGCGTGTCACCAGTACTGGCGCCGGCTTGCGCGGGGCGTGCACCAGCTTGTCGAGCCGGAATTTCATGAACTTGAATTTAAGGGAGATGAGCGAACCCCGCACGACCCAGTCGATCAGCATGGTCCACCAGACACCCATGAGCCCGAAGCCCCAGACATAGCCAAACAGGTAACCCAGCGGGAGGCGCACCAGCCAGCCGCCGACAAGCGGCATGGTCATCACCCAGCGTGTCTCCCCCGCGCCACGCAGCGCTCCCGCCACGACCATCGAAAAGGCCAGCGGGATCTGGATCAGGGCCGCGACGGTGCAGAACTTGATCCCGTAGGCGATTACCTCGGGATCGGATGTGAAAATTCTCATCCACTGTTCGGCGAGGAGGTAGTACGAGAGCCCAAGGGCGCCCATAAAGATTGCCGACATCTGGGTGGTGATCCAGCCCGCGCGACGAGCCCCTTCCTCGTCGCCTGTTCCCAAGCGCTGCCCGACCGCGGTGGTCGCCGCCTGACCGAACCCCAGCGCCGGCAGAAAAGCCACGGCTTCCATATCGATCCCGATCCGGTGGGCCGCAAAGGCGGCCGTTCCGAATCCGGTGAGAAGCCGGGTGTAAAACCCCTGCATGCCATTGACAAGCAGCCGCTCCACCACGGTCGGGCCGCCGAGCCGTCCCACCGCGCGGATCGCCCCGAAGGAAATCCCCCGGAATCCGGGCGACCACAAACCGCGACGGGTGGCAATTCCGGCAAGGACCACCGTGCCGGCCAGCTCGGAAATCCCCATTCCCCACGCGGCGCCCGCCACACCCAATCGCGGCAGTCCGAGGTGGCCGAAGACAAGGAGATATGCCACGATCACGTGGAGGGCGTTCACGCCGGCGGTCACATAAAGCGGTGTCCTGGTGTCGCCGGCCCCCTGGAAGATGGCCGAGAATACGAAGAACAATCCGCTGAAAATGAAGACGATGAAGAAGACGTTCAGGTAGATCATGGCCTGGGAGACCATGGCTTCATCGCCGCCCATCAGCCGGCAAATAGACGGGGACAACAGCCACGTGACAACCGCAATGCCTACCGCCACCACCGAAGAGAGAACCACCACCGCGCGTGCCACCTTAAGCCGGCGGTCGGGCTCACTCGCACCGGTGTGGTAGGCGATCAGGATTTGGCCGCCGATCCCGAGGCCTCGCTCCACCGCCATCGAAACGAAGACAGGAACCTGGGCAAGCCCCAAACCCGCCAGGGCCACCGCCCCGAGCCGTCCGACCATCGCGGTGTCAACAATCGCCGCCCCGCGCAGGAGAAAGTTCGACCCCGCGATCGGCCAGGCCAGCATCCAGATTTGTCGCCAGAGGTCCCTGCGGGAAGGGGTCGAGACAGGCATGGTGTCATGGTAATCAATTCGGTCAGGATATGCACATGCCGGGAAGAGAGTTGTGACAGGAGCGTTTACCGCCGGGAAATCGCTTGCTTGCGCGCCTCACAGCCCCCTTCCTGATCTGCCCATGGTTGCATCCATCGCCAGTTCATGGCCCTTGATCTCCCGTTCACGCCTGATGGTGTGGCGGAAACTGCGTCTGCGAAAGGAACGGGAGAAGTCGGGCCTTATCCTGATCGAGGGGCTTCGTTCAGTCGGAGAGGCGATTGCCTGCGCTCAGAAGGTCGAGGCCATCCTCGTGGCGGACGATCACGATGGATTGGCCGCGGCATCCCGGCTCGGGTTGGGCCGTGGCGCCGCCAATCCCGAATTCCAATCCCCTCCAATCCTCCGCGTGGCGAGGCAGGAATTCGAGCAGATGACCGACACCGTCCACTCGTCCGGTCTGGCGGCGGTCGTCGCGTGGCGTCCCCTGACTTGGGAGGCATTCGCCGTCCGGCAGGCGCGACGAATCCTGTATTGCGACCGGATGAACGACCCCGGCAACCTCGGAACATTGATTCGAACGGCCGCCGGGTTGGGGCTGGACGGGGTGCTCATTTCTCCGGAGTCCGTGGAAGTGACCAATCCCAAAGTGGTCCGTGCGACCGCCGGTGCGGTTTTCCGTCTGCCTATAGTGTCGGCGGTGGACGTTGAACAAGTTGGGTCATGGGCGGGAAGGCAGAAGTTCACCATATTTCTGGCTGATGTCGCACATCAGTCCGATCCTGCCCCCATTCCCGCGCCCGCGAAATGGATCCTGACCATCGGCGGCGAAACACACGGCCTGGACCCGGCTTGGGAGCGACTCTCGTGCCGTCGAATCGGGATTAAGATGTCACGGGGAATCGAGTCATTCAATGCCGGTGTGGCGGGAGCCCTCCTCATGGACCGCTTGATGGCCGGTCGCGATGGCTGAGAGGGGTCGCGGGCGGGCGCAACTGCGCCGCGTGGATTGCGTACACAGGGAAAGATGCCGGAGGAGCACTTGATGACTGGAACATCCCACGCTCGTACCCTACGAATCGCCTTTGCCGCCATTGGCGCGGCGTTGATCGTCTTTTTGACCGGTTCGGACTGGTCCTATGGTGTCGCGGGACGGGACGGATTGCAGTCGCTGGGCGGTGGGCGGTATCGCTCAGAAGTCCTAAGCGCCGTGCCGGCAAAAGGGCTGAGTGGACTTAAGATCACCGGGTCGCCCAACATCGGCGGTCAGATCATCCTGACCACCGGTCCCTCGGATTCGGTGCGTGCCCAGATCACCGAGATCCTTCGCGGCGAATCGCCGGAGATTGCCGCCGAGATGGAGGAAAACATCACGGTGGAGCTTCGTCCGGCGGGCAATCAGCTCAGACTCAGCATCAAGACCCCGGCCGGCGCGCCGTGGGAGGGCACCGACCGCGGGGTGTCCGTGGATATCACCATGTCCATTCCACGGGATTGGGATGTGGACATCGACGCCCGGTATTTCGAGTACGACATGGATGGGCCGTTTCGCGATGTGGTCATTAATACAGAATTCGGAAAAGTAAAACTGAACGATGTCACACGCTCGACCGATGTTCGCGGCAGCTACACCAGCATCGAATTGTCCGATGTGCGGGGAAATGTCGCCGCCCGGACCTCGTACGCCGACCTGTCGGTCCGGCAGGCCATTCCCGCCGCGGACCGCCCGGTCAAGCTGGGGAACAACTCGGGTGCGATCACGGTCGAGGAGCTCGCGGGCGCGGTCATCGCGGAAACCCAGTATGCCCCGATCATCCTGTCCGAGGTCTCACTCATCGGAGGGACAACGCGGATTTACTGCCAGGCGGCGCCGGTCGATGTCTCCATCAACGAATTCGGTCGCGCTCAACTGGACATCCGCACCAGCCAGTCTCCGGTCACGTTGAATGTGCCCAAGCATCTCTCCGCCCGCATGAATGTCCAAGTCGGACGCGGCGGAACCATCCATGCCGGCGGACTGGTCATTCAGACCCACGCCGACCAGCTCTCCCGCAACCGGCTTGAAGGAATCTGTGGCAACGGTGGAGGGATCATCGACATCGAAGCCACCGGCGCCTCGATGGTCAGCATCCAAGGCATGTAGCGCCCCGTCAGCAAGATCCTCAGAAGCGAATCCCGCATTCGGGCAACGGTTTGGGCTTTTGAGTTTCCCGCCCAGGTCCCATCTTCATTCCAGGTGAGCCCGGCAGCATGTCGCCGGGACAATGATCGCAGGGGAGGCGAGGTATGTTTTCATGTGTATCGTGGTTTCGGATGATGTTGCGGCGGCCAATGAATTCGGCTGTGGTCGCCGTGCTTCTCTGCCTGTCGGCTTCGGGCGCCGGGGCTGAGGATGAACGATTTCACCGGGATCGGGTTCTAATGCCCTTTGTGCCCGCCGCCGCTGTCGAAGGACCCTTGGGCATCCGTTACAACCCGGCCGCCGTGGGGCTCGACCAGGGGTTGTCGCTCAGTTACTTCCACGATTACACCGATTCGTCGATGAGCGGAGACGACGCCCTTTTCGTTTCGGTGAAAGGACTCGGCTTCGCGACGGAGTGGCTTGGCTCCAGTGGTCGCAGCAATGGTCATTCGTACACCGTCGCGCTGGGGACCGGCAGTAACGGTGTCCTCAATGCCGGTTCAAGCTACCAATGGCGCAGTTCGGATGATCCGGTCCAGAACAAGTCGCACTTCTGGTCGCACGGGCTCACCCTGCGTCCGGGCGGCCCGTTGTCGTTCGCCGTGGTCGTGGACAATTACAACCGGATGCGTCGCAACGGCGCGCGCAGCGACGCCGAATTTGTCTACTCCGCCGCGGTCAACCTGCTCGATGGTCGCCTCATGATCGGCGGGGACTGGTACCAGACCACAAGCCAGAATCTCTGGTCGGGTACTTACCGGCTGGCCGCCTCGATGGAAATCTCAAGCGGACTGACCGCGTTTGCGGATATCGACGAGGATGAGAATTACTTCCTCGGGGGACGTGTCGATCTCGCAACCTTCTTTGCCGGTTCCCACAGCGCGTTTCACCACGATGACGGATACCGTGGCGGCGTGTTCTATGCCGGCCTGAGCGAGACCCGGCGCAACCCGGTGGTGCGTGTACCGCGGGAAATCCTGAAGGTACGGATGTCGGGCGACATCCCCGACCGCCAGCCGCCCCGCAGCCTGTTTGGGTCACCGCCACTGACGACGTTTGACTGGATCAGTTTGTTTGACAAGGCCGTGGAGGATCCGACGGTCTGCGCGGTTCTGGTGACCGTGGACAATCCCCGCCTCGGCTGGGCGCGGGTGGAGGAAGTTCGCCGGGCGTTTGGCCGCCTGCAGGACGCCGGCAAACCGGTGACCGTCTACCTCGAGGGCATGATCGGCAACCAGGAGTACTACCTCGCCTCGGCGGCGGAGCGGATTGTGGTCCCACCTGTCTCGTCTGTCGATGTCGTCGGGTTGCGTGCCGAGGTCACCTTCTTCAAGCGCCTTCTGGACAAGCTCGGCGTCAATGCTGATTTGGAACACATTGGCGACTACAAGAACGCATCCGATCTGCTGACAAGAACCTCGATGTCCGACGCGCACCGTGAGGCCCTGACGTCGCTTCTGGACGACCTCGACAGTCACTGGATCGATGAGATCGCCCGGGCGCGCGGGGTGACCGGCGAGACCGTGCGTGGGTGGATCGCCCACGGCCCCTATGTGTCGGTCGATGCCCGCGATGCCGGCATGATCGATGCGGTGGCCCACGAGGATGAGCTCCGGGACATCATGGCCGCCGACCACGGACCATTCCATGCCGATGTCGGCGCGCGGCAGATGCTGAAGCGACGGTATCGAAACTCCCGCTGGGGACCATCTCCCGAAGTCGCGGTTGTGTTTGCCGAAGGCTCGATTATGGAGGGGGAAGATGGCGATGGACTTCTGACCGGCGAAATCATGGGGGACCGGACCATTACCGCCGCGCTGCGCCGGGCGCGGGAAGACCGTCGTGTCAAGGCGGTGGTGCTCCGGGTCAACTCCGGGGGAGGGTCGGTTTTCGCTTCGGATGCGATCTGGCGGGAGGTCTCACGAACGGTCGGCAAAAAACCGATCATCGTCTCCTTCGGCGATGTCGCAGCCTCGGGGGGCTATTACATCGCGTGCGCGGCCGACTCCATCTTCGCCATGCCGAACACCATCACCGGGTCGATCGGGATCATCAGCGGCAAGGTGGAGTTTTCGGGATTGTACGACAAAATCGGCATCGACAAGGAGGTTTTGACACGCGGCCGATACGCCGACCTGTACGGCACGTCGCGGCCATTCGATGACGCGGAGCGTGAGGTGATCCGGCAACAGATGACCCGCGCCTACGAGCGCTTCGTTGGGCTCGTCGCCGATGGACGCGGGCTGCCCGCCGATTCGGTCGATGCGATCGGGCAGGGACGGGTGTGGTCCGGCGCCGCGGCGCGTGAACTGGGATTAATCGACCGGTATGCCGACCTGCGCGAATGCATCGAGGTCGCGGCGCGCATGGCGGGCTGCGATGATGGCGAGCGAGTCGAGATCAGGCTGTTGCCCGAGCGACGCTGGCAGGTCTTCGGTTCCGGACTGGCGCCGGGGGCCATGGCCGCCTGGCTGCCGGGTGTCATTCCGGCGCCTCTATCGGCGCTCTTGGGGATCGGTGCCGGAACAGGCGGTGACGCGGCCTATGTCATGCCGTATTCGATAACCGTTCGCTAATCGGCCCACCCCGATAGCGGGTCACAGGCTCCATGACGGCCGGCGTGGGCCGGCTTGATTCAGAGGGGGAAATGCGGTATCATGTGTGCGTGGCGGTTCGACGCCCATGGAGATTGCGATGAAAAAACCCAGCATCATGACCGATACCAACATTTGCAAGTTGACCATTCATGCGGTTGATGACCGCCCCGGCATCGCCGCCGAGATCTTCGGCCAGCTGGGCGAGGCGGGAATAAACGTTTCCATGATGACCGCCTCGGGCGGCGCCTCCGGACGCACCGACATCTCTTTTACCATTGAGGATGCGGGCGCCGACAAGGCGGTCAGCATCCTCGAGCGCATCCGCGAGGACCTCGGCGCGCAATCCGTGTCCCGCCGCGACGATGTCGTGGCGTTGAGCATCGTCGCCGATCAGATGCACCGCACCCCCGGGGTCGCCGGACGCATCTTCCGCACGCTCTCCAGCGAAGGCATTAACATCGACATGATCTCGGCCACGGCGACCGCCGTGACCTGCGTCATCGACTCCCGCTTCCTGGATGATGCCATCAAGGCCGTCCAGCGCGAATTCCAGGCGGAACTCGTGCACGACTGATCCCCCCGCCGCCGTCCCGGTTTTCCCTAATGAACATCTCCCGTTTGTTGGACGTCAATCTCATCAAGCTGCGGATGGAGACGCGCCTTGACGAGGATGACGACGGGGAGTCCGAGGAAGAGGAACCCGCCGAGAAGACGCAGCGTCAAAAGCGCGACGACAAAGAGCGCATCCTTGAGGAATTGGTGGGCGTTCTCGCGCGGTCGGCTCACATCGGCAACCGCAACAAGCTCCTCATCGATTTGGTCAACCGGGAACGCAAGGCCACGACCGCCATCGGGCACGGCATCGCCATTCCGCATGTGCGCACGATGCAGGCGAAGGAATTGATCCTCGCGGTCGCGATCGCTCCTGAAGGCTACGATTTCGGGGCGCCCGACGGCGAACCGGTGAGGCTGTTTTTCGCCATGGCCGCGCCGCCTTACGATGACTCGCTTTACCTGCGAGTCTTCAAGGCGCTCGCCGAAGTGCTGCAGTTCGATTATTTCCGTGAACGGCTGATCGCGGCGGAACAGGAATACGACATCATCCGCGCCTTCCAGGAAATGGAGTAATCACCGCATCACCTGCGCGATGACCGATTCGACGCGGTCGAGCATCAGTGGCAGCCCAAACTGCTCCTCGACACGCCGTCGCCCTGCCTCCCCCATCGCGCTGGATCTCTCCCGATCTCCCAAGACCCGAATGATCTCGCTTTCGAGCGCTTGAGGGTCGCCCGGTGGGACCAGGCGCGCGCAGGCCCTGTCGACAACCTCGGGCATCCCCCCGGCGGTGGTGCAGACAATCGGCCTGCCGCAGGCCATGGCCTCAAGCAGGATGATTCCGAAGGGTTCGTAGAGCGACGGTTGGACGACCAGGTCGACTTTGGTCAGGATGGTCCGCACATCGGATTGAAATCCCCAGAAACGAATGCGGTCCTCCAATCCCAGTGCACGGGCCTGTTCGTGGAGCACGGTTTCTTCTGATCCGGTACCCGCAATCCAGAGTACGGCCTGGGGGTATCGCGAGCAGACTCCCGTCCAGGCGTCCAAGAGAAAGCGGTGCCCCTTGCGGGCCTCCAGGCGGCCGAAGACTCCGACAATCGGACTTCCCCCATCTTCTCCATTGGTCGAGTGGCGGGGAGGAATCGCACCCCAGAGATCCAGATCAAGCCCGATGGGAACCACGGAGATGATTGAGGGAAGAATGTAGCCCAGTCCCCTGAGTTCGGCGGCCAGCGACTCCGAGGGTACAACAATCCGGTCCACACTCCGGCTGACCAGCGACCTGTCCCGCCAGCGGTTTCGAATCAGGATGGAGCCCATGGCCCAGATGATCCTGACCCCAGGTAGGCCCGAGGCGGCCAATCCGATCAGACGGACATCGCGGGTCAGGTTGCAGATCACGGCCACCGGGCCGTGGGACGTAAGCCATCGGCGCAAGGTAAGGACATCCCCGGGGCCGTAGTCGGATTGCATGCGCAGCGGTAGAGTCGGTATGCCTGAGTTATCGAATCGCTCGAGGAAGACACCGTCGCGCCGCCCCGCAATTGTGACCGCATGGCCGCGATCACGCAGGCCGGTGGCGACCTGCCAATACCACTGTTCCCCCCCGCCCCAGAATTTGATGGCGTTGATCATCAGGATGGAGGGCCCTGAACTCGATGCGGCGCCGGACATTGCCAGCCAAGGTAGCCCCCGGCCATCCGGCTTGGCAAGCGGGGTAGAGTCTCACCCGCTTCTGCCCATTGACTTTAGCGGGCCGTTGGGCTTTGTTTCCGCGACTTGTTTTGCCAACCCGGCAGGAGGATAACCGCAATGAAGCGTTTGGCAGTCATGCTCATGGCATTCACACTGATCGCGGGGTGCGCGAAGAAGACCGAGACGGAGCAAACCGCCCAGCAGTCCGCCACGGAAACCGCCCAGAAACCGCAGACCACGGACCAGACCAAGCCCAGCGCGCCGCCGATGCGGCCCAGCGACGCCAAGATCTCGGTCGATTCACCGACCCTGGCCGCCGGATCGAAAGGCAGTTTCGGCATCCACTATCATGGGGTCGAGCCCGCCAAGGCGCTTGTGATGCCCTTTAAGATCCCCGAGGGAATGACCGTGGATTCGGTGTCCTTCGCCGGTTCGATGGTCGACTACCTCGCCAACAAGCCGGTCCGGATCGACAATCCGCAACGTCTGCTTCTGATCGGCGCCGTCCCGGTGACCGAGCCGAAGATCCCGGCCGAGGATGGGCTTCTTGCCACGGTCCATTTCACGCTGTCGGCCGATGCCAAATCGGGCAAGATCGAGGAGTCGTTCGCGCCGCCGGCGAATTACATGTCGTACGTGGACACCACCAACGCTCTGGTGCAACCCTACTTCGAGGCGGGAACGCTCACGGTGCAGTAGGAGCAAGGCGGCACAGGCATAGCACGGATCGTAGCCGTTAACTCCATCCCCAGTCTCATGCTTGGCAGCCTGCTCCGAGAGTCGGGGCA
>JBFMFQ010000056.1:0-16469 GCA_040752075.1 Candidatus Zixiibacteriota bacterium | reverse complement strand
ATCTTCGGCCGGCCCACGCCGGTCGAGTTGGATTTCCTGCAAGTGCAGGCCGGCTGACAGCGGCCTGAAGGGAGCGAATCGTGGCGACCAAGCCAATTACCGGTTACATCAAGCTGCAGATCCCGGCTGGAAATGCCAACCCGGCTCCCCCGGTGGGTCCCGCGCTCGGTCAGCATGGCGTGAACATCATGGAATTCTGCAAGGCCTTCAACGCCCGCACGCAGAAGGAAGCCGGGATGATCACCCCCGTGGTCATCACCGTTTACAAGGACAAGTCTTTCTCGTTTATCACCAAAACCCCGCCGGCGGCAGTTCTTCTCCTGAAGGCCGCCAAGCTCGAAAAGGGCTCGGCTGAACCGAACCGCAACAAGGTGGGGCGGGTCACCCAGGACCAGGTGCGGGAAATCGCCACCTTGAAGATGGCGGACTTAAACGCCGCCTCGGTCGAGGCCGGCATGCGGCTGGTCGCGGGGACCGCGCGCAGCATGGGAATTGAGGTAATCTGAACCCAAGGACCAACAAATTGGCCCCGGGGTTCGTTTTGAAGTTTCTGTCCGGCGGGAATCGATCGGGCTCCGAGTTGGTAGAAAGAAGAGTTGCCAGAGAGGTTCCGGCAGGATCAACAGCATCATAAACACCCGGCGATGGGACCACGCGCCGCAACGGCGGCGAGGTGGGAGCCAGGGGGACTGAATGAAGACAGGCAAAAAGCACCTCGCAGCGCTCGCCAAAGTCGATCGTACCAAGCCATTGCCTCTCGAGGAGGCCGTCACGCTCGCGGTGAGCACCAAGCACACCAAGTTTGACGAATCCCTCGATGTGGCCATGCGTTTGGGGGTCGACCCCAAGCACGCAGACCAGGTGGTCCGCGGCACGGTCATCCTTCCGCACGGCACGGGCAAGACCCTGCGCGTGCTGGCGCTCACCAAGGGCGAGAAGGAAGCCGAGGCCCGCGCCGCCGGCGCCGATTATGTCGGCTCCGATGAGTTCGTCGAGAAAATCCAGGGCGGCTGGCTCGAGTTTGATGCCGTCGTGGCCACCCCGGATGTCATGGGCCTCGTGGGACGGCTGGGCAAAGTGCTCGGCCCGCGCGGGCTCATGCCCTCGCCCAAGACCGGCAGCGTCACGGTCGACATTGGCAAGGCCGTGTCTGATCTCAAGGGCGGCAAGGTGGAATTCCGCGTGGACCGTGCCGGCAATGTGCACGGCCTCGTCGGCAAGACCTCGTTCACCGTGGATAAGCTGATTGAGAACACGCGCACCTTCATCGACGCCGTGATCCGCGCCAAGCCCGCGGCATCGAAGGGACAGTACATCCGGAACGTGGCCGTCTCCACCACCATGGGACCCGGCGTCAAGATCGACTACAGCCGGTTCACGACGGACCTGAAACACTAATTCGACGCGGCCGGTCCCGCCCGTTCGGGCGGGCGATCGCCGGGAGCCAGATATGCCTCGTCCAGAAAAAGTCAAAGTCGTTGAAGAGATGGCCGGCCACTTCAGCCGGACCGGTACCGTCTTCGTGGCTGATTACGCCGGTCTGACCGTTGCGGACATCACCGACCTGCGCGCCCAGTTGCGCAAAGCCGGCGCCTCGATGCGGGTGGCCAAAAACACGCTGCTCCGCCTGGCCGCCAAGCAGGCGGGAAAGCCCGAGCTCGTCGAGCATCTCACCGGTCCCACCGCGGTGGCCTATGGCGGCCCGGACGCGGTGGCAACCGCCAAGGTGCTGCACGAGTTCTATACCCGCCTCGAACGCCCGAAAATCCGGATGTTCATGGTCGAATCGCGTCCCTACGGTTCCAAGGATCTGAAAGCCATCGCCAGCCTGCCCTCGCGGGACGTTCTCCTCGCGCAGGTGGTCGGGGCGATTCAGGCCCCCATGTCCAATCTGGTCTTCACCCTGGATGCCATCATCCGCGAGTTCGTCGGCACGGTGGATGCCATTGAGCGCAAGAAGGGCGAAGCCGCCGGAGAAGCCAGCCCGGTGCATGAGTGATTGAAGTCGTCTGTCGTTTAAGTATACCTCGAAGGAAAGGAAAAGCGTCGTGGCAGAAACCAGCACCATTGATCAGGTTGTCGGGCTGATCGAAAACATGTCCGTCATGGAGCTCTCCCAGCTCTCCAAGACTCTTCAGGACAAATTCGGCGTCAGCGCCGCCGCGCCCATGATGATGGGCGCCATGCCGGCCGCCGGTGGCGGAGCGGCTGCCGCTGTCGAAGAAAAGACCGAGTTCACCCCGCACCTGACCCAGGTGGGTGACAAGAAGATCCAGGTGATCAAGGTGATCCGTGAGATCACCGGTCTGGGCTTGAAGGAAGCCAAGGATCTGGTCGACAAGGCGCCCAATCCGGTCAAGGAAAACGTCTCCAAGGAAGAGGCGGAGTCCATCCGGGCGAAGCTGCAAGAAGTGGGCGCAGTCGTCGAGATCAAGTAGTTGCGAACGCGACGATTCCCTTGACTCGCAGACGCCGGTCAACCGGGGGGATGGACCCCCGGCAGACGGCCGGCGATCTGCTTCATGTCATTTGAGGGAGGATTTCCTTGAGCGAGAATGGACAAAACGGACGCGTCTCCTACTCCCGCCTCCAATCCGGCGGGGAGATGCCCAATCTGCTGGACATCCAGCTTCTGTCCTATTACGAGTTCCTTCAGCCGGACACGCCGCCGGAAAAACGGCTCCTGCAGGGACTGCAGGAGATGTTTGTCGCGGTCTTCCCGATCTCGGACGTCCACGAGAACTATTCGCTGGAGTTCGTGTCCTATCATGTCGGGCAGCCGCGCTACTCGATCCGCGAATGCAAAGAACGAAACATGACCTTTGCCGCGCCGCTGAAGGCGACCCTGCGCCTGATCAGCAAGGAAATCGAGGAGGCCACCGGCAGCAAAAAGGTCAAAGACGTTCTCGAGCAGGATGTCTTCCTCGGCGAACTCCCGCTCATCACCGAACGCGGGACCTTCGTCATCAACGGCGCCGAACGCGTGGTGGTGAGCCAGTTGCACCGCTCGCCGGGTGTCTTCTTCGACGAGATCACCCACCCCAACGGCAAGCATCTCTTCCTGGCGCGGATCATCCCCTTCCGCGGGTCCTGGGTTGAGTTCTTCCTCGACATCAATGATGTCATGTTCGTCAACATCGACGCGCGCCGCAAAATCCCCGTCACGACGCTGTTGCGTGCGCTCGGCCTGTCCACCGATGAAGAACTCCTCGAGGCGTTCTATCCCGTGACCACCGTCGAGGGTGTCAGCCGCCGCTGGGCGAAGGTCCTGGGCCGCGTGTCGGCGGAGGGAATCATCGATGAGGAAAGCGGCGAAGTTCTTCTGGCCGCCGGGGACATCGTCACCGAAGAGCACGTCCAGAAGATGAAGAAGTACGAAATCGGCGATCTGAGAGTTCTCGACATCGATCCCGCCAACGACGCGCTCCTGATTCCCAACACACTCAAAAAGGACCCCTCCAAATCGCGCGAGGAGGCCCTCTTCAAGATTTACAGCCTGCTCCGCCCCGGCGAGCCGCCCTCACTGGAGACCGCGGAATCGCTTCTCGAGCGTTTGTTCTTCAATACCAAGCGCTACGATCTGGGCGAGGTCGGACGCTACATGATCAACCAGCGCCTCGAACGCGATGCGCCGCTGAACCAGACCACGCTGGACACGCAGGATTTCCAGGCGATTGTCCGCTACCTGATCCGCCTGCGCAACGGCGAGGGATTCGTCGATGACATCGACCATCTCGGCAACCGCCGGGCACGCTCCGTCGGCGAGCTGATGGCAAACCTGTTTTCCGTCGGTCTCTCCCGTATCGCCCGCACCATCCGCGAGCGCATGAGCCTGAAAAAGGAAGAAAACGAGCAGTTGACGCCGCATGATCTCGTCAATGCCCGCACCGTGTCGGCCGTGATCGACACCTTCTTCGGATCGTCCCAGCTCTCGCAGTTCATGGATCAGACCAACCCGCTGGCGGAACTGACCCACAAGCGCCGTCTCTCGGCCTTGGGTCCCGGCGGTCTGACACGCGAGCGCGCCGGATTCGAAGTGCGCGACGTGCACCACACGCACTACGGCCGCATGTGCCCCATCGAGACCCCGGAAGGTCCGAACATCGGTCTCATTGCCTCGCTGGCCACCTTCGCCCGCATCAACCGGTACGGCTTCCTCGAAACGCCTTATCGCCGGGTGGTCAACGGCGTGGTGACCAATGAGATCGTGCACCTCACCGCCGACGAGGAAGACAAATACCACATCGCCCAGGCGGGCGAGCCGATCGACAACAAGGGGCGGTTCGACAACGAACTCGTCCGTTGCCGCTATCGCGCCGACTTCCCCATGGTCGGTCCCGAGCAGGTGGAGTACATGGACGTCGCGCCGGAGCAGCTGGTTTCGGTGGCCGCCTCGCTCATCCCGTTTCTTGAGCACGACGACGCCAACCGCGCGCTGATGGGCTCGAACATGCAGCGCCAGGCCGTGCCGCTTCTGCGCGCCGAAGCGCCCGTGGTCGGCACCGGAATGGAATGGCGCGTGGCGCGGGACTCGGGTGTCGCCATCGTTGCCAAAACATCCGGAATCGTGGAAGAAGTCGATGCCGAACAGATCGTCATCCGACCGAAGGGCAAGGCCGCGACCGGGGAACTGGGCTTCGAAGGTCCCGATGTCTACGAACTCCCTAAGTTTGAACGCTCCAACCAGGATACCTGCATCAACTTCAAGCCGCGCGTTACCCTCGGCCAGAAAATCGAGGCCGGGGATATTCTCGCCGACGGCCCCGCCGTGGAAAGCGGCGAACTCGCCCTCGGCACCAACGTCCTCGTGGCGTTCATGCCCTGGCGCGGGTTCAACTTTGAGGACGCCATCATCGTCTCCGAACGGCTGATCCACGAGGACATTTTCACCTCGATTCACATCGAACAGTTTGAGTTGCAGGTTCGCGACACCAAGCGCGGCGCCGAAGAAATCACCCGCGAAATCCCCAATGTCTCCGAAGAGGTCCTTATGAACCTCGACGAGCAGGGCGTTGTGCGGGTGGGCGCCGAAGTCGAGGCCGGCGACATCCTCGTGGGCAAGGTAACGCCCAAGGGTGAAACCGAACTCTCGCCGGAAGAGCGCCTCTTGCGCGCGATCTTCGGGGAGAAGGCCGGCGATGTCAAAGATGCCTCCCTCAAAGCGCCGCCGGGGATGAAGGGCGTCGTGATCAACACGCGCGTCTTCTCCCGCAAGGAGCGGACCGACGCCGCCAAAAAGCAGGAAAAGCTGGAGATCACCGGCCTTAAGCGCCGCTTCGGCAAGGAAATCGACGCTATCCGGAAGCTCCGGAATCAGCGTTTGACCGAACTCTTGCTCGGCGCCACCACGACGACCATTCGTTCGTCGGAGGACGACTCCGTTTTGATCAAGGCGGGCTACAAGTACAAAGAGGACACGTTCGCCAATATCGACGTGGCCGCCTGCACCGCGCCGGATGGCTGGACCGACGACACACGCCTCAGCCGCCGCGCAGAAAGGGTGATCGAAGAGTCGAACGCCCTGCTCGACAAACTGCAGAACCAGTTGAACATCGAGATCGAAAAAGTGATCCGCGGGGCGGAACTCTCACCCGGCGTCAAGCAACTGGTGAAAGTCGCGGTGGCGGTCAAGCGCAAACTCTCGGTGGGCGACAAGATGGCCGGACGCCACGGCAACAAGGGCGTTGTGGCCAAGATCGTCCCCGTTGAGGACATGCCCTACTTGGCCGATGGCACCCCGATCGATTTGATTCTCAATCCCCTCGGCGTGCCTTCGCGCATGAACGTGGGCCAGATTCTCGAAACGCACCTCGGATGGGCGGCGCGGCGCGAGGGCAAGAAGGTCTCCTGCCCGGTCTTCGACGGCGCCAAGCTTGAAGACATCCGCAAGGCACTGACCGATGCGGGGCTCCCGGAATCCGGCAAGATTCGCCTCTTTGACGGCATCTCGGGCGATGCGTTCGACGATGACGTCACGGTCGGCATCATCTACATGATGAAACTCTCGCACCTGGTCGACGATAAGATTCACGCCCGTTCCATCGGGCCGTACTCGCTGGTCACCCAGCAGCCGCTGGGCGGCAAGGCACAGTTCGGCGGCCAGCGATTCGGCGAAATGGAAGTCTGGGCGCTTGAGGCCTACGGCGCGGCCTACACGCTTCAGGAAATGCTCACGGTGAAGTCGGACGATGTATCCGGACGGTCCCGCATTTACGAGTCCATCGTCAAGGGCGAAAACCCGCCCGAGCCGGGCATTCCCGAATCGTTCAACGTGCTGGTGAAGGAGTTGCAGGGACTGGGTCTGGACATCGATCTTCTCGAGAAGACGACGACCTGACCTTTTTCACCGCGCGCGGCCCGGGGATGGGCCCGGGATGCCGCGCTGGTGAGAGAATGGGATTCCAAGGCCCTGCGGGGCAGGCCCTGAATAGGGGAGGACACGGTGGCTTTTTCGGTTCGCACGCAAAGACGGCCCTCGGAATTTTCCGCGATTCGGATCCAGTTGGCGTCGCCCGACACGATCCGCTCGTGGTCGTATGGCGAGGTCACCAAGCCCGAAACAATCAACTACCGCTCGTTTAAGCCGGAGCGCGACGGTCTTTTCTGCGAGCGCATCTTTGGCCCGGTGAAAGACTGGGAGTGCAACTGCGGCAAGTACAAGCGCATCCGTTTCCGCGGCATCGTCTGCGACCGCTGCGGCGTCGAGGTGACCCAGTCCAAGGTCCGCCGCGAGCGCATGGGGCACATTGAGCTGGCGGTGCCGGTCACGCACATCTGGTTCGTGAAATCGTCGCCCTCGCGCATCGGCTACCTGCTGGACATGTCGATTCGCGATCTCGAGCGGGTGATTTACTACGAACGCTACGTCATCATCGATCCGGGCGACACGCCGCACAAGGAAGCCGACCTGCTCGATGAGGACGAATACCAGGAATTGATCGATTCCGGCAAGGAGTTCCGCGCCGAAATGGGCGCGCCGGCCATCGCCGAGATCCTGGGCCGCCTCGACATCGAGGAACTCTCGCTGTCCCTGCGCGCGCAGGTCAAGGTGGAAACCTCGGCCCAGCGCAAGCAGGACACGCTCAAACGGCTCCGCGTGATCGAGACTTTCCGTCAATCGCAAAACACCCCCGAGTGGATGATCCTCAAGGTGCTGCCGGTGATTCCGCCGGATCTGCGCCCGCTGGTTCCCCTCGAAGGCGGCCGCTTCGCCACCTCGGACCTCAACGACCTGTATCGCCGCGTCATCAACCGTAACAACCGGCTGAAAAAGCTGATCGATATCAAGGCGCCGGATGTCATTCTCCGCAACGAAAAGCGCATGTTGCAGGAGGCGGTCGATGCTCTGCTGGACAACGGACGCCGCACACAGGCGGTGCGCGGAGACTCGCGCCGCCCGCTGAAATCCCTCTCCGATCTGCTCAAAGGCAAGCAGGGGCGTTTCCGCCAGAATCTCCTCGGAAAGCGCGTCGATTACTCCGGTCGTTCGGTGATCGTCGTGGGCCCCGAATTGAAACTGCACCAGTGCGGATTGCCGAAAAACATGGCGCTGGAACTGTTCAAGCCCTTCATCATTATGAAGCTCGAAGAGAAGGGCTATGTTCAGACCGTTAAGTCCGCCAAGCGCCTTGTCGAACGCGAGCGCCCCGAAGTGTGGGACATCCTCGAGGAAATCATCGATGAGCATCCCGTGATGCTCAACCGCGCCCCGACCCTTCACCGTCTGGGCATCCAGGCCTTCTACCCGGTCCTGGTCGAGGGCAAGGCGATCCGCCTTCACCCGCTCGTTTGCGCGGCCTTCAACGCCGACTTTGACGGCGACCAGATGGCCGTGCATGTGCCCCTGTCCTTCGAAGCGCAACTCGAAGCGCGCATGCTGATGTTCTCGACCAACAACATCCTTTCGCCCTCGTCGGGACGCCCGATCGCCACGCCCTCGCAGGACATCGTCCTGGGATGCTACTACCTGACGAAGGAAAAGCATGGCGCCAAGGGTGAGGGAATGCGTTTCACCAGCCTCGATGAAGCGCTCATGGCCTACAATTTCGGCGACATTGATCTGCATGCGCTGATCAAAGTCCGTGTCGGCGGAACCCTGCTCGAAACGACCTGCGGCCGGACCATCTTCAACGAGATCATTCCCAAGGAGGTCGGCTACTTTAACGAAGTCGCCTCCAAAGGCAAGCTGGAGTCGCTGGTCTTGAGCGCCTTCCGCACCGTGGGGCCGCACCGCACCGCCGAGTTTTTGGACAAGCTCAAGGAACTGGGTTTCCGATACGCGACCCGCGCGGGTGTCACTGTCGGCATCGATGATCTGATTATCCCGCCCGAAAAGGCGGAGATGATTGAAACCACCCGCAAGGAAGTGGCGCGGGTGCAAAAGCAGTACGAGCGCGGCGTCATCACCAACGGTGAACGGTACAACAAGGTCATCGACCTCTGGACGTCCACGACCGGCGCGGTGGCCGACATCCTCTTTGAGCGGCTCCGCGAGGACAAGCAGGGCTTCAACTCCATCTACATGATGGCCGATTCCGGCGCGCGCGGTTCGAAGGAACAGATTCGCCAGTTGGCCGGCATGCGCGGCCTCATGGCCAAACCGCAAAAGAAGATCACCGGTCAGATCGGCGAAATCATCGAGTCCCCGATTCTCTCGAATTTCCGCGAGGGCCTCTCGGTGATGGAGTACTTCATTTCGACCCACGGCGCACGCAAGGGTCTGGCGGACACGGCGCTGAAAACCGCCGACGCCGGATACCTGACCCGGCGTCTGGTCGATGTGGCTCAGGATGTTATCATCAACGAATTCGACTGCGGCACCATCCTGGGACTGAACACCACCGCCCTGAAAGAGGGCGAGGAAGTGATCGAGTCCCTGCAGGACCGAATCCTCGGACGTGTCTCTCTGGACGACGTGGTCGACCCGATCTCCGGCGATGTGATCACCCAGGCCGGATCGGAAATCACCGAGTCTCAGGCCGCGGCCATCGAGGACTCCGGTGTCGAGTCGGTGCGCATCCGTTCGGTGCTGACCTGCGAATCACGGCAGGGCGTGTGCGCCAAGTGCTACGGCCGCAATCTCGCGACCGGTCACATGGTCAATCTGGGAGAGGCGGTCGGCGTGATCGCGGCCCAGTCGATCGGCGAGCCGGGCACACAGCTGACCCTGCGAACGTTCCATATCGGCGGCACCGCAGCGCGCATCGCCGAACAATCGCAGGTGGTCACCAAGGCCGCCGGAACCGTGGTGTTCAAGAACGTCCGCGCGGTCGATGGCCCGCAGGGACGCCCGGTCGTCATCAACCGCGATGGCGAAATCCAGGTCATCGACAAGCAGAAACGCGTGCGCGCGCGGTTTAATGTCCCCTATGCGGCCGAACTGATCGCGAAGGAAGGGGATGAAGTTGAGCGCAACGCCCCTCTGTTTGAATGGGATCCGTACACCTCGACGATTCTCACCGACAAGGCGGGCATCGTTCAGTTCGAGGACATTATCGACGGCGTGACCCTGCGCGAGGAACTCGACGAAACCACCGGCCTGCGCCAGCGCGTGGTGGTGGAATCGCGCGAGCGCCGCGACCGGACCCCGCTTCCGCACATCAAAATCTTCGACCCGAAAAACCGCAACCGCATGCTGGCCTCCATCGCCATACCGACCGGGGCGCACCTCGCCGTTCATGACGGCGAAACGGTCACCGCCGGCGCCGTGCTGGTCAAGATTCCGCGCGAAATCTCCAAGACCCGCGACATCACCGGCGGTCTGCCGCGCGTGGCCGAGCTCTTCGAGGCGCGCAAGCCGCGCGACCCCTCGGTCGTGACCGAAATCGACGGCGTGATCGAGTACGGCAAAATCGTCCGCGGGCAGCAGCAGGTCATCGTTCACGGCGAAAACGAGGAACAGAAAGATTACCTCATTCCCCACGGCAAGCACATGATGGTGCACAATGGCGACCGGGTGCGCGCCGGCGACCGTCTCTGCGAAGGCTCGGTCGATCCGCACGACATCCTGAGCATCAAGGGCGCCAACGCGGTGCAGGAATACCTGGTGAATGAAATCCAGGAGGTCTACCGCCTCCAGGGTGTGAAAATCAACGACAAGCACATCGAGACGATCGTCCGGCAGATGCTCCAAAAGGTCCGCGTCGACACGGTCGGCGACACCAACTTCCTCGAAGGCGAGGTCGTGGACAAAAACATCTTCCGCGATGAGAACGAATCCGTCCTCATGGAAGGCGGGGCCCCGGCGACATTCGAGCCCCTGCTTTTAGGCATCACCAAGGCGTCTTTGACCACCGAGTCCTTCATTTCGGCGGCCTCGTTCCAGGAGACCACCAAGGTGCTGACCGAAGCGGCGGTGTCGGGCAAGACCGATCACCTCAAGGGCTTGAAGGAAAACGTGATCATCGGTCACCTGGTCCCGGCGGGGACCGGGCTTGAAGTCTACCGCTCCATCGAGATCCCGCCGGAAGAGATGCCGGTCGACGAGATTCCGGAGGAGGAATCGGAGATCGGGATCTTTCAGGAGAATGCCTGAAGCCGGCCCGGTGCCCGAGAGGCCCCTTGACAGAACAGAGGGAAGCCTATAAACTGGAGCGTTTGTGGTAGTTCCGTAGGACGTTTGTCCGTTTGTTGAAGAGAGGATTCGTTGCCGACAATCAACCAGCTCATCCGCAAGGGCCGCCGCCGTGTCACCGTCAAGTCCGGCACACCGGCGCTCAAGGGGTCGCCCCAGAAGCGCGGCGTGTGCACCCGCGTGTACACGTCCACGCCCAAGAAACCCAATTCGGCCCTGCGCAAAGTCGCGCGCGTGCGTCTGACCAACCGCATTGACGTCACCGCGTACATTCCCGGCGAGGGACACAATCTCCAGGAGCACTCGATCGTCCTGATTCGCGGCGGCCGCGTGAAGGATCTTCCCGGTGTCCGCTATCACATCATTCGCGGCACCCTCGACACGGCCGGTGTCAACGATCGCAAACAGGGTCGGTCCAAGTACGGGACCAAGCGTCCCAAGAAGTAGCGTTCCGGGGGCGTGTGACGGGTTCGGCCCGGCACATCCCGGAACCATCAAGGAGCCTTAGTCATGCCCAGGCGGAAATCGGTGACCAAGCGGCAGGTGCTGCCCGATCCCAAGTACCGTGAAGTTCTCGTGACTCAGTTCGTCAACGGACTGATGAAAAAGGGCAAGAAATCGGTGGCCGAGCGCATCCTCTACGATGCCCTCGACTTCACCGAAAAGGAAGCCCAGCGCCCCGGGCTCGAGGTTTTCAAGAAGGCCCTGGACAACGTCCGGCCGATTCTCGAGGTCAAATCCCGCCGCGTCGGCGGTGCGACCTACCAGGTTCCGGTCGAGGTTCGTTCCGACCGCCGGACCGCGCTGGCCATCCGCTGGCTCATCGGCTACGCCCGCGAGCGCAAGGAGCACTCGATGGCGGAGAAGCTCGCCGCCGAACTGGTCGCCGCATCGAAGAAAGAGGGCGGCGCCGTTAAGAAACGTGAGGACACACACCGCATGGCCGAGGCCAACAAGGCCTTCGCTCATTTCCGGTGGTAGGGGATGATGACGGCCGAAGGGCCAAAACCAGTTGACGGAGGTCGCATTCTCGGAGGACGGACATCGCTGTGGTCGGCCGGGCGCCTTAAGGCGACGGAGTGGTTGGACCCGCACTTGATGGACACCGAAAATATGCGGCAAAATCCTGATCGTGCACCATAGGCGGTGGGACATCGACGCCCCGGTTCGGGGCGGACGATGCTCCCCGCCCGGGTGCCAAAACCGACCCAGCGGGGGTTTCTTTTTGTGGGAAAATCCGACGACATAAAACTGATCCGAAACATCGGCATCGCGGCGCACATCGACGCCGGCAAGACCACGACCACCGAGCGGATTCTCTTCTATACGGGGAAGACGCACCGGATCGGCGAGGTGCATGACGGCGCCGCCACGATGGACTGGATGGAGCAGGAAAAGGAGCGGGGAATCACCATCACCTCCGCGGCCACCACCTGCGAATGGCAGGGCCACCGGATCAACATCATCGATACCCCCGGCCACGTCGATTTCACCGTGGAAGTCGAGCGGTCCCTGCGCGTGCTCGACGGCGTGGTTGCCCTGTTCTGCGCCGTGGGCGGCGTGGAACCGCAATCCGAAACCGTCTGGCGCCAGGCCGACAAGTACCGCGTCCCGCGCGTTGCCTACGTGAACAAGATGGACCGCGTCGGTGCGGATTTCCTCGGCGCCTGCCAGATGATGCGAGACCGGCTTGGCGCCAACGCCGTTCCCATCCAGCTCCCCGCCGGCGAAGGCGAATTGTTTACCGGTATCATCGATCTTGTCACCATGTCCCTGCGCGTCTTCCATGAGGAGACGCTCGGCGCGACATTCGAAGACCTTGTAATCCCGGCCTCGCTTTTGGACTACGCCAAGAAACACCGCGAGCACATGCTCGAGTCCTGCTCCGATTACGACGATCATCTCCTCGATAAGTTCATCCACGAGGAGTCGATTGAACCCGCGGAAATCAAGGCCGCCCTGCGCAAGGCGACGATCGACACGAAGATCATGCCTGTCCTGTGCGGGTCTTCGTTTAAGAATAAGGGCGTGCAAAAACTCCTCGATGCGGTGATCGACTATCTGCCGGCGCCGTCGGACCTGCCTCCGGTGCAGGGGCACGATCCCGACTCGATGAAGGAGATCACCCGGACCCCGTCCGAGGATGCCCCGTTCTCCGCGTTGGCGTTTAAGATCATGACCGACGCCTACGTCGGGCGTCTGACCTACTTCCGCGTCTACTCGGGAAAGATCAATGTCGGAGAATCGGTTCTCAACACGACCACCGGGAAGAAAGAGCGGATCGGCCGAATTCTGGAAATGCACGCCAACAAGCGCGAGGAGATCACCGAAGCGGGGGCGGGCCATATCGTGGCCGCCGTCGGACTGAAAAACACCTCGACCGGCCACACGATCTGCGATCCCAAGCATCCCGTCCAGTTGGAGGTCATGTCCTTCCCCGAACCGGTCATTTCCGTGGCCATCGAACCCAAATCCAAAGCGGACCAGGATCGTCTGACTTCGGCCCTTTCCAAACTGGCCGAAGAGGATCCGACTTTCCGCATCAGGGTCGACGACGAAACCGGCCAGACCATTATCTCCGGGATGGGTGAGTTGCACCTCGAAATCCTGACCGACCGGATGATGCGTGAGTTCGGTGTCCAGGCCAACGTTGGCCGGCCACAGGTTGCCTACAAGGAGACCATCACCAAGTCGTCGGAATCGGAAATCCGCTTCATCCGCCAGACCGGCGGCCGGGGGCAATTCGCCCATGTGGTGGTGACTGTCGAGCCCGGTGAGCCCGGCAGCAACTTCGTCTTCGAAAACAAGGTCATCGGGGGCAACATCCCGCGAGAATACATCCCGGCGGTCGAGAAGGGCGCCCGGCACGCCATGGAAAATGGCGTCGTGGCGGGCTACCCCATGGTAGACATCAAGATGACCCTCACCGATGGGTCCTACCACGAGGTCGACTCGTCGGATATGGCCTTCCAGATTGCCGGGTCAATGGCCCTCCAGGATGGCGCCAAGAAGTCAAAGCCCATCCTTCTCGAACCCCAGATGAATGTCGAAGTCGTGCTCCCGGATGAGTACCTGGGCGATGTGATTGGCGACTTGAACTCCCGGCGGGCCCGGATCCATGGGATCGGCCAGCGCTCGACCGCCCGGCTGGTCAGCGCCGCGGTGCCCCTCGCTGAAATGTTCGGCTATGCCACACGGCTCCGGTCCCTGACCCAGGGGCGGGCGACCTATACAATGCAATTTTCGAACTACTCTCCTTTGCCGGAGAAGATGGCGGAAGCCCTGATTACCGGGTCGCCCAAGGCGGGGGCCAGGCGCTGATCGAGGGCTGTCAGGATTCGCGCCATTTGAGCGAAACATGAAAAAATCTCTTGTGGGCGAGAAGGTTGGGCATATATTGGGGACTCTTTTTTGATTTTCTCACGACGGGTGCAGAAAATCGGCTGAAAGAACCCCCTGGAACGGGAGTGCGGGCTTGGAGATTGGTCAGAAAATAAGGATTCGTCTGAAAGCGTACGATCATCGCGCGCTCGACAAATCCACGCAGGAAATCGCGCGCACCGCCATGCGGACCGGCGCCCGGATCGTCGGGCCGATTCCGCTGCCGACAAAGCGCACGGTGTACACCGTCCTGCGCTCTCCCCATGTGGACAAGAAATCGCGGGAGCAGTTTGAAACACGGATCCACAAGCGCCTGATCGACATTCTGGAGTCGGGGCCGCAAACCGTGGATGCCCTCATGAAGTTGGAACTCCCGGCCGGCGTGGACGTGGAGATCAAAGTCTGACCGGACCGGGGATGGATACACGCATGCGCGAACTCTATGGCATCAAGCTGGGCATGACCCGCGTCTTCGGCGAAAACGGCGAGGCCGTCGGCGTCACCGTGATCGAGGTGAAGCCGCTGCCGGTGGTGCAGGTGAAGACCCGCGCGAAGGACGGCTACGATGCGGTGCAGCTCGGATTCGGCGAACGGCGCAAGAACCTGTTTCGCAAGCCGCTTCTCGGGCATTTCGGCGATCTCACCCCGACCCGGTATCTCAAGGAAGTGCGCCTCGAGTCGCCGACCGAACTCAAGCGCGGCGATCACGTGACCGTGGACATCTTCAAGCCGGGCGACCGGGTTGATGTCATCGGCACCTCCAAGGGGCTCGGTTTCCAGGGCGCGGTGCGTCGCCACGGATTCGGCGGCGGACCCAAAACCCACGGTCAGTCCGACCGCTGGCGCGCACCGGGCTCAGTCGGCGCCAGTTCGTACCCGTCGCGGACCTTCCGCGGGCAGCGCATGGCGGGCCGCATGGGCGGCGCGCGCGTGAGCGCCATCAATCTGCGC
Source organism: Candidatus Zixiibacteriota bacterium (assembly GCA_040752075.1). GTDB lineage: Bacteria > Zixibacteria > MSB-5A5 > WJJR01 > WJJR01 > JBFMFQ01. The sequence continues at coordinate 1,564 of JBFMFQ010000056.1, read as the reverse complement.
GTGGTCGGCGTCCAGCCCGAACAAAACATCATCCTCTTGCGCGGCGCGGTCCCCGGAAAAGAGCGGAGCGTCGTGCGAATCAGGCAGACCAATCGAGTAGCGAAAGGTTAAGGCAATCGCGGCTCGCCCGATGGTGGCGACCCGCAGGGATGGTTTGTAATGCCGGTACAAGTCTCACAATACGATGCCAATGGCGCCCTGACCGGGACGGTCGAGTTGCCGGAGGCGCTCTTTGGCCAGGAGCCGAACGCCTCCGCCCTGCACGCCTACGTCAAGATGTACCTTGCCAATCAAAGGCAGGGAACGGCCAAGACCAAGACACGCGCCGAAGTCTCCGGCGGCGGTATCAAGCCTTGGCGCCAGAAGGGAACCGGACGCGCCCGCGCCGGCTCCAATACCTCGCCGGTCTGGGTGGGCGGTGGGCGCTCGTTCGGCCCCCGTCCGCGCGATCACCGCGAGGCGCTGCCGCGCAAAGTGCGCCGTCTCGCGCTTCTCTCGGCTTTGTCCCTGAAGGCGCGCGCGGGCGCGGTTCATGTCTGGAATCGCCCCGAGCTGGACGCCCCGAGAACCAAGGCCGTGACCAAGGCCCTCGAGCAGATGGGCGTCGGCGGGCGCCGCGTGCTCTTCCTCGATGAGGGCGTGCTGCCCAATGTTGCCAAATCCTGCCGCAATGTCGCCTGGCTGGACCGTGAGCGCGCCGAACTGGCCAACGCCTACGCGATCCTGCGCGCCAAAAACCTGGTCTTGTCGCCGGCGGCGGTCAAGCGCATGGCGGAGGTGTGGTCCTGATGCGTTACGATGCGCACGCCATCATCGAACAGGCGCTGACGACCGAAAAGAGCCTGAATCTGCGCGAAGGGCAGAATTGCGTCGCCTTCCGCGTGGCCAAGGGCGCCGACAAGCTCCAAATCCGGCGCGCTGTTGAAGAGTTGTTCAAGGTCAAGGTGACCGGTGTCCGCACCGTGGTCATGCGCGGAAAAACCAAGCGCCTGGGACGTTTCGAGGGACGCCGTCCCTCCTGGAAGAAGGCCCTGGTCAAGCTGAAGAAGGGCGAACACATCGGTCTTTTCGAAAAGGTCTGATATGGGAATCAAGACATACAAGCCCACCAGCGCCGGTATCCGGCATCGCACGACGCTCACGTTTGAGGAGATCACCTCGACAACGCCCGAGAAGTCGTTGCTCGAGCCGATCCGCAAAAGCGGCGGGCGCAACAACAAGGGACGCGTGACCTCGCGGCATCGCGGGGGAGGGCACAAGCGGTTCTACCGCATCGTGGATTTCCGCCGTGAGAAGCGTGACATCCCGGCGCGCGTGGCGTCGATCGAATACGACCCGAATCGCAGCGCCCGCATCGCGCTCTTGCATTACACCGACGGCGAAAAGCGCTATATGCTGGCGCCCGATGGCCTCCATGTCGGCGAGACCGTGATGGCCGGCGAGGGCGCCGAAATCCGCGTCGGCAACGCGCTCCCGCTGTCGAATCTCCCGCTTGGCATGCTGGTCCACAATGTCGAGCTTCGGCCGGGCAAGGGCGGGCAACTGGCGCGCAGCGCGGGATCGC
>JBFMFQ010000055.1:0-16775 GCA_040752075.1 Candidatus Zixiibacteriota bacterium | reverse complement strand
GATGCGGATCACGCTTGCCTTGTCCGGGTCGGCGGGCGCGCTCCCATCGATGATGGTGGCTCCTATGTATGCTGGATCTTTGTCGAACAGGAAGTGGCTGGTCAGAAGAACGGGCAACCCGAAAAACTCGATGTTCTCGAAGTATGTGCCGGGCGACACCAGGATGGTGTCGTACGGCAACGCGGAAGTGATGGCCGATTGGATGGTGGCGTACCCACCGGGAACAGTCAGCAACGTGGCCGTCACCGGGACCGCCTGACTCAGGATCAAAACTAGCACCGCGAGAATCCCTGCCAACCAGACCCCACCCCTCCGCCTGCCAACATGTAGCATGCGCCACTCCTTTCACCCGTTGTGATTTCAGAGGTAGTCCCGGGATGAGGGGCCGGAACGACCAATTCCACAGAATTGGTCGTTCCAAAAGGAAAATCCTTACAACGGGAGTTGGGTCGGCGCGAATGGCCCGTCGTTATTGCTCTGCATCCCGCAGGGCGCGACGGATGCGGTCCTTTGACTCGTCGGGAAGGCGATGAAGGGGCGGGGAATCGCTTGCCTGGTCCGACGCCGCCAATTGGGCCGCGGACTTGATGAGCGCGAGTTGGTGTTTGTAACGCCGGCACCAAACACAAATCGACAGGTGCATTCGGGTCGAAAGCCGCTCACGCCATCCCGGTTTGGATTCCAGCTCGGTGGACAGCCGGTGGGCGATGACCTGGCAGGGCGCCACATACTGGGCCAGCCAAACGATGATTCGTTGCTTGATATCCATTGATGCACCCACCCGTTCAACGGCCGGCATCGCCGCCGAACCACCGCTGCTCCAGGCACAGCCGCAGTTTCTTGCGCGCCCGGTGCAGCATGACCCATAGATTAGTCGGAGTAATCCCCAATTCCCTACAGATGTCCTCGGCCGGCATGTCCTCCATTTCGTAGAGGACAAAGACCGTCGAAAGTCGGGCTGGAAGCGAGGCGAGGCATTGCTCCAAGGTTTCCCGGAGCTCCCGACGTTCGAGAATCGCGTCCGGATTGTCGCCCCATTCGGCGGGGCCCTCGTCGGGAATCCAGTGCCCCTTCCACCTGCCCGAGGGGTAATACCCGGCATCCTCAATGTCTTCGCCATCGGGGGGATCCTCAAGTGGGCATTCGCGAAACTTCCGGCGAAGTTGATCGACGATCTTCCGCTTGAGAATTCCGACCAGCCAGGTCTTTTCGCTGCTTAAGCCCGCAAACCGGTGACGCGATCTCCACGCTGCCAGCAGTGTCTCCTGGAGCGCGTCCTCCGCCGCCGCACGATCATGCAGCCGGAGATAGGCGACACTGTAGAGGAGATCTCCGTATTGCTCCAGCCACCGCCCCGGGTCGAGACAGGGCTCAGCATCACGCTGCCCGCCATGATCGGACTCTTCGGGAGAATCGGGCGTCACGACAGCAATATGCGCCGTTTCTCCCGCTGCGCAACCAGCGAGGAGACACGCACGGCCCCAAGAGCCGCCGCGGCGCGCCGCGACCATCAGGGTATTCGAAGAACCCTGCCGGAAATGGATTTCGCCGGTGGGGCCGCCGCCGAACCCCTCAGACTCCCCATGCAGTTCGGGCTAAAAGCAACCCGAGGCAACCCGCCTGTTGTGCCATTGGAATGATCTTGACAAAATGAGTCCGATTTCGTATTCATCTTCTCCAAGATTTACCGGGTCAATGCGTCCCGACAAAGTCAACCGAGCCGTTCCCGAGGCTCCACATCATCAATCCCGACCGGCATTCCAGCCAGAGGCATGAAATGCGTCTATCAATACCCGGATGTGTGAAGATGGCGGTGGTCATTGTGCTTGGATTGGCGGGCGTCCAGAGCCGGGACGCCGGACTGTCATGGGCGGGCTCCGGAGGGTATCAGGCGAGCCAGGCGGTGCCGCATTTGAACCCGGGCACGGATTGGTCAGACCAGGCGGAGGTGTACTTCACCAGAAACGAGGGGCAGTGGGACTCCGCCGTGCTCTTCCGTGCGAGTACCGCGAATGCCGATGTCTGGCTCTGCCGCGATGCCATTGTCTGGCAGTTCAGCGGCCCCGGCAAAGGCGATGCAGCCGGAAGCGCGGCAATCTCCCCGGCTGGAGATCGGTTCGACAGAGTGGTTGTGCGCTCGGAGTTCACGGGATCAAACACCACGGTGAGCGTGACCGGCACGAGCCAAGTGGATTACGTATGCCATTACTTTCTCGGCAATGACCCCTCCCGCTGGCGCACCGATGTCCCCAACTTCGAGACAGTCACCTACCGTGACATCTACCCAGACATCGACTTGCAACTCTCCGGTAACGGAGGACAGCTCCAAAGCCGGTGGACCGCCCGCTCTGGGGCCGACTTGTCTCGGGTGGGCATTCGATATGTGAGCGGCGCCGAAGTGGTCGAGTACGCGAGTGGAGAGGCCCTCGTGGAAACACCCTGGGGAGGGGAAACGCGCATTGCGCTCGATCCCCGTTGCAGCAAACGGCCAATCATCCATGGGTCATCGATGGCCGCCGGCGTGATGGAGGCATCGAGCACATCGCTCGCCCTTGCCTACAGCACGTTTCTCGGGGGAACCTCCAGCGATGAAGGCCGTGGGCTTGCCGTCGATGAGGCGGGGAACGCCTACATCACCGGTGTGACAAACTCGAGTAACTTCCCGACACAAGACCCTTACGACATCACATGGAACGGGAACTCCGATGCCTTCATAACGAAACTGGCCCCGTCAGGGAACTCACTCGTCTTTAGCACCTTCTTCGGCGGCAGCGCGGATGACGAGGGGCGCGATATTGCGGTTGATGCATCGGGGGATGTTTACGTGGCGGGCGCCACGGCGTCCTCCGACCTCCCGACTCAGAATCCGTTCGATGCCAGCTTTGGCGGCGTCACGGACTACTTCGTCCTCAAACTGGGCGCCGCGGGAAACACACTCCTCTACAGCACCTACCTCGGCGGAGGCAGCCACGAGCAATCGGCCGGAACCACTCTGTCGCCCCGCATCGCGGTGGACGGGTCCGGAAACGCGTACATTGCCGGACGCACGGAATCCGTCGATTTCCCCACCCAGAGCGCCTACGACGCAGCCTTGAGCGGTCCCAGCGACGCGGTCGTCGTGAAACTCTCCCCGGACGGAAGCACACTGGTCTACAGCACCTATCTCGGGGGCACGAGCAGCGATGAAGGTCACGACATTGTGGTTGATGGCTCGGGAAACGCCTTTGTCAGCGGAGTCACACAGTCGCTTGACTTCCCCACCGCCAGCGCCTACGACGCAGGGTTTAATGGCGGTGTCGATGCATTCATCACCAAGATATCGCCAACCGGGGATGCCCTGTCGTTCAGCACATTCCTCGGGGGCGCAACCGACGAGGCCTTCGTGTCCATCGCCATTGACGGCGCCGGCTCGGTCTATGTCGCCGGTCACACGCAATCACTCAACTTCCCGACCGTGAACGCCTACGATGCCGGATACAACGGCAACTATGATATGTTTGTGACCAAGCTGGCGCCCGCCGGAGATGCTCTCGAGTACAGCACGTATGTCGGCGGGACGAACACCGATTTCTATGGAGTCCTTGGTGTTGACTCCTCGGGGAGCGCCTATGTGGCGGCCCGAACATTCTCGTCTGATTTTCCCACCCTGAACCCGTACGACGCCAGCCAGAACGGCAATGCCGACGTAATCGTGTTCAAACTCGCCCCAGCCGGGAATGCGCTCGCTTACAGCACCTACTTCGGGGGAACAAACAACGAGGAGCCATGGAGCATCGCCGTCGACGCATCCGGCAGCGCCTATGTTACCGGCAACACCCAATCGTCCGACTTCCCGATCAAAAACCCGTTCGATGCGACATCCGACGGATCCGGCGAGCCGTTTGTCTTCCGCATACTCCCATCGTCCCCCTTCACCGTCACCAGCCTCGGCGACAGCGGCCCGGGAACGCTGCGCGACATCATCACCATTGCCAACGGCAACTCGGCGCGGGACTCGGTGATCTTCGGCGTTGCGGGAGTCATCAATCTGCAAAGCCCGCTTCCCGCCTGCTCCGATGCCGGCGGCGGCATCGTCATTGACGGATTCTCCGCTCCCGGCATGGTGACGCTCGACGGAACCGGCGCCGGATCCGGCCCCGGCCTCGAATTCGGCAGCGAGGGGGGAGTGGGGAACATCGTGAGAGGGCTGACAATTCGGAATTTCCCCACGGCCGGGATCGCCTTGCCCCAAATCGCCACCCGAACGACGGTCTCCGAGTGCCTCTTCCATGGAAATGCCGGCCCTCCGATTGATCTGTGGGGAGACGGCAGTGTCCTCGCCAATGACCCAGGCGACGCCGACGCCGGCCCGAACACACTTCTGAACTTCCCGGTGATCGACACGGTCTTACTGGTTGGGTCGGATACGTTTTATGTCGCCGGGACGGCGCCGGCAAATTCCACGGTTGAGCTATACCTGGCGGAACTGTACCTGGGGGCGGACACGATTGGCCACGCCAACAACCATGGGGAGGCCTGGCGGCACCTGGGCACGGAGCCGGCAGACCCCTCCGGTCACTTCGCGTTCGCCGAGATTCCCGTCCGTGCCTGGTCGTATGTCACGGCGACGGCCACCGACGCCTCCGGTAACACATCCGAATTTGCGCTCAACCGTCAGTTAATCCCGGACTCGCTCACATTCACCGCCTACTCCCCGGTCGTCCTGACCATCATAACACCGAGCATGCAGGACTCCATCGGCCGCGACATCATCGTGGGCGGGTTCAACACCATCGGGCCGACCGCGACATACGACTCCCTCACCGACTACAGCATTCCGCCGGACGGGGACCCGGACGACCGGGTCATCATCACGAACATTGAGCCCGGCGAATACCAGGTCCGTGTCACCACCAAACCGGGCGACCCGGGAACCGGGTATGTGCTGGGTATCCGTGTCGATGGAACAAACGAAGTCTACGCCGCGCTCAATGGCGGCACCAGTTCGGAACCAGTGACCATTCCGGTTCCGGATATCGGCGAATCACACACATTCAGCTTTGAGCCAGTCGCCGCCGTGCGGGGCGATCTGGACGGCAATGGCACACCGGACGCGGTCGACCTGGCCATCCTGATTGATGTCGTGTTCTTCGGTCTCTCGGAGCCCGAACCACCGGGACTCTCGGATATCAACTGCGACGGCGTTACGGATGCCGTCGACTTGGCGTTGTTTATCGATTACGTGTTCTTTGGCGGCGCTTCGCCCTGCAACTGACACCCCGGGCTTTCACGCGGCGGAATCGCGTGAGTCCGTTCAGGGGCGGAGAATGCGCAACGGCGCGTAGCGGACCATCAGCGTTTTCGAGAAACCCTGACGGAAGTGGATCTCGCAGGTGGTGCTGTCGCCGGTTCCCCGGACCGTGACAACCTCGCCCTCGCCAAACTGCTGGTGGAAGACAATCGCCCCCGCCTGGATCGTCTCTGCGATGTTGTTTCGTTGTGCACCACTCGATGATCCGATCCGCGAGACCGAACGCGCGGTGCGTGACGGGGCGGCCGATTCGCTGCGCCAGCCGCGCGCCGGGGCCTCGTAGCCAAGCCCGCCCGGCTCCAGTTCGTAGGATGGCACCATGTTGTCCACGGTGACATACTCGGCGGGGATTTCCTCGATGAACCGCGACTTCATGGACGCCATCGGGCCGAAACGATGGCGGACACGGGCGTAAGTCAGAAAAAGCTGCTCTTTCGCACGGGTGGCGCCGACATAGAACAACCGGCGTTCCTCCTCGAGATCCTCGGCCCGCTCCATCGAACGGGACAGCGGGAATAATCCTTCCTCCAGCCCGCAGATAAAGACCACCGGGAACTCGAGACCCTTGGCGCCATGCAGGGTCATGAGCGTCACGGCATCGAGCCGCGCCTCGTAGGAGTCGAGATCGGTCACCAGCGATGCCTGCTCGAGGAATCCGGACAGAGACGGGGGATCGGCGGTCATTTCGTACTCGGCCATCGCCGCGGCGAGTTCATCCAGATTCTCGAGGCGCGTCTCGATCGTGTTGGGATCGTCGCCTTCCCAGGACCGTTTGAGATCTGTGACCTCAATCAAATTCCGGCACCAGTCAGCCAGGTTCATGCTGTCGCGCGCCTCACGCAACGAATCGATCAGCTTCGCGAACTCGGCGGCGGCATTGGCCGCGCGTGCGCCGGCGACCGAGGCCACCGCTTCCCGGTCGGCGAGGAACTCCGGCCAGGTGCGATTGTCGGCGCGACGTGCGGCTTCGAGTTTGCGTTGCGATGTGTCCCCGATGCCGCGCGTGGGCTTGTTGATCACCCGCCGCCAGGCCGCCGTGTCGCGCCCGTTGAGGGTCAACTGCATGTACGCCAGCGCGTCTTTGATCTCCGCCCGCTGATAGAATTTGACCCCGCCGACCAGAATGTACGGCATCGAGTAACGGCGGCAGGCGTCCTCAAACACGCGCGACTGGGCATTCGTGCGGTAGAGGATGACGAAGTCCGAACCCGCCATGCCGTCGCGCTCGCACATCGCGCGAATCCGCGACATCACAACCTCCGCCTCGCTCCGGTCATCCTGCGTGAGGATCACGGTGATCGGCGACCCGGGGGCCTTGTCGGTCCAGAGTTTCTTGGGGTGGCGGTTGACATTGGACGACACCACCGCGTGCGCGGCCTCGAGGATGTTGGGACGCGAACGGTAATTCTGTTCGAGGCGGATGATCTTCGCCTCGGGATAGGCCTTCTCGAATTCGAGGATGTTGCGGATGTCGGCGCCCCGCCAGGCGTAGATCGACTGATCGTCATCGCCGACCACCACCAGGTTGCGCTCGGGCTCGGCCAGAAGGCGGATCAGACGCACCTGCGCCAGATTGGTATCCTGGTACTCGTCGACCAGCACATGCGCAAACCGCCCCTGCCACTTCTGCCGCACCGCGTCATTGGTGTCGAGCACCTGAACCGTGCGCACGATCAAGTCATCGAAATCGACCGCACCGGCATCGAGCAGGCGTTCCTGGTAAATCTTGTAGACCTCGGCGATCCGCTTCAAGTAGTCGTCATGCGCGAGATTGGCGAATGCCGAGGGACTCTGCAGTTTGTCCTTCGCTCCGGAGATCTTGGATTTCACCACGCCGACCGGAAATGTCCGGGCCGGCAGATTGAGTTCCTCGATGAGCCGCTTGAGAATCCCCTTTGAATCGTCCTCGTCGTAAATCGAAAAGTCCCGCGGCAACCCGGCGGCGGCGAATTCGAACCGCAGGAACTTCGCCGCGAACGAGTGGAAGGTCGAAACCCAGACCGACTCAGCCATCGGCCCGACCAGCTCGCGCACCCGTTGCTTCATCTCTCCGGCGGCCTTGTTGGTGAATGTCACAGCGAGAATCTGGGCCGGATGAATCCCAGCCGCGAGCAGGGCGGCGATACGGTAGGTGATCACCCGTGTCTTCCCCGAACCCGCGCCGGCGAGAATCAGGAGCGGCCCGTTGCCGTGTGCTACCGCCTCGCGCTGAGGATCGTTCAAATCGGAGAGAAAATTCGGCTGCTTGTCGGCCATGACGGGATGCTCGCTGGTTGTGTGGTCCATACTGCTTCGCCAGCGACGTCAAAGTAGCGTACAGCCGGGCGCCGGAGGAACATAGAGACGCGGCCCGGACAAATCAACGGGGGCTAGGTCCTCGTGGGGGGGGCATGCAGCCCGAAGCGGAGCCCGGGAATGGACAATAACGAGTTATTGCAACATAACTTACAGCGCCCTTCCTGGATTTTGCTACCACTGTCCCGACCATCCGTTAAGGACAGCGATTGACAAGAAGCGCCAATCCGCCTAACACTCAGTGTTTCAAATCGTTACGGGCGTGAAGCCGGCAAAAACTGTCCCTTGGGGCGGTTTCGCCCAAAAAGGTCAGAAAGGGACAGTTTGCGACAGCATCGGATAACACGCATTATAAGTTGTACTGCAGGGAGTTACGGTGCTCCGAACCGTGCTCCCGTGGCACTCGCGTGGGTACCTTCTGGAATAGCAAGCCCGCGAACGAAGCCAGATGCCATTTTCCACCCGGTTCATCCTGCAATCCCCATCCGAGGCTTACGAAACCGGCAGCTCTGCCGTATAGGGAGTAGCACACCCGCCGGGCCTCTGCCGCAAGGCATGCTCACTTCGGCGGGTTTTTTCTTTATCCTCCAAGCAACCGGGCATGAGGTACACAAAGCCGCCATTAAGTTTCGAAGAGCAGGCGCAACGATTGCTCGACCGAGGAATGATCGGAGACAAAGCGGTGATGGTTTCGCGTCTCAAGGTGGTCAACTATTACCGTCTGAGCGGATACTGGTTCCCGTTTCGAGACCATCCGACCGACTCTTTCAAGCCAGGCACAACCTTCGAGACGGTTTGGTCTCGCTACATCTTTGATCGGCGTCTGAGATTGGTCGTCATGGATGCAGTCGAAAGAATCGAAGTCGCCGTGCGCACGATGCTTGCGTACGAACATGCTCACGCATTCAAGAGTCCCTTCGCATACGCCGAGGACTCCGCCGCGCTGCCGGGACTGGACAAGGAGCAGCGCGCCCGCCTGCTCGATTCGTTAACTGCCGAAATGAGGGCGAGCAAGGAGCGATTCGCGGTCCACTTTCGGGGAAAGTACGGGGCCGACCACGACTGGATGCCGATCTGGATGGCGACCGAGATAATGACATTCGGTCATATTCTCACATTGTACAGGGGATCCATTCCCAAGATCAAGCAATCGGTCGCGGCTCGACTTGGCGTACACGACAAAGTCTTGGGCTCCTGGCTTCTTGCACTGAACACAATCCGCAACATCTGCGCTCACCACGGCCGACTCTGGAATCGCGAACTCGGCATTAGACCAATGATCCCGGTGAAAGACAGGAACTGGCATGTACCGATAGAAGTTGCGAACGACCGGATGTTCGGTGTGCTTACGTTACTCAAGTTCTCGTTGGATCGTGTCGCACCGCAGAGCAAATGGACTGCTCGTTTACAGGCCCTGCTCTCAGAGTTTCCCGCAATCCCGCTCACGAGTATGGGCTTCCCATCGGACTGGAAATCGTGTCCGCTTTGGCTCTGAGTGCCGGACGCTCTCCTCGTCGATCAAGGGCTCGCCTGCGTGCCGACGAAGGGATGATCGCCGGGTGCCCAGCGTGACACCATTTGTTGATGTGTGGCCCTGACGCCCTCGTCAGGGCTCGCCTTGGGACGCCGGAACTCGCCATGACGCCTTCCACGTGAGAAACCCCCGAGGGGAAGCCGTCGTTGCTCCAATGCGGGCCGGGTCCCCCGAGTGACAGTTCCCGTGTGGCCGCGATCTGTGGGGCCAGTGGAAGAACCTGGGTCGTTCGGGTTACTGAAACGGCTCGGCACGGGATTGGTTCGTCTCCCGCTGCGGCTCCGCCGCGCGGGATCCTCGCAATGACTTGGACTTGCCGGACATTGCGAGCAAAGCGAAGCAATCGCGACCCAATCCAGTGAACTCCCTGTCGACGGGTTTTTTCAACAGGCCCCACAGATCGAGGTCACACACGCCCTCACTGATGGCAGACGGCATGACGGCAATCTACCGTGTCTCGAACACTTGTCAATGGAACGCGAACGATTGCCAGCGATTGTGGGAGGTCTCAGGCCAATTGCTCCCCGATGCGCGAGTAAACCAGCGACCGGTAATAGTCGGTGAATCGGCGCACCTCGAGCGACGCCGCGTACTCATCGCGGACCCGCCGCTGTCCCGCCTCGGCAAACTCCGCCGCGACATCGCGCGCGGCCAGAAGCAGGTGGATTCGCATGGCCAGCGCATCGGGATCGCGCGCCGGGAAGAGGTACCCGGTTTGCCCGTGGACGATCAGTTCGGAGTTCCCCGCCGCATCCGCCGCCACCGTGGGGACACCCGTGGCCATGGAGTAAAGAAGCGCTGGTGAACACCCTTCCAGAAGCGATGTCTGCACGGAGACATCGGCCGCTTGATACCAAAGTTGCCGCAGGTGCGAATCCGACGTCAGGATGATCAAGGGCGAGACACCGAGCCGTTCGCCTTCCTGCACGATCTCGTTGCGCAGTGTCTCCGGCCCGGTTCCGAGAATGACGAAGCGTGCATTGGGATGGAACTCACGCAGATGCGCAATGGAGGCAATGAAGGTCGGATGATCCTGCACCCGGTCAAACGGCGCGTCCAAAAGGATCACCGGCTGGTGCAGCGACAGTCCGAGCCGGTGCTTGGCGTCGGCGTGTGTCTCGGCGTTGCGCGCCGGGATCGCGGCGAGGTCGATGCCGTCCGGGATGACATCAATCTGGTCGCGCCGCACCAGTTCCTGACGCACCAGCCGCTGCGCCACCGCGGCGGCATTGGCGACAAAGCGCGAGGCGGCGGCATTGGCACGATGAAGCGCACAAAGCAGGCGGGGCGACAGGGACTCGCCCATATCGCGCACCGCGGCCAGGCAGATTTGCATTCCGGACGAACGCGCCGCCGGCAGCCCGATCACCCGCGCCATGACATCATAGGCGCAGACCAGATCGAACCCGCCGGTGCGGATGACCCGTCCCAGCCGCTGGCGTGCGAGAAGCGACGCGACAAACCCGTTGCCTTTGACATTCAGCCCGCCGCACGCGCACGGCAACGCGCCGGAGACTTCTTCATCGTTGTCGCGGATGGCCCAGACCGTCGGTGAGAACATGAGAGAATCGAGCCCCGAGGCCAGCCGTTTCAGGTGGGCCATGGTCGGACGGTCGGAATCGACGGTGGAATCAACGAGATAAAGGATGCGAATCGGGTCGGTCATGGCGTCGGGCTCACGCGATCTGTGGACCGGGCGCCGGAATGACGGCCCCCGTTAGGCATATCGACACGTTCATCCCCTTCGCTGAGAGGCGTGATGACAGGCGGACAGAAATTCTGCACGGGGTGATTGCAACTAGGGATACACGCGGAAAATGGCCGCCGAATCCTGCTCGTAGACCGATTCGAACAAGCCGGGCGACCCCTGCAAACGCGCCCGCAACAGAGGCCGGCGGCGGGATTCCGCCGGGCCGACATACAGGTAATCGACCCCGAGACGCCGTGCGCGCGCATGCAGCGAATCCGGATGCGCGGACCCCAGCATTGCGGCAACCTGCCAGCGCCGGTCGCGCTGCAGCGAATCTGCCACCCCCGCCGAAAGCCGCCGCGGCCCCGCCATCATGCGCCTCTGGGCGAGGCTGGCCGTCCACGCCAGGCCCGTGTTTCCGAGGGTGTCCGGGCCCGCATAGTTGCGGTAGTCCGGGCTGGACTGGACCACCGCTCCGACCGGCAGGAACTCCTGCGCCCACACCGCCGCGTTATGGTCGGACGAATGAATGGCAATGCTCCGCTCCAGATCGGCCGACGGTCCCGCAATGCGGTAGTCCGCGATCAGCGCCGGGAGTCCAAGCACGAGGACACCGATCACAACCCAGCGTCCGGTCCCCCCGGTGAATTCGATCCCCTCAAATAGCCAGGCCAGGCCGAACATGAGCGACGCGGCCAGCAGCACCAACCCCGGCATCCCAGAGACAACATCGAGCCTAAACAGCGACAGGAGCATGACGCCAAAAAGCAGAAGCGCAAGACAGATGGTCACGGCGTAAAGATCACCCCCCTGCCGCACCCGCCTGACCGTGCCCCAAATCCCGAAGATCAGAAGCGGGCCAAAGAGCAGTCCCAAACGCCCCGGCAGCGCGAAGAGCGCGCCCCAGTCCCCGCTCCATTCGAGTAGCGCTACCGGGTGTGGTGTTTGCACTCCCAGCGATGAGATCGGGGCAATGGCCGCGAAAGCGCCCGCGATGAAAAGCAGCGCCCCCATTCCGAGCCGCAGTCGGTCATGGGGATGGGTCAAAAGCAGCGCGATCACCCACACGATCCCGGCAACCACGGCCAGCCAGCCATTCGGTTGATCGATCGCCGAGATGAGGCCGGCCAGAATGCCGAATCCGGCCATCCCCGTGCGCGACGGCGGACGGGCCGTCGTGGCAATCCATGCCGCCGCGATCATCGCCAGCGCCAACGTGAGCAGAATCTGGGGATTCGCCAGCATCCAGCGGTAGACCGAGACTCCCATCAAGTTGCCGGTCCATGCCGAACCGGACACGATCAGGTCTGGCCGGACCCAGCCAATCAGCCAGTAGAATCCGTACGCGAAAGAGATCACCGATGCCGCGAGGACCAACCCGCGCAGATTGGCAATGAACACCCGCAGAGTCGAGACCAGCACACCGCCGAATCCAAACGCGACAAACAGATTGCTCAGGATGACCCAACTGGAAAGCGATCCGCTCGGATCCATCCAGCCGCGCCCGACAACCGGCAACAGGGTGATCCCGCTCGATAGCGGGGCGTTTGCTTTAGCCATCGCCAGTGGCGCATACGGCAGGCCCAGCGAGATGGCGGTCCCCGTCGACACCTGGGCCAAAAGGTCGGGGGCGAATGCCCGCGGATAGAGCATCGTTCCATCGGCGAGTTGACGGCCGAAGGGCAGGCAGGCATGACTCATGAAGGCCAGGATCCAAAGCGAGATCACCAGCCAGAGGACACGTTCGCCGAATGTCCACGGGCGCAGGTCGAGTGTCCAGGCGCCGCGCCAGCGGGCGTAGAGAAACCAGACAATGATGGCGAGCACATCGAGTCCCAGAATCGACCACCCGGTGGCGTGCCCGGTCAGGTATCCCTCGATTATGACCAGCCAGACATTGGCGGCGATCCCCAGGGCGGCGCCCCAAATCCATAACTCCGGCTGATGCGACGCCGACTCGCCCCCCCAAAGCAGCGACAGGAAGACCCAGCCGGGAAAGCAGAAGGCGGTCACGGTCAGGAGGAAGGCCACGGCCGGCAACGGCTCCAGAAAGTGCAATACAAACCGGAGCGCGAAACCGCCGAACGCCAGCCATCCGACCCAGAGCCAGACACGTTGCAGCCAATTCATAACGATGCCGGCGATGCGCCTGGCAGGCGGCGTTTGTTGGGATTTTGGATCGATTGGGTCCATCAACCGGTGTTAACGCTGTCAAAACGTGCAAGGTCCAAGGTCGCGCCAATCTACCCCCCATGGCATTGATCGGCAACGCCGATCCCAGATTCCCCGCCTCCTGTCCCACAGCCGCTTCTGCCTTTAATTTCCACGGGCCTTCAGACCCGTGGACCTTCCGCGGCAACAACTTGGCAGAGTCGGAGAAAGCAGGGCCGGTGAAAGCAACGGCCTCCGAGAGTGGAGACTCCCGCTTGCCTTGCGGCGACAAATCCGCTACTTTCGGCCCCGGAGAGATGTCCGAGTGGTTTAAGGAGCACGCCTGGAGAGCGTGTAGGCGTTAATAGCGCCTCCCGGGTTCGAATCCCGGTCTCTCCGCTTTGGTGCGCCCCTTGGAAGTGTCGCGTCACACGCCCCTGCTCCGCACACTTTGCATGATTCCCCGGGGCGTTTATTCCTGAGAACAGACCACGTAAATGTCGGCCGCTCCACACTGGTTAGCATGGCGGACACGTAGTGGTCACGGCTCGATAACCCGCAGCCGCACCTTGCGGGACAGGTAGTTCGACAAAATCCCCTTGGTCGCATCGCCCTTGACCGACTCCCCGGCCGTGAGCATGACATGAAGGTCAAGGATCGCATCCCCCGCGCCATCGAGCGGGCGAACGGTCATCGGCAGCGCTGTCACCCTCGCGCCCTGGTAGGCGGGCGCGTTGTCGCCGGCGAGTCGGCAGGCCATGGGCAGGTCAACCGACCATCCGGGTGCAAACTTCGACGACGCGCCGGTGCCGATCTGGGATGGATCGATGTACAGCCAGGCGTTTCGATACGGACTGATTGCAGAATCCCCGGCAATGCGCCCGATGACGGTCATCACAGTCTTCGACTCGAAGCGCTTCGCTTCGATGAGGAATACGCCATCCTCCTGCCGGAGAGATTTGCCGGTAACTTTGTCGATGATGTCGACGATTGTTTTCGACTCGTCGCCCCACGGCCCGTTGTCAACGTGACAGGAATTGCACGACGTCGCTGTGCCGAGGATTCCAACGGCGGGGGGATAGGCCAGCGCGGCCGAGACACCGCAGGTAACCGCCACAACAATCGCCACCGTCCATAACTTCCGTGTCTGCATAATGCCTCCGGTCAATTGTTCCTTCGACACAGTTATAGTAAGTGCTCATGGCAACGCGCGGTAGGGGATTCCGGGAGTCCTGTGCTCCCGGTGTCAGGCAAAGGGAAGTAGCATCACAAACAAGTAGGCTGCCACCCTGCCTTCTCAAATCACGCCTTGAACAGGTTTCCAAGCTCGCGATTCAATCGTTCGTAGGAATCGGGCGGGGTCAAGCCCAGTGTCACTTTCTCGTCGAATTTCGCCAGTGTCATATCAACGATGAGGGCGCCGACCACAAAGAAGCTGTGATCGATGTTGCGTGGATTGTCGCTGGGAACAAGATGATGGCGGTGCAGTGGGTTGTCGCAAACGGTCATGTTGAACTTCCCGATGTGGTGCCACATCGAATGCGTGCACGAACTCATCGGGTTGTAGATCTGATTGTACACATCGAGGGCACCGGCTTCCGTTGCCATTTTCCGCGTATTTGTGCCGCTCCAACTTCCGACATTCACGTCTGTCAGAAAAGTCCATCGTTGCGCGTTAATCCAGCTCTCCTTTGACTCGAGATACTTCTCGGAATCTGGTCCCAAGTTCCGTCGCTTATAGAACCCGCGTTGATGTTCGATGTCCAGCTTCGCCTGTCCAAGG
This sequence comes from Candidatus Zixiibacteriota bacterium, assembly GCA_040752075.1. Taxonomy (GTDB): domain Bacteria; phylum Zixibacteria; class MSB-5A5; order WJJR01; family WJJR01; genus JBFMFQ01. The sequence goes on along the minus strand of JBFMFQ010000055.1, from coordinate 2,032 downwards.
CCATAAGCCACGAACATCTTGCTTCTGACGGAAGGATCATTCAGTATCCATGACAGCGTAATGAACACGTCCGCCTCAGCCCTTAAGAACAGCGGTGCGACGTGGGCATTCCAGCATAGAGGGTTTTCCGCCAGTTCACGGATTACAGTCGCTTGGCGCGCAAGAAGTGCGCCAATAACTTCGTACACTTGTGAGTCGCTCAAATCCTTCTTCCACGTTTCCCAGCGCTCCGACACACACTTCCAGGTTGCACTCGCAAAGTGTTGACATACCGCCTGCACACTTTCCATCAGACTCTCATTAGACATCTGGGGACTCCTGTAATTCGCACTGATCGATTTCCAAACCTCGATTCCAAAAATAACGAGGCCACTCAGACGATCCATTGTACCAAGGGGGTTGGAAGAACATGTGCATTCCAGCCCTCAGTATCCCTGCCAAACGTCCAGACATTTCCGTCCTTGGGTAGTTTTGGATTTCGTTGAGATGCAGCAATGCCGACTCAGGGGTGACAACTAACTTGTCGGCGTCAAAGGCAAGGCAATGGCACGTTGCCTGCGTTGTTGCCGCAGCCCGCGTAGTCTTGTCGTAAAGCTCTCCAAGAACGTTTTTGAGGACTTTGAGACAACCCGCCGGCCACAACTTTCGCACCTGTGCTTCAAAGAGAAAGTTCATCGGGCACTCTGGATAGTGCTTCTGGAGTGCGGCGAGTGCTTTGCCAACAAGGGGGAGAGTGCCGGATGTGAGGAGCTGTGAGCACAGCTCGTCCCGCTCGGGCGCCGTCAAGGTCCGAAATGAGGAAGTCAACGCGAAGATCGGTTCTGTCTTCGAAGCAGAAATGGCCCGCGCCCGCCGCGAAACCTCCCGGACGACGGCAACTCCCTCCCGATAGCCATGTTCATTCTGGATCAACGAAATCCAGAGCACTTCTGGGATCATAGACTCAATCCATGAGACTTCCGACATTGGACCAAGAGAAGTGAGCGGCGGTTTGAAGGTCTTTCCAACCTGCTTATGATCGTCGAGTACCATCGCAGTCCGAACACTACGAGATTCAATATCAGAGGGCAAAGTGCTCTTTCGAGGGGACGATCACTTTATAACGCCCTTCTAACCGCGAACTTGACCCAACTTGCACTAACTCGCTCGAACTTCATCGAACTTGCACGAGCCTGGTGTGATGAAAGTCATTGAATTCAATGGGGTTACAACACTACGAATGATCTACGCGAAAGGTGGCCTCAGCGAATCCCGGTTTCTCCGCTTTGGGGCCACCCACCACAATCCCTCTCCAGCGAGGCTCCTTCCTCGATCTCACCCGTGCCCGTGCCGGTGATGCAGGTCCGGCCAGTGCGGGTGGCTGTGCGATTGCGGCTGGTGCCGGTGCCAGTGGGAGTGCCGTTTCGACGGCGGCGTATCGGGGTGATCGTGCTCGTGATGCCCGTCGTCGTGGCGGTGGCTGTGCTCGTGCTCGATCGCCGCGTGGTCGTGCGAGTGCGCGTGCGCCCGGCGGTCGCGCAGGATCAAGAGCACCGCGGCGGCCAGAAGGAGGATCGCCGCCGCATGCACGATCCCGAACTCTTCCGGCAGGATGAGAGTGGAAAGCATTGCGGCGAGAAATGGGGAACTCGAAAAGACGATCTGCGCCCGAGTCGCGCCGAGTTTCTGCGCGGAGGAGATGTACAGCGTGATGCTCGCCCCATAGGAAACGGCCCCGACCGCCAGCGCGACACCGATCTGTGCCGCCGACGGCCATGGCGCGCCAGAAAGTAGGGACACCGCCAGATTGAATGCCCCGGCCGCGAGCCCCTTCCAAAGCGTGCTCTGCGTGGGTGTGATGCCGTCGATGAGCGCGGTCAGGTGGTTGTCGATGCCCCAGAGAAGACAGGCCAGGGCGACGAGGACGGCGGCCCATGTATTCGCCCCGCCCCCGGCCGAGAGCAGGACCCCGGCCGCAAGCGCACCGGCCACCCCCAGCCATCCGTAACCGCCAATGTGATCGCGAAAGATGAAGTGACCCAGAAGCGCGGTG
>JBFMFQ010000054.1:0-16802 GCA_040752075.1 Candidatus Zixiibacteriota bacterium | reverse complement strand
TGACTGAGAGTTCACCGGCTCGGGTCGGGATTGCGTCGCTTCGCTCGCAATGACTAGCAACTCCAAGTCATTGCGAGGAGCGCAGTCCCGCCAATGGCGGGACGGAGCGACGAACCAATCCCGCTCCGAGCCGTGTTGCTGACCCGAGCGACGCAGGTCCGTCAACGGGCCCCTTGGCGCAGGCGAACCTCGGGGTCCTCACTCTTTCCCAACCACCCCCCGCAATGCCCGGTGCACCATCTGCCCCACGTTCTCCGCGATTGGCGGATCCATGTTCGCCAGCACAATGACCGTCAGCATCCCGTTGCTCTCCAAAGCGGCGTTTAGCCCCGGCGCCCCGCCCGCAATCCCGGTGGGGAACTTCGCGCGTGTGTTGGACAAAGACCGTCCCGAGGGCTCCGCCCCGCCGGCGTACCAGTCGGTGAACTCCGGCGACAGAAGACGGTGCTCACGCAACGCGTTATCAAAAGCGAGCAAGTCCTCCACCGTCGATTGCGCGCTCCCCGCTGAGTTCCCCTTGACCGGCAGAATGAACAGGTTCTTCCGCCAATCTTCGAGCTCTCCCTCCGGTCCCTGCTTCGTGTATCCCATGGCGACATTGGGGACAATCTCATCATGCGCCCAGAATCCCGAGTTGGTCATCCCCGCCGGTTTGAAAATGTTCTCACGGACATACTCGTCGTATGCTTTCCCGCTGACCGTTTCGATGATCGCGCCCAGCACCATGAATCCCGCGTTCGAGTATTCCGACCGGCTCCCCGGTTCAAACCCGAGCGGGCGATTCGCGAAAAGAGGGAAGAAGTCGCGCGGCGAACGATACAGCGCCTTCGAAGAACGGAAGAACTCCTCGACAAAGATGTCCCCCAGTCCGGAGGAGTGATCGAGCAGGTGCCGGATGGTGATCTTGGCCGCATTCTCCGCATTCGGGTAGTCGGGAAGATGTTTGGCGATGGTGTCATCGAATCGGAGTTTCCCCTCCGCGACCAACTGTCCGATGGCAATCCGAGTAAACGACTTGTTGATCGATCCGAGATCAAACCGCGTGTCAACACGGTTGGCCGCATTCCACTCACGGCTCGCCAGTCCCCACGCCCCCGTAAAGATCGCCTTCCCGTCAACCGCCACCAGCGCCGTGCCGGAGAACAGCTCCTTGCGCGCCAATTCGCCGAACCAAACCGCAAGCGACCTGGCGATGTCGTCGTTCCCGCTTTCGGGCGCAATGGCCAGTTCGGGCAAGGCCGGCCCGCGCATTGGACGACCCGCCTCGACTCCCATGGCGGTAATGCGATACGGGGGAGAAGCCTCGAAATCGAATTCGAACCTCAACTCCGGCCCGTTGGGATCCTGCGTGACCACGGTCAGATGGTTCGGCTGCTCCGCCAGCACCCCGCCGATGGTCACATCCCGGTGCCGTTCGACCAGCATCGGCGCCATTCCCTTCCAGCGCTCCTCACGGTCGCTCCCCTCAACCGCCGGAACCCAGTTGGCATGCATGAAGGCCAGAAGCGAGTCGGCATTGCCCCCCTGCATGACACGAACAAACCCGATTGCCCGCGCTTCCATCAAAGATTCCGGCGACTGCCCGTTCACCGGCAAAACGCCCGCGATCAGGTACACAGCAAGACCCCAGCTTACCCAGAGGCACCTTCGAATCACGTTGACTCCTCCATCTGATGGTTTGACCGAACTCACCACCCTTAAGACACGCAACCACCACCCAAAGCTGCAATCCCATCCATCCCATTCTTCCCATTCTTCCACCACCATTCACCCCTATATTCCCTCCCAGGGAAGCCCTGCCATGCCGTCCCCCAGCGACCCAGCCACCGACATCTCCCTCGGCCGCCACCTCGAGTGGGTCCGGCAACGTCTCGCACGGCTCGCCCCGGACTACCGCTTTAAGTGGGATGTCTACTTCGACCGACTGGATGAACTCGCCGCCGGCGTCTCCCGCTTTCTCGATGCCGGCTGCGGAGGCAACCAGACCGCGCACGAACTCACCGGCCCGCGCCTGCGCCTGGGAGTCGACCTCACCCCGGACGCACGCCGGGGAACGTATGTCTGCGCCAGACTCGAGGCGCTCCCGTTTCGCACCGGCGCCTTCGACCTGATCGGCTGCCGCCATGTGTCCGAGCATCTCGAAGATCCCGCCGGTGTCATCGACGAGTGGCGGCGGGTGCTCGCGCCCGGTGGCCGCATCCTGATTCAAACCGTCAACAAGCAGAGCCTCATGCTTCGCCTCGCACGCCTGATCCGCGGGCGACTGCGCCATCGCATTCTCGCAAGCCGCTATGGCCGGCGGCCCGAAGATCATTTCAAGACATTCGACCGCTTCAACATTCCGATTCTTTACCAGCACCCGCCCGATGGATTCCGGCTCGTTGGGCTGACCATGGTCCAGGATGTCGATTTGCAGTCCAAATTCGGCTTCTGGCTGACCTACTTGCTGGTGATTTTGACAAGACGACGACCGGAAAGACGCTCCGTCATTACCGCCGAGTGGCAACGACTTCCGCGAGTTTGACAGGCGAATTCACAAAGCGCTTGGTGGCGATCACGGGCCAATCTATCATCTGTCTTGTGCAGGGCCGGGACCCCGCAACGGGTGCTTTCCGGAAAGCCGAGGTGCTCCCTCCATGGCCGCCTATCGTCCCCGAAGAATTCATCGCGTTCTGATCGCCAATCGCGGCGAAATCGCCGTCCGCGTGATCCGCGCCTGCCGCCGCCTCGGCGTCGACTCCGTCGCGGTCTTCAGCGATGCCGACCGCCGCGCGCTGCATGTGCGCATGGCCCGGTACGCCGTCCCAATCGGCCCGCCGCCCGCCGATCAGTCCTACCTCAACATGGACAAGATCATCAAAGCCGCCAAGGACACCGGCTCGGATGCCATCCATCCCGGATATGGATTCCTCGCCGAGAACGAAACCTTTGCGGAGCGTGTTCTCGATGCCGGGCTCATCTGGATCGGCCCGCCGCCGCACGCCATCGAAGCGATGGGCAACAAGGTCACCGCGCGCCGTCTCATGATCAAGGCCGGCGCCCCGGTGGTGCCCGGTTCCGATGGCCCGATCCGCCCCGGCGATGAGGAAGAGGCGCTGATCGCAGCCCGCCATGCCGGGTTCCCGATTGTCATCAAGGCCGTCGCCGGCGGCGGCGGCAAGGGCATGCGCGTGGTCAACAAGGCCGAAGACTGGGTTCCCGCGATCGAGGCCGCCCGCCGCGAAGCCAAGGGCGCCTTCGGCGATCCGAGCGTCTATTGGGAAAAGTACCTGACCCAGCCCCGTCACGTCGAAATCCAGATTCTGGCCGGCCCCGACGCAAGGGCCTACTCCCTCGGCGAACGCGAGTGCTCAATCCAGCGCCGTCACCAGAAGGTGATCGAGGAATCTCCCTCCGTCGCGGTCGATCCCGAATTGCGCGCCCGCATGGGCAAAGCCGCCATCGCGGCCGCCGAGTCCTGCGGCTATGTCGGCGCGGGCACGGTCGAGTTCCTCCTCGACGTCGACAAAAAGTTCTATTTCCTCGAAATGAACACACGGCTCCAGGTGGAGCACCCCGTGACCGAATGGGTCACCGGCGTCGATCTCGTGGCCGAGCAACTGCACATCGCCGGCGGCGACAACTGGCAGCCGCCCAAGCTCGACCATGCCCCCTTCGGTCATGCGATCCAGTTTCGCATCTACGCCGAGGACCCGCAGAATAACTTCCTGCCCTCGCCCGGCACCATCGTCGATTACCATGCACCGCAGGGTCCCGGTGTCCGGGTCGACTCGGGCGTTTATCTCGGCGCCGAAATCCCGATCTACTACGACCCGATGATCGCCAAATTAATCGTCTGGGGACGCGACCGCGATGAGGCCATCGCCGCCGGACAGGGTGCGCTGAAGGAATTCCTGATCGATGGCGTGGCCACCACAATCGACTTTCATCGGCGTGTTGTCCAGCATCCCGAATACATCAAGGGCAACACGACCACCAGTTTCATCAGCCAGTACTTCGGACCCTCGGAAAGCGAACCGTCGATCGACCCCGAGGTCCAGCGCGCGGTGGCGATCGCCGCGGCCCTTCAGGCCGAACACCGGCGGACCGGATTCATGGCGCCCCTGATCCACGGCAATGGCCCGACGTCCGGGCCGCGCCCCTGGCTTGTCGATGCCCGCCGCCGCGGTGTCAATCGCTGGGCGGCCCATGCCTGAGGCATCCCGCTTACTATTGTCGCGGCAACCGGCCGCGCTGATTGGAGAGGCAGTCCAATGACCGTGTATGCCAGTGAAGTCGCCGGACGCCGTTTCATCGTCGAGTTGAAGGACGGCGGACGCAAAGTCCTGCTCGATGGCGTTCCCGTCGAAGTGGACAGCGTCTGGCTTGCCGGCAAGGAGCAGATGCACTTTCTCCTGAACGGACGCTCATTTGATATGCGGGTTGTGGACCGGGATGGGCAAACCCTTGTGACCAACGCCGGGCTGCGCTACGAATGCTCGGTGATGGACAAATACTTAAGCGATCTCCAAAAACGCGCCGGCGCCGCCGAAGGTCCGCGCGGCAAGAGCACCGTCAAATCCCCCATGCCCGGCCTCGTCGTCAAGGTGCTCGTGGCCGAAGGCGATACAGTCAAGAAGGGGGACCGCCTCCTGGTCCTCGAGGCCATGAAGATGGAAAACGACGTCAAGGCGCCCGCTCCCGGCAGGGTGGCCAAACTCACGGTCAAAACCGGCGACGTCGTCGAAGGCGGACGCGAACTCGCCACCATCGAATGACTACATCCCGTCCGTCATTGTGAGGCGGAAGTCCCGCGAAACGGGACGACCGACGAAGCAATCCCGGCCCGACGGCCACAAACCGATGACCGAGCCCCCCACAGACCATCGCAACATCAAGATCCCGCCCCTCGCCGATTCCTGGCCGCCGGGGTTCGATCCCGCGCGCGACCTCGGCCGGCCGGGGTCGTTTCCATACACACGCGGCGTCTACGATGGCATGTACACCAAGCGACACTGGACCATGCGCCAGTACGCCGGCTTTGGCACCGCCGAGGAATCCAACAAGCGCTACCGCTATCTCCTCGGCCAGGGGCAGACCGGCCTGTCGGTGGCGTTCGATCTGCCGACCCAGATCGGCTACGACTCGGATCACCCGATGGCGCATGGCGAAGTCGGACGCACCGGTGTCGCCATCGATGGCCTCTGGGACATGGAGATTCTGCTCAACGAGATCCCGCTCGACAAAGTCTCCATCTCCATGACCATAAACTCGACCGCCGCCATTCTGCTTGCGCTGGTGGTCGCGACCGCACGCAAACGCGGCATCGATCCCGCAGTCCTCTCCGGCACGATCCAAAACGACATCCTGAAGGAATACATCGCACGCGGCACCTACATCTATCCCCCCAAGCCGTCGATGCGCCTGGTGGCCGATACCTTCCGCTATTGCAAGGACCACCTGCCCAAGTGGAACCCGATCTCCATCTCCGGCTACCACATTCGCGAAGCCGGCTCAACCGCCGCCCAGGAAATCGCCTTCACACTCGCCAATGCCATGACCTATGTCCAAAACGCCATCGATGCCGGCCTCACCGTCGATGAGTTTGCCCCGCGTCTGTCGTTTTTTCTGAATGCGCACAACAATTTCCTCGAAGAAGTGGCGAAGTTTCGCGCCGCGCGGCGTCTCTGGGCGCGCATCATGCGCGACCGGTTCGGCGCCACCGATCCGATGTCCCTCCGGTTCCGATTCCACACCCAAACCGCCGGATCGACCCTCACCGCCCAGCAGCCTCATGTCAATATCCCGCGCGTGACCCTGCAGGCCCTGGCCGCGGTCATGGGTGGCACACAGTCCCTCCACACCAATGCCTTCGATGAAGCGCTCGCGCTGCCGACCGCAGAATCCGCCGAATTGGCCCTGCGGACACAGCAGGTTATCGCCTACGAGTCGGGCGTGACCGAGACCGTCGATCCCTTCGGCGGCTCGTACGTGATCGAAACGCTCACCAACGCGCTCGAGGAGAAGGCGACGGCCCTGATCGCCGACATCGACAAACTCGGCGGCGCGGTCGCCGCGGTCGAGAAGCGCTACTACTCTCGCGAAATCGAGCGCTCCGCCTGGGAATACCAGAAGCGCGTGGAGTCCGGCGAGGCAACCGTGGTCGGCGTCAACCGCTTCACCAAAGACGGCGAAGCCCCGCTTGAGTCCCTCGCATCCCCCAACCCGGCCGATGAACAGGCGCAGGTCGCCCGTGTCCGGAAGATGCGGCAACAAAGGAATCAGGCTGCCGCCAATGCCGCGCTTGGCGAACTCGAACGCCGCGCGAGCGGTTCGGACATGCTCATGCCCCAAATTGTCAACTGTGTCGAAGCCCATTGCACCCTCGGGGAGATCGCCGGCGTCTTCCGTCGTGTGTGGGGCGAACACAAATCCTGAGAACACCGGAGCCGACCCATGCTGAAAAAACTCGCCCATGTCTCGCTGGCCGTCGCCAACCTCGATCGCGCCATTGAGTTTTACCGTGATGTCTTCCACGCCGAAATCACCGGACGCGAGATTGTCGAAGACCAGAAAACCGAAGTCGCCTTCCTGAAACTGGGCGGCACCGCGCATGTCGAACTCATCGCGCCGACCAGCGAAGACTCCCCGGTCGCCCGCTATCTCGCCAAGCACGGCCCCGGTATCCACCACATCTGCTTCGAAGTGGAGAACTTGGAGGCCAATCTCCAGCACTTGACCGAGCACGGTATCCGCCTGATCGGCAATAAGCCGAAAGAGGGAGCTGGTGGTCACAAGGTGGCGTTTCTCCATCCGGCCTCTACCCTCGGAGCCCTGATCGAACTATCCGAGCCCCGGACCTGAAAGAGTCCGCCCGCCCAGTCCACTTCATCCACTTCGTCCCTGAGTCCACTGGGTCCACTTCGTCCCACGATCCCCGAACTCCCATTGCCTCAACAGGACCAGAATTGTATGTTCTCCGGCTCACCGGAGAACCCATGGATAAACTCGTTGCCAATGCCGCCGAAGCCCTCCGGAAAGCCGGGGTCAAAGACGGCATGATCATCATGGCCGGCGGCTTCGGCCTGTGCGGCATCCCGGAAAACCTCATCACCGCGCTGCGCGACACCGGCGTCAAAAACCTCACCGTGATTTCCAACAACGCCGGCGTCGATGACTTCGGGCTCGGCTTGCTTTTGCAAACCCGTCAGATCAAAAAGATGATCTCCACCTACGTGGGCGAAAATGCCATCTTCGAGCAGCAGTATTTGAAAGGTGAACTGGAAATCGAATTCGTCCCCCAGGGAACCTTCGCCGAGCGCATCCGCGCCGGCGGAGCGGGGATCCCCGGTTTCTACACCCCGGCCGGTGTCGGCACCCAGGTCGCAGAGGGCAAGGAAACCCGTGTCTTCGATGGACGCGAGTACCTGCTCGAACGCGGTCTCACCGCCGACATCGCGCTCGTCAAGGCATGGAAGGGCGACAAGGCAGGCAATCTCATCTACCGGAAGACCGCCCGCAATTTCAACCCGATGATGGCCGCCGCCGGACGCATCACCATCGCCGAAGTCGAACACCTGGTCGAAATCGGCGATCTCGACCCCGACAACATCCACACCCCCGGTGTCTACGTGAAGTATCTCTTCGAGGGGGCCAACCACGAAAAGCGCATCGAGCAGCGAACCGTACGCCCGCGCCAATAGGAAATCATGTCGCCACAGGAACGCATCGTCAGGCGCGCCGCGCGCGAACTCAAAGACGGGTACTACGTCAATCTCGGGATCGGCATGCCGACTTTGGCCGCCAACCATCTTCCCGAGGGTGTGAACATCGTGTTACAGTCCGAAAACGGCCTCCTCGGCATCGGTCCTTTTCCCTATGAAGGCGACGAAGACCCGGACCTGATCAATGCCGGCAAGCAGACCATCTCCGAGGCGCCCGGGGCGTCGTATTTCTCCTCCGCCGATTCCTTCGCCATGATCCGCGGCGGCCACATCGACGTCACCATTCTCGGCGCCATGCAGGTCTCCCGCTATGGCGATCTGGCCAACTGGATGATCCCCGGACGCCTGATCAAGGGCATGGGCGGCGCGATGGATCTGGTGGCCGGCGCACGGCGCGTGATCGTGACCATGAACCACACCGCCAAGGACGGCTCCCACAAGATCCTCGAAGAGTGCACCCTGCCATTGACCGGCAAGCGCGTCGTTCAGATGATCATCACCGAATTCGGCGTCTTCGATGTGAGCGAAAAGGGCCTCTTCCTGACCGAGAAAGCGGAGGAAGTCACTCTCGATGATCTCAAAAAAATGACAGGCTGCCCCTTTGATGTCGCCCGCGATCTTCGTTTAATGACCTGATGCTGTTTCGTCCTCAAATGCGCTTTAGGCACAAGCCTTCGCTCCCGTGTGCGTTCGAATTCTCCCATCTTCCCAGCAATCTGTCAGCCCCCGCAAAAAGCGGGGGACCCGGTGCCCACCAACCCCGGTCAAACGCGACCAGATGCTTGTGTTGGGAGGGCGAGGCTCCTGCCGAGCCTGACACGTGGATCGCGCAAGCATGGCCTCTACTCGGCGCGACCTCGTGTGCCCCTGACCTTGGTCAGGGCGAATCGGAACCGCCAATCCAAAGGCGGCCCACCCCAACACAGAACTCCAATCCCACTCAACCTCTGAACTATTAGAATAGAACCCGAGGAGCACCGATATGCCGAATCCCCAAAACGAAGCCGTCATCCTCTCCGCCTGCCGCACCGCGATCGGCAACTACCAAAGCGGACTCTCGAGCTTCTCCGCCCCCCAGCTCGGCGCACTCGCCATCGCCGATGCCCTGAAACGCAGTGGTGTCAACAAGGACGACATCGACGAGGTGATCATGGGCCAGGTTGTCCAGGCCGGCGCTGGCCAGGCCCCGGGACGCCAGGCCGCCATTCACGGCGGCGTGCCCTCCGGTGTCGGCTGTATGACCATCAACAAAGTCTGCGGCTCCGGCCTCAAAGCCGTCATGCTCGCCGCGCAGTCCATCCGCGCCGGTGATCAAAACCTGATCGTGGCCGGCGGCATGGAATCGATGTCCAACACCCCGTTTGTCCTCCACGGCGCCAAGAAGGGCCTGCGCTTCGGCGATCAAATCCTGAAGGATTCCATGGTCACCGATGGCCTCTGGGATTCCTTCAATGATTTCCACATGGGCGCAGCCGCCGAACTCACCGCACGCAAGTCCAGCATCACCCGCCGCGACCAGGATGAATTCGCCGCCGGGTCGCACCAAAAGGCGATCGCCGCCATCGAAGCCGGCAAGTTCAAGCACGAAATCCTCCCGATCCAGATCCCCCAACGCAAGGGCGATCCGGTCGTCTTCGACAAAGACGAATGCCCCCGCCCCGGAACCACGGTCGATACACTGGCCAAACTGAAACCCGCGTTCGAAAAAGAAGGGACCGTGACCGCGGGCAACGCCCCGGGGCTCAATGACGGCGCCAGCGCGCTGATTGTGGCGTCACGCGCCTATGCGCAAGCGCACGGCCACAAGCCGCTCGCCCGTGTCATCGACTATGCCACCGCCGGCACCGATCCCGAACTGTTGTTCTACGCGCCGATCTATGCCGTGCGCAAGCTCATGCAGAAGATGAAAGTGGAGATCAACCACTGGGACCTGATCGAAGCCAATGAGGCATTCGCCGCGCAGGCGATCGCCGATGGACGCGAACTCGGTTGGAACTGGGACCGTGTGAACGTCCACGGCGGCGCCATCGCCCTCGGCCACCCGATCGGGGCCTCCGGCGCACGCATCCTGACCACCCTGATCTACGCCCTCAAAGACCGTGGCGAATCCAAGGGCTTGGCAACACTCTGCCTCGGCGGCGGCAACGCGGTCGCATTGGCAATTGAAATCGAATGAACCTGCTACTCGACAATGACTGCGTAGGCGCACGGCTTGCCGTGCGCCACATTTGGCGCGGGAGAATCCAATGAACACCATCGGCGTAGTTGGCGCCGGAACCATGGGCAACGGAATCGCCCATGTCTTCGCGCAAAACGGCTTCAACGTGGTCCTCTCGGACACGACCGAGGGGCTCATCCAGCGAGGTCTGACCACCATCACCTCGAATCTCGACCGCCAAATCAAGAAAAACCTGATCACGCCGGCTGACAAAGACACCACCCTCGGACGCATCAAGGCGTCCACCGACCTGTCCGCCATGTCCCCCTGCGATCTGGTCGTCGAAGCCGTCTTCGAGGACTACGAGGTCAAGCACCGGGTCTTCCACCAGTTGGACACGATCTGCCCGCCCGCGACGATCCTGGCCTCCAACACCTCGTCTTTGCCCATCACGCGCCTCGCCTCCTCTACCGGACGCCCCGATCTCGTGATCGGCATGCACTTCATGAATCCCGTTCCGGTGATGAAACTGGTCGAGATCATCCGCGGCCACCAGACCTCGGATGAAACCACGAAGAAAATCGTCGAGCTCTGTTCTCGCCTTGGCAAGACCGGCGTCGAAGTGAACGACTACCCGGGGTTCGTCTCCAACCGCGTGCTCATGCCGCTCATCAACGAAGCAATTTACTGTGTCATGGAAGGTGTGGCGACTCCGGCGGCGATTGACGAAGTGATGAAGCTCGGCATGGCGCACCCGATGGGGCCCCTGACTCTTGCCGATTTCATCGGGCTGGATGTCTGCCTGTCGATCATGAATGTGTTGCACGAGGGCCTGGGAGATCCGAAATACCGGCCCTGCCCGCTTTTGAAGAAGATGGTGCAGGCGGGACACCTGGGACGCAAGACCAACAAGGGATTCTACACATACAATTGATTCATCGTACCACCACCGAACGAGGCCGCCAACGTGTTTGACCATCTCCTGACCGATGACCAGCGAATGATGCGCGATGCCGCGCGCGAGTACGCCGAAAAGCGCCTGTATCCCAACGCCGAGCACTATGACCGCGAAGAACGCCTCCCCGACGACCTGCTCAAGGAGCTGGCCAACCTCGGCTATTTCGGCATGCTGGTGCCCGAGGCCCATGGCGGCATGGCGCTCGACCCGATCAGCTACACACTCGTGATCGAGGAGTTCTCACGCGCCTGCGCCGGCCTCGGAATCACTGTATCGCTCCAGAACTCCATTGTCGCCGGCCTGTTGGTGCGTTTCGGCACCGATGCGCAACAGGCGAAGTACCTCCCCATGGTCGCGTCCGGTAAGATGGGCGCCTACTCACTCACCGAACCCGATGCCGGCACCGATGCCGGCGGTATCCGGCTGTCGGCCAAGCCCGACGGCGACTCCTACGTGCTTAGTGGCTCCAAGACCTTTGTCACCTCCGCCGGCTTCGCACACTTTATCGTCGTGTTCGCCTCGACCAATCCGGCGCTTGGTTCGAAGGGACTCACCGCGTTCATCGTGGACCGTGACACCCCCGGCCTCGAAGTCGGCAAGCCCGAGCATAAATTGGGGATCAAGTGCTCCGACACACGCGGCCTGTCGTTCAGCGATGTCCGCATTCCCAAGACCAACCGGGTCGGCGATGAGGGACAGGGACTCAAAATCGCGCTTTCGCAACTCGACCACGGACGCCTCGGTGTCGCCGCCCAGGCCCTCGGAATCGGTGAAGCCGCGTTGAAAGAGGCGCGCCAATACGCCAAGCAACGCCAGCAGTTCGGCAAACCGATCGCCGAATTCCAGGCCATCGCCTTCAAGCTCGCCGACATGCGCCTCAAACTCGATGCGGCCCGTCTGCTCCTCGACCGTGCCCTCCGACTCCAGGCAGCAGGGGAGAGGTTCTCCACCGAAGCCGCCGAGGCAAAACTCTTCGCCTCCGAAGCCGCCAACTGGGTCGCCGATCAGGCCGTCCAAATCCATGGCGGGTACGGCTACATGAAGGAGTACGCGGTCGAGCGTTACTTTAGGGATGCACGGATAACCGAAATCTACGAAGGAACTTCCGAGGCCCAGCGGATTGTCATTTCGCGCGCGGTTCTCGCCGAGGATTGACCATGCCGACAAGCCCGCACACGGGGTGGTGGGACCCCAAGGTTGAAGATTATCGTCAGGAAGTCCGCCAGTTCGCCGAGGAGGTCGTCGCCCCGGTCGCCGGCCAGATGGATCGCATCTCCGAGTTCGATTCCAATCTGCTCTCCCAAATGAAGCAGAAGGGGCTTGTCTCCCTGCTCTGCCCGGCCGACCAGGGCGGACGGGACATGGATTCCCTCTCGTATGCCGTCGCTGTCGAGGAACTAAGCCGCATCTGCGGCTCGACCGGCATAACAGTGGCCGCCGCCAACTCCCTCGGTGTTTACCCGGTCGATGTCTTCGGCTCTCCCGCCCAGCGCTCGATGGTTCTCCCTGGTGTTGCCCAGCACGGCGAGATGATCGTCTTCGGGCTCACCGAGCCCGGCGCCGGTTCGGATGCCTCCGGCACCCGCACCAACGCGGTCCGCAACGACAAAGGCTGGCTCCTCAATGGCGGGAAGTGCTTCATCACCAACCCGCACTTCGCCGATTGGATCATCGCCACCGCCGTCACCGACCCAAAGGGCGGCCCACGCGGCATATCCTCATTCCTATTTCGTAAGAGCACCCCGGGGTTTTCGGTCGGCAAACGCGAGAGCAAACTCGGCCTCCATGGTTCCGATACGGCCACCCTGCACTTTGAAGATGTCCAGTTGGAAGCCGATGCCATACTTGGACCTGAGGGCGAAGGCTTCAAGCAATTCATGAAGACCCTGGATGGCGGCCGGATTTCAATCGGCGCCATGGCCCTTGGTCTTGCGCAAGGCGCCTACGAGATCGCTTTGCGCCACGCCCACGACCATCTTGGTCTCACCGGCGGCATTGATGAAGCCCAAGGCCTCCAATTCAAACTCTCGGACATGGCCACCCGCATCGAAGCCACACGCCACCTGGTCTACAACTCCGCCATGCTCAAAGACGCCGGCCGTCCCTTCGCCAAGCAGTCCGCGATGGCGAAACTCTATGCCTCCGAGACCGGCCACTTCTGCACCTACGAAGCCATCCAGATTCTGGGCATGGAGGGAATGCTCGCCGACAACCGTGTCGAACGCCACTTCCGCGATGTCAAACTCTGCGAGATCGGCGAAGGCACATCGGAAATCCAACGCATCGTCATCTCCCGCTACATCCTCAAAGAAGTCGAACAGATGACCGCTGCGTAGGCGCACGGCTTGTCCTGGATCCCGCGAAGCGGGGCCGTGCGCAACCTTTGACTTTGCACCCCTGCAAGACCGACCACCCTCCCCGCCCTGTCAAAACACACCTGCCACACCGGAAAATCCCCTGTGAATTCCCCTCAGAATTCGTTATTTAGCATTTGAAGATGCTGGCCGAAATGTTGGTATAACTCGCAGGGACCGCAGCACACACCGGGAGGCCGCAATGGCGTTCGAGAAGGTCGACAAGATTTGGATGAATGGTGTCATGGTGGATTGGGATGACGCTCAAATCCATGTCCTCTCCCACGTGGTCCACTACGGTTCCTCGGTCTTCGAGGGCCTGCGTTGTTACAACACCCGCAAGGGCCCGGCCGTCTTCCGCCTCCAGGAGCACACCGACCGCCTCTTCAATTCCGCCAAGATCTACCGGATGGACCTGCCTTCGACCCGCGAGGAGATCAACACCGCCATCATTAACCTGATCGCCATCAATGGCCTCGACGAATGCTACGTTCGTCCGATCGCGTACCGCGGCTACGGCACCCTTGGCGTTAACCCCCTGCATTGCCCGGTGGACATCGCCATCGCGGTCTGGCGTTGGGGTAAGTATCTCGGCGCCGAGGCCCTCGAGAAAGGCGTCGATGTCTGTGTCTCCTCCTGGCAGCGCATGGCCCCGAACACCTTCCCGGCCATGGCCAAGTGCGGCGCCAATTACATGAACTCCCAGTTGATCAAAATGGAAGCCATCAGCCACGGCTATGTCGAAGGCATCGCCCTCGATTCCTATGGCCATGTCTCGGAGGGCTCCGGCGAGAACATCTTCCTCGTGCAAAACGGCGTTCTCATCACACCGCCCTTCGGTGCCTCAATCCTCCCCGGCATCACCCGCAACACCGTGATCACCCTCGCCCGCGAGATGGGCATCAAGGTCATCGAGGAGGAAGTGCCGCGCGAAGCGCTCTACATCGCCGATGAGGTCTTCTTCACCGGCTCCGCCGCCGAAATCACCCCGATCGCCACGATCGACAAGGTCTCGATCGGCGAGGGCAAACGCGGCCCGATTACCAAGATGCTCCAGGAACGGTTCTTCGGAATCCTAAGCGGCGATGAGCCCGACCAGTACGGCTGGCTCACCCATGTCGATGTGCGGCAGCCCGCCGCGGTGAGTTGAGCACGAGCATGCGTGTCGCCATCGGCGCCGATCATCGAGGGTATGCCCTCAAAGAGTTCCTCAAGCGCTACCTCCGCGACAAAAACGTGGATGTCGTGGACTACGGCACCGATTCCGAATCGTCGGCCGACTACCCCGACTTCGCACGCCCGGTCGCCGAATCGGTCGCCCATGGCGATGCCGATGCCGGCATCACGGTCTGCTGGACCGGCAACGGCATGAACATCGCCGCCAACAAAGTCCACGGTGTCCGCGCCGCCCTCCTCATGAACGCCGAAATGGCCGAACTCTCCCGCGCCCACAACAACGCCAACGTTGCCTCGCTCGCCGCCAAGTACATCACCGAAAACGAGGCCCGCGACATTATCGACCGCTTCCTCGAAACCAAATTCGAAGGCGGCCGCCACGCCACCCGCCTGAACAAGATCGAAGCCATCGAGTCGGTCAAACCCGCCCACTAAGACAGGCTCGTCATTGCGAGGAGCCCCGCCAGAGGCGGGGCGACGAAGCAATCCCGTCCCGCAACCGGGACCCTGTGTTCGGCGCCACGGGACTTCAGACCCGTGATGCTCTTCCCCCTCTCCCCCGGAGGGCGAGGGGGCGAAGAGGTGAGCAGGCAAAGACGGCAATGCTTCAAACCCCTTGACGCCCCCACCGCGCACAACCCAGATTACCCCCATGAAGCGGGCGTAATTCAGCGGTAGAATGCAAGCTTCCCAAGCTTGACGTCGTGGGTTCGACTCCCATCGCCCGCTTTAGATTCCCAGCACCTCGCAGATTGTAGATCAGGAGCACTGAGCCCTCGATAACGCGCGCACGGTCGTTCCGCCGATCCAGACGGGAAGCGGTACTGCGCCGCCAAGCCCAAGCGCAGGGCTCCTGACTTTACGCTCGCCACCGTGATTGTCGGGAGCCCCGCGCGGGACCGCAATCGGGCTTGCAAAGGTCGCCAGCGCGCGGTGCTCCCGACCTACGGATGAGAATCTTGGCGCCGGCGCGACTTCGTGTGCCCCTACAACCGCCGTAGCCCAAGATGGGACGCGCGGGGGTACTTCAACAAGCCCCTTGGTCAGGGCGAGAAGAGATCGCCAATCCACACGCGGCCGGGGCTTGCATGCCCAAACAACCCCCGCACACCACCCCATTCCCCCGTATCACCACATCATGCCCCTCGTCCGCCGCATCCACCACCACCGCCTGATCCCCGAAGGCACTCTCGCCCCCGGCGACAATGTCACCGCCATCAATGGCATCCCCCTGCGCGATGTCATCGATGCCCGTTTCTACGCCGCCGACGAGGAACTCGAGCTGACGGTCGAGCGCCCCGACGGCACTGTGGCGACACTGGAAATTGACAAAGACATCGACGCCGACCTCGGCATCGAATGGGAGCCCGACAAGATTCGCATCTGCAAGGCCAATTGCGATTTCTGTTTCGTCTACCAGCAGCCCAAAAAGAAGCTCCGCCGCACGCTCTACATCAAAGACGACGACTACCGGCTGTCGTTCCTCCACGGCAACTTCGTCACGCTGACGAACATGACCGAAGACGACTACCAGCGGATTTTCGAACAGCGTCTGTCGCCGCTCTATGTCTCGGTGCACTGCACTGTCGATGAAGCGCGTCGCGCCTGCCTGCGCAAGCCCGATGCGGAGCCGATCATTCCGCTTCTGAAGCGCTTGCACGCAAACCGAATCGTGACCCATTCGCAGATTGTCGTCACCCCCGGCCTCAATGACGGCGATGTTCTCTGGCAGTCATTCGATGAACTTCTCGCGCTGTACCCCGATGTCCCCTCCGTCGGCGTGGTCCCGATCGGCCTGACCTCCCACCGGGACAATCTCCCGAATCTCGGCCTTGTCCCGCCCGAAATGGCCGCACAAATCCTCCGCGAAATCGACAAGCGTCAGGTGGCGATGCGCAAAAAGCACGGCATCGGCGCGATCTATGCCGCCGATGACATGTTCCTCATCGCCGGACGGCGCATTCCCGATGCGATCTACTATGATGATTACTGCCAGGTCGGCAACGGCATCGGCATGCTCCGCCAGCTCATGGACGATTACGACGACAGGGAAGAGGACCTCCCGAAATCGCTGCCCCGTACGCTCCGCCTCTGCCTGATCACCGGCGCAACCGCCGGCCCGTTCATCGCCGATTTGGCCGCCCGCGCGCAAGCGCGCGTGAAGAATCTCGAACTCCTCCCGCTGATCGTGAAAAACGACTTCTGGGGCCACACGGTCACGACGGCCAATCTCCTGACCGGCGGCGACATCGCAAGCCAGTTCAACTCAAGCGGTCTCCATGTCGACGCCATCGTCCTCCCGCCCGAAGTCCTCAACGACGACGGTCTCACCCTCGACGACGAAACCATCGAAGGCATCGCCGCAAAAACAAATCGCACCGTCCTCCGCTCCGAATACGACTTCGTCGAGACTATCCTGAACTCCACCAGTCACGCCCTGTAGGGGCACGGCT
>JBFMFQ010000053.1:0-16953 GCA_040752075.1 Candidatus Zixiibacteriota bacterium | reverse complement strand
CATAACCCCTCCCGATAAAGCCAGGGCGCCGGGTCATCACCGCGCCGGGGATCCAGGACCTTCCGGAAGATTCGCTCCGATGGGCCGTCTGCTCCTTTCAGAACACGGGTGTTGGCCGGGCAGTGGACGATCAATCCCCCCAAGGAAAACGAATCGGCCGCCGACCCGGCGGGCCAGACGGACGTAATGGTTCCCTCAAGTTTGCGCCGGTGCGGGATATTCTGGGTGCGAATGCGCTCCGCCTCCCAAGCGCCATTCGGCAACGCACGGGCTGTCAGCTTAATCCACTCACCCTCGCGAAAATCAGAAATGCCGGTGATCTCGCTGGAGACCTTTGTTCGATTACTGATATTGAACCAAACACCAAGCAACCGGACGCGTGCCGCCCCGGGGTCGACCTCCTCGATGGGCGTCCTCACCACGATGACCCCTTCCTCCCGATCGGAAGGAGATTCCTCCGGGGAGGTCATTTGGATCTTCATGGCGCGCAGCGAAGGCCCCTCTCGCAGGGGGGTTATCTCCACGTACTCACCGGTCGTCAAATCCTGGCGCGTAGCCGCCCGCCCGAGCTCCGTCCCGCTCAGGAGCGCCATCGCAACCGCGACCGCACAGACGCGACGGATGATCGGATCGCGTGCTCGGAGTGGCACCGGATCGTGGTCTATGAAATGCCTTTTCGTCATGGGGGTCATTGAACTCGAGACGTCGTCGAATCTTCCTGGCTTGCGTCCTCCTCCTCATCGGAGTCAGTGGACGGTCCGAGGGTCTTGAACACGGATGTCTTCTTGTCGACATAAACCGGGAACCCGTCGATGACGAAGGACTCCGGCTGATCTCCGTCAAACTCCACCGACGAGATCGTTCCTTTCAGCTTGTCCGAGTCCTTGACATCCCGGATCCGAATGTGGCGGGCCGACCACGTGAGGCCGCTGTCGACCTTGCAGCTGATTTCAACGCGCGCGCCGGTCACAAGCAATCCCCAGCCGGGCTCCTGGTCTCCGATATCCAGAAACTGTGTTTTCGGGGAAATGCTCACCCACTGCCCGAGGACGCGGATCCGTTGTTGAGTGGAATCCTTGTCAAGTATCGTGCCGCGAAGCTTGGGTCGTCGCGGGGCGGGGAGCAGCTCGATTTCCTCTGCGGTGAACCGACCCTCCTTGTCAAGTACTCCTTCAATCTCAACTGCCTGGCCGCCGGCCAGCAACCGGTAGGGAGGATCTTCCGCCTGGGCGCGTCCCCCCAAAAGGAGGAACACCATCGCAAACAGCATGCAAGCACTGACACGTGACATCTTCAACAGCCTCCTCTTGATCGACTCGAACACCCCAGTCAGGTTGTCACACAAGCCCGGGAATTGGAATTGGAGAGTAACTCGGACGCCAACTCGCTCCAACGCGGCCTCCACAGATAGAGACAAGCGATGCGGAGCAGGGCGGCGGCGATCCACCACTCGACTCTTTGGGTCAACTCGGGGTTGGCATGACGCCGGCGCCGGTCGAATGCCTCGAGTCCTGCCTCAATAATCCCTGCTGCCTTGGGGGTCTGCATGGCCCGCCACTGCAAATGAGCCGCGAAGTTTCCATAATCGAGGGAGGCATCTCCCTCGCTCAAAGTATCGTAGTCGACCAGGATCGACCGGGTTCCGTCGAATAGCACCTGTTTATCATAGAAGTCGCGGTGGCAAATGATCGTTTTGCCGATCGCGGGAGTTGATGGCAGCCGGCGAAGCAATTCACCCAGGTGACGCCGGATGTCCGTTTCGCTTTCCGGGAACGCCGCCGCCGTCGCGTTGCACATCCAGCGCAAGTGCTCGATTTCGTCGTGCGGTGAGTGGCGCGGCAGCCCCGTCAGTTTTACACGCTGGAGTTTTTCAAGGATCCGCGCCGCGGCTTCGCATCCAGTGATGAATTGTTCATCGCTCGTCAGTTCGTGAAGCGCGACCCCGGTCTCAAACGTCTGAAACAGTGCCCCGGTTTCCCCGTGAACAAAGTACTGATGTGGGAGAGAGATTGAGTCTTCCGATTTTGCATGGAAGCCGACATTCTCCAGTTGCCGCTGACGGGTCCAAAGTGCAAGCGCCTGACGGGGACGGCACATCTTGACGAGGACCTCTTTAGTCTGGTTTGGGAATTTGGGCGTCGCTGCATCCCAACGAAGCCGGCCGACGAATCTCCGCCCAAGTCGATAACCGTATGTCTCAAGCGGCTGTTCCGGCTTCGTGGATGGTAGGCTGTGCGCCTCGAGTGACTCCCCGTAGGTTTCAACGAATCGTTCCCCGTCCAAGAGTGTCGGCAAGTGATGGAGTTCCGGGTCGCTGGGGAACTTCCAAAGGTGCAAACGCAGATCCCTGATGGCGACTATTCCGGAACAGGTTTCCGGAGTTGGTGTGTCGAATGGGCGGTGCTCCGGATGGAACACGCCAAAGAGAATCGTGGGTGCCAGTGCCCGGGCCGCGCTTGGAGGTGTGGAGATTCGGTATTGGATGAGGACCTCTCCTGATTTGCGTGGCAGGACGCGTGGCACACTCAGCGACCACTCAGGGTCTGTGGCCAGGCCCAACTCCGGCAGCAGGGTGGAGATGCGTTCGCCCATCTCCGACGGGTCCGTGACTGACAACAGCCCGGTGTACTCAGCGCTGGGTTTCATTGCAGGCAATCAAGCACCCCGTCCAGGGCGCGGCGAATCCGCGCCCTCCACCCAGGCTCGAACCGGCCCAGTGGACGCAAAGAGGATTGCAGAAGACTGTACGCCTTCCAGGTTTCCAAGTTCGAATCCGGGACCGACCGTGAGCTCGCGCTGCGGTACTCCTCCAACCATCGGTCTGCGACTTCTGTCATTGCTGAAGCGTGACGCAGCCTAGATGCTTGTACCAGTTGGGCGAGGAACATCGCCAAATCCAATGTGGGATCGCCAAGGTGCGCTCTGTCGAAGTCGACAAACCCGCACCGCTGGGGCCCCAGGAGGATCTGCCCGGGGTGCAGGTCTCCGTGAACAAAGGAGGGTTCGTAAACGGGGCATTCCCGGAGGTGAGCCGCGAGCCGGACCTGACATTCCTGGGCCTGCAAGGAGAGTTCCGGGGTCAGCCAACTGATCCGATCCACAATCTCCTTGATCACAGATAGTCTCGACGCCGGGGTGATGACCGGGAGCCAGCGGGGCTGCAAGTGGTGCATTCCGGCCAGCGCCCGCGCTACCCGGGACAGGTGTGGCTCCAAATCGCCAGCTTTTCCAGCGCCCTCCACGACCGACTTCAGCGAGTCGCCGTCAAGCGAATCCACCAGCACCGCCGAGTGCTCGGGGATGTGCGCCAGCGGCGCCGGCACCGTCCAGTCCGCCGAACCCGTCAACTCGTGCAGGCCAGTGGCTGTTTTCCAGACGTCTGCATCACGGCCCTCTTCAAACACACTGATGAAGATGAACCGTTCCTCCCGGTGGTTATCGCTGTCCCGGTGCGCGCGAAAACGGCAGCGAAGCACCGCGCGCCGTTCCGGTTTGTAACGGAGGAGCTGATGCCTGATGCTCCGGTCCGAGACACGCCATGCGTCGGGGGGATACTCGGGCAAGTGCGCGTAAAAGAGCCGTTGCAGTTTCTTGGCGACCGAAAGCCGCCTCAAACCGTGAAGCCGCTCATCATTGGGGTAGAAGTAGAGAATCGCACACTGGTCCTCAAGGACCAGCGTTGACACGCCGGTCTCGCTGTCCACCCATCGCGTGTCGCCGAGTTTGGAAGCGGCCTCATGAAATGACTGAGCGTCGAAGGCGCGCGCATACGCATACACCATCGCGCCCGGCGCCGCCGTTGGCTCCAGACGGTAGCTGATAAGGCAGGCATTCGGGGTCTTGATTCGCAGATTCACGATCGTGCAGGACGCGAAGACCCTGCCTCCGCCCGGCATGGCCGAGTTTATCACCGCGCACATCACCGGGCCATTGAGCAACGAGACCAGGCCCGGGATGTTGAGGCCGGCCGGGACGTCCGCCTCATGCCGTTTCGGAATCGGGGCTTGAAGGCCGCTTACCATACCCGGACCTCTTGTTTCGGTTCATCACCGGGGACCGCCAACTGGGCGTACCAATGGCGAACGAACTGCTCGAACGCCCCTCCCGCGCGCCGGAGCACCGCCGGATCTCCTTCTTCCACCACTGTTCCTTTGTCCAGCAAAACGACGTGGTCGGCCAGATCCAGGAAATTGAGACGGTGCGTGATGATGACGGTGGTCCGCTCATGCCGGAGCGCGGCGAGCGCCTGCTTCGCCGCGATTTCCGCGCCGGCGTCCAAACCGGTGGCGGGCTCATCAAAGATCATGATCGGCGAATTCCGCAGAGCGGCGCGCGCGAAGGCCAATCGCTGCCGTTGACCGCCGGACACGGTGAGCCCGCCTTCGCCAATCACGGTCTCGTATCCATCGGGGAGTTGGGTGATGAAATCATCCGCGCCGGCCTGTCTGGCCGCCTCCATGATTTCATCCATCGAGGCCCCGGGCCGGGCAAAAGCGATGTTCTCGCGAATGGACGCGTGAAACATCGTGATGTCCTGGCTCAGGCTCGTCACACGTTTCCGGAGGCTGCGCGTGGCGTATTCACGAATGCTGCGGCCATCAAGGAGAATGCGCCCCTCGGACGGTTCGTACAATCGCAGGATCAGTTTGGCCACGGTCGACTTGCCGGCGCCGCTTGCCCCGACGATCGCCGTCGTCTTCTGCTGCGGGATGTGAAAAGAGGCGTTCCGAAGCACGGGGTGTCCGTCATAATAGGAGAATCCCACACCCTCGAAGCGAACATCGCCACGGATGTCTCTGGCGGAGACCGCGCCGGGCTGGTCGTGCACCGGGGCATCGGTTTCGAGAACGTCGATGATGCGCTGGCCCGCGACCACCGCCTTCGCGGTTCTGGTGGAGAGGCGCGCCATGTCGCGCAAGGGGCGGTAGACCGATCGCAGATAGGACGTGAAGATCAGGAGATCTCCGGCGCTGAGCGCGTTTTGCATGACACGCTGAACGCCGAACCACAGGACAGCGCAAATCCCGAGCGCCGTGATGATGTCCACGGTGCGGGAAAACGCCGCCTCCAGCCGGCGGATCCTCAGGCCGGCTTGAACGTCGCCGGCGACTTTCCGGCCGAAGCGCTTTTCCTGCAGCCCCTCCTGGGCAAAGGACTTGATCAGGCTGATTCCCGTCATGCTCTCGTGGAGCGAGTTGGCCAGCTCGCCCTCCTTGCGCCTTTGGCGACGCGAGGCATCGCGGATGCGGGAGGAAAAATGCGTGTTGGCCAAAAGGAGCGCGGGGATGACGCCCAGGGCCACCAAGGTCAGCGGAGGATCCACCCAGATCATGGCGGCGAGCATTCCGGCTACGATCACCAGGCGGCTGCCCATGGTGACGAGCACGGAAACAAGCAGGTCCTTCAGCAAGGTCAGGTCTCCCGTCAACCGCACCAGGAGATCGCCTGTTTCGCGATGATCATGGTACGATTGCGGCAGTCGCTGAACGTGTGAGAACAGCTGAAGCCTGATGGCGCCGCTGACACGGTGTCCAACGTTTCCGAGGATCATCGTTTGGGCGTAGTTCAACACGCCCGCCAATAGCGAGACCACGAGAATGCCGCCCGCCGCGAGGGAGAGAATCATCATCGGATCCCACTGATGCAGGAAATCGAAGACGGTCCCGCCGATGGGGTGCGCGCGCGGGATGAGGATGTAGTCAAAAACGATCTTGAGGGGCCAGGGGCGCGCCACCTCGACGAGGGCGGCTCCGAGGAGGCAGGCGGCACCGGCCAGCAAGGCGGCCCGGTGCGGACGCAATTGCGGCCCGAAGTGCGTGGCCACCCGGCGGATGTCGCGCAGGGGAATACGCGGAAGACGAAGTCGAACCGTCATGCCATCACCTGCGAGGAAGCGGAACCGGCCAGTTCACTGAATACCCGCTCCTGATACTCGGCGATCCGATGGGACCAGCCATGCTGTTCGAATGCCGCTCGTTTCGCTTCCCGACCCAGCCGTTCGCGGGTGGACAGGTCGTCCATCAGACGCAGCAGAGCGGACGCCAGTGCCGACGCATCGCCGGCCGGAGTCAGGATGGCGGACACATCGTTGCGCAGGATGCTTTCGATCTGACCGATCTTCGACGCCACGATGGGTTTGCCGGAGGCCATGTACTCGTAGATCTTAAGCGGCGAAAAATAAAACCCGTCGATCGGGGGATACGGAGCGGTCAGGACATCCATGCCTTGGAGCGCGTCGGGCATCGTGTCGTGCGGGATGGCGCCGGTCAACGTGACCCGATCCGACAAGTTCCGTTGGCGGACCATGGTCTCAATGTCACCGCGTGATGGTCCATCGCCGACCAGTACCAAGCGTGCCCTCGGATCGCGTGCAGCCACTGCCGCAAAGGCTTCGAGCAGTATCTCAGTTCCGTGCCAGGGCTTCAAACTGCCCACGAACCCGATGACAAACTCCCCCTCCTTGCCGTCCGACCACTCCCGACGGAAGGCATGTCCATCGCCGGCCAACTCAAACTTCTGGAGATCCACACCATTCGGAATGACGGTAACCCTGGCCGACGGACAAGTCCGGCGCACGTAGTCCGCGAGGATCTCGGAGACCGGGATGATCCGGTCTGCACGACGGAACAGGTAATCCTCGATGGCCCGCGCGAGGGGGCTCAGCACGAGTGAACGGTGCCGGGCCGCCTCTTCAATGAGCGGAGCATTAATCTCGAGGAGAAACGGGACGCCGTGCCACCGTGCACTTTCACAGCCCGCGATGCTGAACAGAGAGTACCGTTCGCAAATGAGGTCGAAATCGTGGCGCGCCATCAGGTCATTGACGACATCCTGCGCCGCGCGATTCTGTGCGAATTGCCTGGCCTCATACAATAGGGCTGCCGATTCCGTCGTGGCGGCCGGTGGCGGCTGGTAAAACGCCTCATCCTCCTGCGGTATCTCGGTGACCGAAGTCGCCATGGGCAGGGCCGAAGCGGAGTGTCCCTGGCGCGCCACGACCACGTGCACTTCATGCCCTGCTTCCTCCATCGACCGCGCGAAGGCACGGACATGGATGGAAGCCCCCTTCGTTCCCCAGAAGGGAATTCCCGGATCGGCGCATAGGTAGAGGATTCGCATTACGAGACGCCTGTCTCCCTGGTGGTGAGTGGGTCGGCGCTCCGCGCGCCATCCCCGGAGTTGTCCAGCCCCTCGGCAAACCAGGTTCGCAGAGTGGCCACGTTTTGGCGGATGTCGAAAGTGCTCTCGGCCTTGCGGCGGCCGTTGCGGGCCAGCCGGAGCCGGATCTCGGGGGACTTAAGAAGCCGCTCGAGCATGACGGCCAGTTCCGGAACGGCTCCGGGGTTGACGAGGACACCGTCCGACTCATCTTCAATAATCTCCGGAATGCCCGACAGACGGGTTGAAATCACCGGAACACCGCAGGCCAGCGCCTCCAGGAGAACCGTGGGAAGCGCATCCTGGTTGCCGTCATCCGCCCGGCGACACGGGAGACAAAAGACGGTCGATCGGAACATCAAGTCACGAACAGCGTCCTGGGTCAGCGCACCCGCCAGCTCCACATCCGATTCCAGTCCTGCGGCGTTGATCTGAGCACGGAGCTTCGGTTCCTCGCGGCCCTGCCCCACGATGATACAGTGAAACGGCGTGCCCGCTTCCTTGAGGAGGGAGCAAGCGGCGATCAGATCGTCGAATCCCTTCTTGGCCACCAGCCGTCCGACTGACAGTATGAGCGGCGCCGCATTTCGATCACGGTGTTCGGCGGGGGAAAAGTACTCAAGATCCACCCCGTTGTAGAGGACACGAATACGGCCGGCGTCCACGAGCGGGAGACTGGATGACAAGAACTGGCGGTTGAATTGGGAGACCGTCACAACAAACCGGGAGCCATTGATCTTCTCCGCGAGTTCGATCCGGTCGACCGAGTCGGTGAAAATGTCCTTCGCGTGCGCCGTGAAGCTGTAGGGGATTCCGGCGATGCGGCCCGCGTGCGAGGCGGCGGTTGAGGCAACGGTGGCGAAGTGCGCATGCAGCGCATCAACCCCCGACTTCTTGGCGCGAACCGCCAGCCACGCAGAAGTAAACACGAGGTCGACATCCGCCGAATTCCCGGACGGGATCGCGGCTTCCAGCAATTGCCATAGGTGCGGCAGCCCTGGCTCCAGAGACGACCATTCCGCGGCCATCCAGGACCACCATTTCTTCGGATCCACATCATCAAGATAGATGACGGGCGCCTTCAGCCTGGACAACGCCGGGTGGAATCTCCCTTCATCCGGCTTCCGGAGCGAGAAGATCGTCACATCGACACCCTGCCGTTCCAGCGCGAGTATCTCGTGGAGGACGAATGTTTCGGAGAACCGGGGGAACATCCGGACGACGTAGCCCATATGAAGCCTTGGATTATTCACCATCTGCCTCCTGCGGACGCCCCGATCGACGGCTTTTGGTCTGTGAATTGAGGAGTGATGCCACGCGAGCGGCGCCGTCGAGGGGGATCATCCCGTTGAGGCGGGCCTGCGCAAGCGGGACAGCGGGATCGCTCATGGCGCGACGAATGGCATTCCGGAGCGCGGTCGCCGTCAAATCCGGCAGACGCAGCAGATCCACGAGCCCCAGCTCATTGAGGCGGGTGGCGCGCATGAGTTGCTCGAGCCGGGGGGATTCCCGGGGAATGATGAGGGCACGGCGCGCGTGGGAGAGAATTTCGGCAACACTGTTATAGCCACCCATGGAGACAACCAAGTCGGCCTCGCGCATTAGCCGGGGCACCTCGGGAATGAAGTGCTCGATGCGCACAGGAAGATTCTCAGCCCGGCCGGTCAGTTCGCGAATCCTCGATTCGGCAAGCAGGGGCCCCGCCAGAATCACCGTCTCGAACTCCGGATGTCCGGGAATGGACGCGATGGCATCAATCACGGCATCCACGATGACAGCGCCGTCTTCGCCCCCTCCCACCGTCACCAGCACAAAGGGACGGTCGCTGTGCGGCATCTCAACCGGCGAGGGCAGCGACGATTCGGTGACGAAACCGACAAAGGATGTCCTGCCGGACAATGTCCCGGGAAACTCGTATGCGGTCACAGGGTCGAAACAGCTTGGGGCGCCGTAGACCAGGATCTGATCGTAATAGTCCTCGATCAGCCGGTAGGTGTTGTCGGTGTTCCAGCGCGCCATCACCGTACCCGGCTCATCGATGATGTCCCTCAGCCCCAAGACGATGAACGGGCGGTCTGGCTTCCGTCGCTGCGAGTCCAGCATCGGGAGAATTTCGCTGCGCAGACCGAGCGGCGCGTGATCGACCAGCACGGCATGCGGCGAGAACGAGCTCGCCGCCGCGCCGATAATGTCGGCCCGCAGACGGCCGATTCGTTCGATCGAAAGTCCGAGTGAACGGGACCGGTACTCATCGCTTCCCGACTTCAGGACGGCGGGCAGTTTGACGAAGTCAACACCCTCCGGCATCTCAAAACGGTCGGCAAGCGGCGATCCTGTCACCAAGAGCACGGAGCAGCCGGAATCCTGGGTGACAATCTGGCGGGCGATCTTGAGGCACCGGCGAAAGTGACCCAGGCCGTAAGTGTCGTGAGAGTAGATCAGATACCGGGCGGACTCATCCGGTCTTGCGGCGGCGGCAGACGTCACGCCAGCCTCGCGTCCGGTGACACGGGGGCTCGTCGCGGGCCGCACTCCGGCGTACTGGCGATTCAATGGCGCCGCCATTACCGCTGCCCCATTCCGGTGTAATGGAAACCGAGTCGCTTCATGCTCTCCGGGGCGAGGAGGTTTCGCGCATCGATGATGTTTGGCCGGCGCATTGCCCCGCGCATCGTCGCCCAATCCAGGAGTTGGAACTCGGGCCATTCGGTAAGTATCAAGATGGCGTCGGCACCACTCGCAACCGACGGTGCATCCGGGCAACAGCGTACCGCTGGCAGGATTGAACCCGCCTCCACCATCGCGGCAGGATCGTATGCCTGAACTCTTGCGCCTCCGGCAATCAGCCGCTGAATGACATGGACCGCGGGGGAATCACGCATATCCTGGGTCTGAGCTTTGAAGGCAAGCCCCAGTACTCCCACCAGAGAACCCTCGAGCGCCCCATCGAGCATCGCGCGCGTCTTCTCCACCACCCGCTCAAACTGACGGGAGTTCGCACGCTGAACTGAAGGGGCGAGAGTCAAGTCAAGCCCGGCTCGCTTGGCTTCGGTGATGTACGCATTCAAATCCTTTGGCAGGCAGGAGCCCCCGAATCCCGGCCCGGCGTCGAGGTAGTCCGACCCGATGCGGGGATCCATCCCCATGGCCGCGGAGACATCGCCGATGTCAATCCCGAACGAGTCGCAAATGCCGGAGAGTTCGTTGATGAACGCCACCCGTGTCGCGAGGTAGACGTTCGATGCGTACTTGATCAGCTCCGCCGTCTTGTTGTCAGTGGTTACGATGGGAGCGGCATGTGCCAGCCCCACGCGGTACAACTGGACCACGCGCTCAACCGCGTCCGGGTCATCGCCGCCCACCACGATGCGCTGGGGGTGGAAGTAATCATAGACGGCCGTTCCCTCCCGGAGAAACTCGGGATTGCTCACGATCGGGATGGGCCGCTCATGGCCGTTGCGTGAATTGACAATCGTCCTGGCCCATTCGGCGGTGCCGACGGGCACCGTGCTTTTGATCACTACAACCTGACCGGTTCGCACAAGTCCGGCCAATGACTCCATGACACCATGCAACGCCGTCAGGTCCGCGGTGCCATCGGGCCGTGACGGAGTGCCAACCGAGACCACAAACACATCCTGATCGTCCGCCCATTCCGTCAGATCATCGTGGAAACGGAGCCGCTTTCGCTCCAGATTGGCACGGACCAATTCGGGGAGGTGTCTCTCATAGATTCCCACCCTGCCCTTGACGAGGTCGGATACCTTCCGCGTGTCCTTTTCGACACACGTGACCGTGTGGCCCGCCTGAGCCATCCCGGCCGCCGTGACGAGCCCCACGAATCCACCGCCGATAATGCAGACACGCACACCTGTTGCGGGAGCGATGTTCTCACCGTTTAGGAGCCAACTGGGCGCGACGGCCTTCGACAGCGTGCCGACGGCTTCAGCGGAATCGTCTGTTAGAGAAAGTCCATCCATCACTCAGCGGTCTCCTCAATAGGGTCAATCCCCTCGCCGGATTTCCGGTGCGAACCGTGGCGCATGGCAGCAACTCCGCGCCGGAGTACGGGGTGGGTATAGCAATGCTGATGCCACTTCCAATCGTGAGTCTGCCGGAAGTGTAACACGTTGGGGCATATGCAAATCCAAGTTCCGTAGAACCCGGACCGGATCTATCCAGTTCTTCGGGGGTTGGTTGTAATCAACCAAATTGGTGCAAAACAACAAATGGCAGGAAAGGGGACGAGCGCGTCAAGGGGCCAATCGGTGCTTCTGAATCCGGTACCGGAGTGCCTCGCGGCCAATCCCAAGGGATCTTGCCGCCTCGCTCACATTGCCGTTTGCGGTTGTCAGCGCCATCCGGATTGCCTCGCGTTCTATTTCATCGAGTGTTTCGCCCGAGACGACGAATCTGGGGGAGGCGGGGCGGCGCCGCACTTCGGGTGTGGATGCCGTGCCCGGAAGGCCCAAATCGTCCAACCCAATGGTGGTATCACGGGATACAAAGACCGCGCGATCGACGACATGATCGAGTTCACGAAGGTTGCCGGGCCAGGTGTAATGCTGCATCGCGATCACCGCTTCCTTGGAGAACTCACGTGCCTGCAAACCATACTTGCGCACCGCACGATTGAGGAAGTGGGCGGCGAGCACCGCAATGTCTCCGCCGCGGTCGCGGAGGGGAGGCATCTCGAGATAGAAGTGGTGCAGGCGGTGATACAGATCCTCCCGAAAACTCCCCGCTTTGATCATGGCCCGCAGGTCTCGGTTCGTGGCCGCGATGATGCGGACGTCGATGGGAATATCGCGGAGCCCCCCGATGTGCCGGAGGGTCTTTCGCTCAATCGTCTGCAGCAACTTGACTTGAACCTCGGGGGGGAGGTCGCCTATCTCATTGAGGAACAGCGTTCCCCCGCTGGCGGCCTCGAAGAGCCCCCGTTTTGATTTGTGCGCGTCGGTGAATGCCCCGCGCTCATAACCAAACAGCTCCGCCTCCTCAAGCCCACGTGGGAGGGAGGGACAGTTCACATCAATGAACGGCTGATCGGAAAACTTGCTTCGATGGTGGATAATTCGGGCCGCCAGATCCTTCCCCGTCCCGGTTTCACCGGTGATGAGTGTGGGTGAGCAGTCCGAGGCGCAGGCAACACGGATCCCGGCCAGCCGGTCGATCATGTCGAGCACGGCTTGCATCGACGCGCTGGCGCCAATCAGCTGGTCCACCCCGGACTGCTCAACCTCGCGATTCTGGTAGTAGGTGAGGGCATCGCGCATCCGGACATTCGCCAGCGCCCTCTCAATGGTCAGGGACACTTCTTCGATGTCCAGCGGCTTGCGCAGGAAGTCGGATGCTCCTTTGCGCATTGCCTCCACGGCCGAGGCGACCGTCCCGTAGGCGGTGACAATGAGCACGACAATGCTCGGGTCGAACTCCAGGATCTTTTCAAGCGCGGTCAATCCGGAAATCCCCGGCAACTGCATGTCGAGAAGAACGATGTCGGGCCGGGAAGTGCGGATCAGAGGCAGTCCCTCCTCCGCGGACCCGGCCACGGAGCAGTCATGCCCGCGCTGAGTCAAAGTCCGCGAAAGGGACCGGGCCAAGAGCACTTCGTCGTCGATGATTAGAATCTGGGCCATTGTTCAAACGTCCGTCTGGATGGGGAGCCGAATAGTCATCCTGGTGCCCCGGCCGACTTCGCTGGCAATATCAATGGTGCCAAGGTGCAGATCGATGATCTTTTTGGCTTGGGCAAGCCCCAGTCCGCTCCCGCCCTTCTTCGTGGTGACGAACGGGTCAAACACCCGCCCCTTCACATCGTCCGGGATCCCCGCACCGGTATCCTCCACTTCGATGATCGCATACTCCGTGCGCGACGATCGGTCGGAGGCAAGCCGAAGCGAAACGCTCCCGCCGGGTTCCGTGGCTTCGATCGCATTCGAGAGCATCAAGTAGAGCGCCTGCTCCAGCAGGGAGGGATCGGCCAGGGTCTTGGAAATCCGGCTGTCGGTGGTGCACTCCATCGCGACCTGTCGGGTGGCCGCCAATTGCCGGGCCAAACGGTGGGAGTCGGTCGCGATCTCATTGAGGTCGCTGAGGACCGGTTGCATGGAAAGCGGACGGGCGTAGCCCAGCAACCGCGACACCCATCCTTCCATCTTGTCCACACAGCGGATGATGTCCTCGAGGGTTTCGCGAAGCCCGGTCGAACACGCCGCATCGGTGAGGGCGAGCTGGGCCATGGCGCGGATGCTCGCCAGGGGATTGCGAATGTTGTGCGCCGTGTAGGCGGCCATTTCGCCGATGGCCTCCAGCCGTTCCCCGGTGCGCTGCCGTTGCTGAAGCAAAAGCAGGGAATCGGTCATGTGGTGCAGTGCGGCGGCGACCTTGCGCCATTCCTGTTCGGGCCGCTCCGGGAGATCCAATTGCAGCCGTCCGGCGCCGATGGCATCCGCCGCCCGGCCAAGCGCCGAGATCGGACGGGTGACCCAGCGCCGCACCAGAAACACCATCGCGAAGAGTTGAACTGCGCCCAGCACACCGGCCAGCCCGGTCATGACAACGGCGAATTGCCCGTCCTCTTCCGCCTGCGTGAGATGATCGCGGCTCCGGCGCCGCAGGAATTGCTCCAGCGCCGCCGCGGCGTCGTCGACCTCATCGTTGATCTCCAGCAAACGCCGCTGCCAGCGGTCTCCCTCGTTTGGAAGCCGCCCCTCCGTTTTGGCGGTCTGGATGCTTTCTATGATCCAGATCAACTCGCGGTAAGTCTCCTCGAATCCCGCCAGATGGTCGGCTTCCAGATCGTTGTCGGAGGTAGAACGGGCACTGACCCGCATCCAGTCCAACAGTGAATCGATCTGTCCTGTCAAATTCTCAATCTGGAGTCCCGGCGTGTCTTCCGGATGCAGGGATTCGATTCCGATCTCAATCAATTCACGGATGTCCCAGCGGAGCCGTTCGGCGGAGACTCCCTGTTCGTAAGTCCGGGACAGGTGGTCCGCGGTGGCCCGCCATCGCTTGGACGTCGCATGCGAGCCGACGACAATGCCCAAGGCAACAACCAGCATTGCGCCGTAGCTGAGAAGCAGTTTGCTGCGAAGGCTCATCATCCGGGCCGTGTCGAGCGAATTGGGGCCACGTCACCCGCACGCACGATGCGCGAACATCGGCGGTCCGAGACGGGTGCCCGGCGCAAACTCGTTGACACCGGGCGGCCGATGAAACTAATCTGAAAGAATGAACGCAAACAAGTGCATCGTCACCGGCGGCGCGGGTTTCATCGCATCGCACGTTGTTGATCTTTTGATCGAGTCCGGGTACCAGGTGGAGATTGTCGACGATCTGTCCACCGGACGAATGGACAACCTGAACGACCGGGCGATCCTCCATCAAATCGACATCCGCGATCGGGAGCGTCTCGTTCCGGTGTTCCGGGGCGCCAAGTGGGTGTTCCATGGAGCCGCCTGGCCACGGATTCAGCCGTCCTTCGACGATCCCCTGACGCACGAAGCGATCAATGTCGTTGGGACCATCAACTGCCTGATGGCGGCACGCGAGTCGGGCGTTTCCCGGTTTGTCTACTTCGGCTCGTCCGCGGTCTATGGGACGCCGGATCAGATCCCGACGCCCGAAGAGGCGGCCATTCGCTGCTACAACCCCTACGCGCTGCAAAAATACACCGGCGAGCAATACTGCCTGATTCTCGGCCAACGGTGGGGAGTGCCCTGCGTCTCCTTGCGGATGTTTAACGTCTACGGACCCCGCTCCTACAACGCCGGTCAGCCCAATTCCGCCTACAGTCCCGTCATTGGGATCTTCCATCACCTCCGGCGGGCGGGCAAGCCGTTGACCATTACGGGAAGCGGACAGCAATCCCGGGACTTCGTGCATGTGCACGATGTGGCGCGGGCGTTCCTGGCGGCCGCGCAATCCGATGTTGCCGGAGAGGCGCTTAACGTCGGCTTTGGAAAGTCGTACTCGATTAATCACATCGCCGAATTAATGTCGGCGGAACGCGTGCACATCGCCGAACGCCCGAACGAAGCAGCCATCACCCACGCTGATATTTCCAAGATCCGACAACTGCTGGGCTGGGCTCCCCTGATTGGCCTGGAGGAAGGCCTGGGCAAGCTCGATTAGCCGTCGACGCGGATGTGCAATCAACCGTAAGATCACGGCTCTTTTGGCGTTTGATCTCACGTTCGCGGTGGATGGCCTCGGCACGGCTCGCGAATTCCTCCTTGTAGACAATCCTCCAAGGGCCTTTGCCCTTAGTTGAGCTGACACGATCCGAGTTGTGTCGTTTCAGGCGATCGTCGAGATCACTCGCCTGTCCGGTGTAGAAACGACCCGCGAGATTCTGGAGGATGTAGACGTAGAAGGGCATAATGGAAGAGGCCCCTGACGGGGCCTCTTGCGAACTGGCGGGGCCGACGAGACTCGAACTCGCGACCTCCTGCGTGACAGGCAGGCGTTCTAACCAAACTGAACTACGACCCCGTTTATCCTCGCGACCTTCCCGCGCTGCGCGCGGGGCATTCTAACCAAACTGAACTACGGTTTCGGGCTGCCTTCTCTTTGCCTTGCCCCCACCCTTTGGTGGGCGGTACCGGATTCGAACCAGTGACCCCCTGCTTGTAAGGCAGGTGCTCTGAACCAGCTGAGCTAACCGCCCTCTCCGGGACCGCCTGTCCCGGGCGTGCCGGGAGTCTAATCGATAGCCCGATTTTGGCTCTATGCCCCCGACGCACCCTGGGGTGTGCCGGAATTCTCTCTCCCGCGATAGAGGATGGCGATCGGGACAATCACGCAATACCCAAGAACGAGAAGCAAAGGCGCCAGCGTGATCGAACCTTGAGCCAGTGCAATGTAGCCGATAATGATCGTTACCAAACCGACCACAAAAAGCAGGTAGTTGAAACGGGTGAAGGGAAGACCCTCGCCCTTGGCTGCTTGCGCACCCGGTTTGGCGCGCCCCTGTGTTTTGGTGTCGAGTTTTGCCATCATCAAGACCCCCCAAACAATTGAAATTCGCTCGAAAGTCAAGGGCATTGTCGGGTTACACGATCCCGCATCCCTGTATACAGGGCTATCGGCTTCCACGTTGCCGCTCTCGATTCACACTCGTTAACCCCGACATGTCAAAACTCCCACGGCTCGTGCACCGATTCGCATCCACGGGGAGGTTCAACGCGGCATTGAGTGGGCAATCTGGCGTCATCGGGCCAGAGTGAACTGTCCAGATGACCCAAACTGAACACTTGAAAGTCGCGATTGTGCTCCGGCCAAGCACGCCACAGGCAATCTCTTGCGGGGTAACATGATATGGTTTCGGCACACGCGTTGCCCAAGAACCCGCCGGCCGCAATGAATGCGGCCGCTACTGAAGGAGGAATCAAGTGCTTAAGAAAACCATCATTACCCTCTCGGCGATCATCTTCCTGGTGTCGCTCCTCTGGATCCCGGCCGAAGCCGGAAAGGGCAGCCAGAAATCGGCGAAGAAGCAGTCCACGGTACAGGCCGCCAAGCAGGCTTCCGGTACGGTCTGTCCTCTGGGGAACACCCCGGGGACCGGAACACGTTTGGGCAAGGCATTCGGTCCCGGCGATGGCACCGGCAACGGCGGCGATGGTCCCAAGGACGGCACCGGTTATGGCGCGACGCAGCAGGGCAACGGTACAGGGGATGCGGTTTGCGACAGCACCGGACCCAAGGGTCGTGTCAATCGCAACCGTCCGTAACAATCGGCAATCAATCGGAAACGTCGAACGCCGCCCCGGACTCGGGGCGGCGTTC
>JBFMFQ010000052.1:0-17204 GCA_040752075.1 Candidatus Zixiibacteriota bacterium | reverse complement strand
AGATGGACTCGATTCATGCCGCCTATCCCTCGATCACGACCGAGAAGACCTTTATCACAATCTCCGGTGAGGGCAATCCTCTCTGGGTGATGAAGATTTCGGACAATCCGGACATCAACGAAGACGAGCCGGAGGTTTTCTTCACCGGTATGCATCATGCGCGTGAACCGATCGGGATGGAAGTCTTGCTGGAGACCATGTCGCGCCTGACGGAAGGCTATGGCGTGGACACGTTCATCACCCGGCTGGTGAACGAGCGCGAAATCTACTTCCTCCCCGTGCTGAATCCGGACGGGTACTTGTACAACCAGCTGACCAACCCGAATGGCGGGGGCCTGTGGAGGAAGAATCGCACGGAGAACTGGGACGGCTCACGCGGGGTTGACCTGAATCGAAACTACGGATACCAGTGGGGGCTGGACGATGCCGGCTCATCGCCCGATCCGGGCGATCCGACCTATCGCGGGATCGCGCCGTTTTCGGAGTATGAAACCGCCGGAGTCCGGGACTTCGTAGACAGCATGAACTTCGTCTTTATGATCAATTATCACTCGTACTCCGACCTGTATCTCTGGCCGTGGGGCTACGACAACATCTACACGCCGGATGACAATCTGTTTTCGGCAGTTGGGGAGTCGCTTGCGGCCTACAACGGCTACACACCGACGGTCGGTTGGGGCCTGTACCTGACCAATGGAGATTCGGACGACTGGGCGTACGGCGACAATACCAATCATGACCCGATTCTCTCATTCACTCCCGAGGTGGGATCCTGGGAGGAAGGTGGTTTCTGGCCGGATCCATCGATTATTCCGGAGCAGATCGAGGAGAACCAGGGACCAAACCTGGTGATTATAGACTTGGCCGACAATCCAGACCGGATTTTCAAGCCCAGTCCGCCCAAGTGGCTTGGGCTCGACACGGTCTTCGCCGCTGACTTCACCGTCGAGTGGCAG
Source organism: Candidatus Zixiibacteriota bacterium (assembly GCA_040752075.1). Taxonomy (GTDB): domain Bacteria; phylum Zixibacteria; class MSB-5A5; order WJJR01; family WJJR01; genus JBFMFQ01. The sequence continues at coordinate 16,248 of JBFMFQ010000052.1, read as the reverse complement.
GACACCGCGGGTGGAGTGAACGCGGCGGTCACGTATCGTCTCGACGAGCTGGCCGGTCCTTACACGAAGACCGACGACGCGGAAGGCGCGATTACGGATTGGACATTGGGCGGCTGGACGACCTCCACATTGTACGCTCGCTCGGGGGCGAAGAGTTATTACGGAGGGTATGCCAACGGCCTGAACAACAGACTGACCGGCATCGAATACCGTCGAGTTCAACCGAACGACACGCTGCGGATCTGGATGCGTTATGACATCGAACTCAGCTGGGATTTCGCGTATGTTGAAGTCTCCCCGCTCGGCAGCGGTGTGTTCACCAAGATTCCCGGGAATGTCACAACCAATTTCAACCCCAACGGAACAAATCTGGGCAATGGCATTACCGGCTCATCGGGCGGGGTGTTCGTCGAAGGCAAGTTCAGTCTGGCCTCCTGGGTTGGGCAGGATATCGTGGTGCGGGTCTCGTATGTGACGGACGGCGGAGTTTTGGAGGATGGCATCTGGATAGATGACATCGGACCGTTGCAAGGGTACTCCTCCATGACCACCATTGCGGCGGCCACACCCGATACCTTCCATGCATTCACCGGCAAGGCGAATGGACTTTACTTGTACAGATTGCGGGCGACGGACAACGACGGGCAACTGAGCATTGCGCAGGCACCCGATTCGGTGCGTGTGATCTCCCCGGTCAGCGGCGACATGAGCGGCGACGGTTTTATCGACGTGGTTGATTTGGCGATGCTGATCGACCATGTGTTTGCGGGCGGGCCGGGCGCGCCGGTCGCGGGACTGGAAGAGTGCAACGGCGCCCCGGGGGTTAACGTCCTGGATGTGGTCTACCTCATTGATTACATCTTCCGCGGCGGGCCGCCGCCGGTTCCGGCGCCATAGTGCGGGCGGCGTGTGACATTGGGGAATCCGGGCGCGATGAGCGCCCGTTTTTCTTGGGGGGAACCGCATCATCCTCCTTTGCGATGCAGGGCCATTCGGTGTATGATCGAGTGCATGGGGGCCGCGAAATGAACGATCGACGCCGGTATCACCGATTTGCCATTTCGATACTGTCCATTCTCGCGGTCGCGGTGCCGGGGCCGGCCGTTTCGGCGCGAGTTCAGGTCGAGCTGACGGCGACGGACCGTGCGCTCTACGATTCCCTGAGCAAGTCCGAGTTTTCGGATGGCGATTGCCACCCGGTCAAACCCGGCGCGCGGTGGGAAACGCCGTTGGGGGAGCTTGAGTTTCTCGAGGGACGCATCGCTTTCCTGCCGCGGGTCATGGGGCGGACCACCGGGTGTTACTTCGAGGGAAGAGCGCGCTTTTTCTTTTGGCCGGAAGCGCCCATTGAACGAAAACAACTCGAGCGGTACACCGGGAAGACAACAATCGACACGGTGATTGAGCGGGCCTATATACGGTTTTTCGATCCGGACTACGCCGACGGGTTACTGGCGTGCACCGACACTTCGCTTCGCAGTTCCGTGGAGGGGGCCAATCGCGCGCGGCGGTTTGTCAAGAACGCGCTTGATGATCTCACCCTGGATTTGGCGGCGCAATGCTGGGCGGGCATCGCCGACGGCGGGGCGGCCAGGCGCTGGCTCTACCTGTGCCCGGAAATACCCGGGGAGCGCCGGTTGCACTTCATGATCGATGACTCGGAGGAGGAGGCGGTGTCGGTCTGGCGGCCGCCGGCGGGGATCACCGGGACCGGGTATGTTGATCTGGTTTGTTCATACGATCCATCCGAAGACCGGCCGGATTCATTGCGCCGCGAGAGCCGTCTCCGAGGCGGATTCGATATCAAACACTACGACTCGCATGTGAAGATATCCGGGTCGGCGAAGATGGATCTCACGGTCACGATGAATTGCCGCATGCGCAATGCCGGGCAGTCGGTGCTCTCGTTGGCGCTCGCGCCGGACCTCAAGATCGAGGAGATGCGAATTGGCGACACGACGGCATCGTACCTCTACAGCGACGACGGCGGCTGGCTTCTGGCGCGGTCTCCCCAAGGTGGCATAACCACCGACACGTTCACCGTGCAGATTGTCTACCGCGGCAACCGCCTGATGGACAAGCTCCCCTGGGGGGACTTCTTCATTCATCACACGACGCAGTGGCTGCCGCGTGTCACGGCGCGTCAGCGCGCCACATACCGGACGCAGTTTCGCTTTCCGAAGCACTATGATCTGGTGTCGGTCGGGCGGCTGGTGTCGGATTCGACCGGCAACCGGCACCGGGTGATGGTGTGGGAGACGTACGGTCCGGAAGCGTACATTTCGTTTAACTACGGGAGTTTCGAGCGGCTGACGCATACGATGGGCGACGGGGTCGAGCTGGAGGTTTACCGGGGGAAAAACCACCTCGACGGTTTGTTCAGCGAGGATTTCAAGAAACGGGTCGCCCGTGAACTGGAGATTGTCATGCATCTGTACAACAATCTCTTTTCGCCCTACCCGTGGGATCACCTCGCGGTCACCGAGATTCCGGGCAGCCATGGACAGGGGTTCCCGCAGCTTTTGCATCTGGCCTGGGTGTCCTTCGATGTGCAAAGGCGGGGTGTCACCGACTTGTTCCTCGCGCACGAGGTCGCACACCAGTGGTTCGGACACATTGTCGGGTGGAGGACTTATCACGATCAGTGGCTGTCCGAGGGATTTGCCGATTACGCCGGGGCGCTTTATGTGCAGGCGCGCCATGCCGGCAACGAGGATTTCTTCAAGATCTTAAAGGACTGGCGGGAGCGCATCCTGACGCGCGGCGGTTATGGATTCTGGCACGACGGTCCGGATGTGGCGCCGATCTGGCTGGGGTTCCGGTGCGCCTCGTATCATTCGCCCGCGTCCTACAACAACCTGGTGTACTCCAAGGGCGCCTATGTCCTGCACATGCTGCGCCAGGCGATGTACGACTACGACAACGACACCGACTCGCGGTTCTTCACGCTGCTGCGTGTTTACGTGGACCGTTTCGCGGGACAGGAACCGGGCACGGAGGACTTCCAGCGTCTGGTGGAGGAGTTCACCGGCGAGCCGATGGACTGGTTTTTCAACCAGTGGGTGTATGGCACGGACATCCCGAAGTTTGAATACCGCTGGCGCCGGGACACTTTGCCGGATGGGCGCTGGGTTGTCAGGGGACGGATCGATCAGATCGAGCCCGATCCCCCGTTCCGTGTTGACATGCCGGTCACGATCGTGACCGAGATGGGTCGTCGCACGACCCTGATTTCGATCGGCGGCGCGCTCACCGAATTCGAGTCGGCGCCCCTTGAGACGCGGCCCACGGAAGTCATCTTCAATGACTTTTTCACGGTTCTCTGCCGTGAGAAACTGATCGAACACCCCTAACCGCGGCGGCCCGCAGGAGTTGGATCCTGGCGATAGTCCATCCCATCGGCGAACCGGACACCGAGACGGAGCGCGCGGCGATTCGTCACCTGGCGATGCAATTGCCGGATGATTATCTCATCCTACACAACCTGGAAGTGCCCAACCGCGCCGGTTTCCCCTACGAAGTGGACATGGTGGTGATGGCTCCGCATGGCGTTTATGTGATCGAGGAGAAAGGGTACACGGGCCATATCAAGGGTAATGCGCACCAATGGCGGCTTGAGTCCGGGGTGGTGGTGCCGAGTCCGATCCCCCGTTTGAACAAGAAGGTTCGTGTGATCGGCGGACGGGTCAAGGCGACGGACCGCGGGCTGCAAGATGTCTTTTTTGATGCCTTGATTCTCCTTTCGGATCCGCGCACCACCATTGAGCTGCGCGACCCGCAGGCGTACCGGGTGGTCGCCCTGCACCGTGCCGCGCAGGTCCTGATGGATACAAGCAGGCTGCCGGTTCGTCCCGCCCCGGTCGGCGAGCGGCGCGACCGCCTGATTTCGGCCCTTACCGCGGGCGCCGCGCCTCTCACTCGTCGCCGTCAGATGGGGGTATACCGGATTGTCGAGCTGATCAACGAGACCAGCGAGTACACCGAGTATCTGGCCGAGCATCAGTACCTGCGGAGCGATCCGAAGGCGCGGCTGAAAGTGTACCACTTCGATGTGTACCAGGGGCCGGACGGCCGCGCGCGTCAGATCGAACTCATCATGCGGGATATCAACGCGCTTCGCACACTGGCGGATCATCCCAATATCGCGCGCGCGGTGGATGTGTTCCCCTGCGAACCAAACTGTTTTGTCATGGTCACGGAGTGGATCGACGGTGAGACATTGCGTGCGCTTCTGGACGGCGGCGATGGATGGCTGCATCCGGAGCTGGTATTGAACCTGGCGACGCAGGCCGGGCGGGGGCTCGCCTATGCGCACAACCGCGGCGTGATCCATCGCGATTTGCGACCGGAAAACATCGTTCTCACCGGGTCGGGGCGGGTCAAGCTGACGAACTTTGATTGCGCCCGGGTTTCGGTGAGTGCGGGAGACACGATTGCGGGACAGGTGTCCGCCTTTTGGGACGAGCGTTATGTGGCGCCGGAGACCATCCTGGCGCCGGAACGCGCTTCGCCGCAGTCGGACCTATATGCCCTCGGCGTGGTCTTATTTGAATCCCTAACCGGACGGAGACCGTATACCAGTGTTGCCGAGATGCTCGGCGCGTCGTCGCTGCCGGTGCGCCCCTCGGAGTTGGCGGCGAGGGTTCCGGCGGCATGGGACGCGATCATCGCGCGCCTGTGCGACTTCGACCGGGCGAGGCGATATCAGCGTGCTGAGTTGTTCCTGGCGGATCTGGACAGCGCCTTTGGCCGGTCGCCGTAAGGCAGTCGGGTTGTCAACAAGGTCTAAAACCGGCAATCCAGCCAACGCCAAGCGCTCCGGAATGCATCCTAAAGCCGAGATCGCGTAGTGGGGAATCGAAAGAAAGTCGCTAAGTAGTAGTTGACAGAGGGGTGTCAACTCTGGCATTAATACCGGGTCACAGTAGTCAGGACGGAACCTAAAACCCAAACGAGGTAACGCCATGGCACAGAAGAAGCCCACCCCGACCAAAGAGGCTCCGGCACCCCGCGGACGCCGTCCACGGAGGGGGATCGTACGGAGAGGTCGTCCGCGCGGAACGGGACGCGCCACTCCGAAGCAGCCGTTTTCCCTGATTCTCGACCCCGATGAACTGACCGCCCTGAAAAAGATGGCGCGCGGCCAGCGCACATCGGTGGCGGCCATCATCCGGCAAGCGCTCCACACCGTGATTTTTCGCACCAACCCGGAACTCGCCAAGACGGCGATTGAGAACGAGGTGAATTCGTTTCTCGACCACATGGGATCCAAGCTCCCCATTGGTTCCGGAGGTCCGAAGCGCGCCCGGCTGAAAAAGCAGATGGTCACCGGGCTACTGAGCGGGATGAAAACGCGCTAAGCCACGCTCTGATTGAGATTGGCGGCGCCGGCGGGATTTACATCCCGTTGGCGCCGTTCTACTTACGCTCCGGCGAAAATGCCAGTTCGCGGCAAAAACCCCTTGAAAGCCCGGATTGTCGGCCTTAATTGATCGGTGACAGCGTCTTGACACAGGCTGACTGCATGAGTTCCAGCACCTTAACAACCACACAGCCATCATCCTCATCGGGCGCGGTGCGAGCAATTGAGCGCACCCCGGAGGCCCGGGTTTCGGGGGTCCAACGCATGTGGAATTCGTCGATTGGCATCAAACTCATCGTCGCGATTACCGGGGCCCTGCTGTTGCTTTTCGTGGTCGGACACCTCGTGGGCAACCTCCAGATCTTCCTCGGGCAGGATGTCTTCAACAACTACGCGGTCAAGTTGAGGGCATTCCCCGCGTTTCTGATCGTCTTTCGGATCGGCATCGGCGCGGTGGCCTTGCTGCATATCGTGATGACCCTCCGCCTGGCGCTGCTAAACCGGCGGGCGCGTCCGGTTGCCTATCGGGCCAAGGAGCCGGTTGAGGCCACATTCAGTTCGCGAACAATGGTCATCAGCGGGCTATTGCTGTTGGCGTTCGTGACCTACCACCTCGCGCATTTCACCTGGCAGGTGACCAATCCGCATTACCAGCAATTGATGGACAGCCAGGGGCGTCACGACGTCTACACCATGGTGATTCTCGGCTTTCAAAATCTCCTAATTTCAGGATCCTACATCGTGGCCATGATCCTGCTGGGATTCCATCTCTCTCACGGGATCGCCAGCGTGTTTCAGACTCTGGGCTGGGCCACGCCCAACAACAAGCACGTGATTGAGCGAGCCGCACGGATTGTCACCGTGCTCTTGATTGCGGGATATGTTTCGATACCCATTATGATCTTGCTCGGCGTGGTGAAATCGCCGGCGGGAGGGATGTGACCATGGCGATTGAGTCACGCGCACCATCCGGCCCCCTGGCCGCGAAGTGGGACAAGCACCGTTTCGAGATGAAGCTGGTCAATCCGGCCAACAAGCGGAAGTTCAGCGTGATTGTGGTCGGTTCCGGGCTCGCGGGCGGTTCGGCGGCGGCCTCGCTGGCGGAACTTGGCTACCGGGTCGACTGCTTTTGCTATCAGGACAGCCCGCGCCGTGCGCACAGCATCGCCGCGCAGGGCGGGATTAATGCCGCGAAGAACTACCAGAACGACGGCGACAGTGTGCAGCGGTTGTTCTACGACACGATCAAGGGCGGGGACTTCCGTTCGCGGGAGGCCAATGTCTACCGCCTCGCCCAAGTCAGCGCGAACATCATCGACCAGTGTGTGGCGCAAGGTGTGCCGTTTGCGCGCGAGTACGGCGGCCACCTCTCCAACCGGTCGTTTGGCGGGGCGCAGGTCTCGCGGACCTTTTATGCGCGCGGCCAGACCGGGCAGCAGTTGCTTTTGGGCGCCTACTCGGCGCTGAGCCGTCAGATCGGCCTCGGCAACGTGACGATGCACAACCGAACGGAGATGCTTGATCTGGTCCTGGTGGATGGGGCGGCGCGCGGGATTGTCACGCGCGAGCTGGTCACCGGCGAGATTCGCTCCTGGGCGGCCGATGCGGTGGTGCTGGCCACCGGCGGCTACGGCAATCTCTACTTCCTGTCGACCATGGCGCAGGGCTCGAATGTCACCGCCGCGTACCGGGCGTACCGCCGCGGCGCTTACTTCGCCAACCCCTGCTTCGTTCAGATTCATCCGACCTGCATCCCGATCACCGGGGATCACCAGTCCAAGCTGACGTTGATGTCCGAGTCGCTGCGCAACGACGGGCGCATCTGGGTGCCCAAGGCCCCCGGCGACAAGCGCGCGCCCGGGCACATTCCGGAGGACGAGCGGGACTACTACCTCGAGCGCAAGTATCCGAGTTTCGGCAACCTCGCCCCGCGCGACATCTCTTCGCGGGCGGCCAAGGAAGTCTGCGACGAAGGACGCGGTGTCGGGGAATCCGGACGCGGGGTTTACCTGGACTTCGCGGACGCCATCAAGCGGCTGGGCGAGGATGTCATCCGCGACCGCTACGGAAATCTCTTTCAGATGTACGAAAAGATTACGGCCGAGGACCCATACAAGGTTCCGATGCGGATTTACCCGGCGGTGCACTACACGATGGGCGGCTTGTGGGTCGATTACAACCTGATGAGCAATATTCCGGGGCTTCATGTGATCGGCGAGGCGAACTTCTCGGATCACGGCGCCAATCGCCTCGGCGCCAGCGCCCTCATGCAGGGGCTGGCGGACGGGTATTTCGTTCTCCCCTACACGATCGGCCACTACTTCGCCAGCGCCAAGCCCGCCAAGATCTCGACCGACCGGCCCGAGTTCAAGCAGGTGGAAAAGGAAGTGAGCGAGCGGATCGGCAAGCTGGTCGCGCTGCGCGGCACGCGCACGGTGGCATCATTCCACCGCGAGATCGGCCGGATCATGTGGGAGTATTGCGGAATGGGCCGCAACGAGGACGGGCTGAAGAAGGCGCTGGAGCTCATTCCCCCGCTGCGGGAGGAATTCTGGAAGCACGCGATCGTACCGGGCAAGGGCGAGGAGTTCAATATCGCCCTGGAGCGCGCCGGTCGTGTGGCCGATTTCCTCGAATTCGGCGAGGTCCTCTGCTGGGATGCCCTCGAACGGCGCGAGTCTTGCGGATCGCATTTCCGCGAGGAATTCCAGATGCCCGACGGCGAAGCCAAGCGCAACGATGCCGACTTCGCGCATGTGGCGGTTTGGGAATACAAAGGCGTTGGACAAAAACCCACAAGGCATGTCGAGCCCCTGGAATTCGAGAATGTTGAACTCGGCGTCAGGAGTTACAAATAATGAATCTCACACTCCATGTCTGGCGTCAGAAGGACGCGAACGACAAAGGCGGGTTTGTCACTTACCCGGCCAACAACATCAGCCCCGACATGTCGTTTCTGGAAATGCTGGATATCGTTAATGAGGAGATCATCCTCGACGGCGGCGAGCCGATCGCGTTTGACCATGACTGCCGCGAAGGCATCTGCGGGATGTGCTCGCTGATGATCAATGGCGTCGCGCATGGCCCCGACACGGCGATTACGGTTTGCCAGTTGCACATGCGGAAATTCAAGGACGGCGACACGATTGTGATCGAGCCCTGGCGGGCGAAGGCCTTTCCGGTGCTGCGCGACCTGATCGTCGACCGAAGCGCGTTTGACCGGATCATGCAGGCGGGCGGGTATGTTTCGGTGAACACCGGCGGCGCGCCGGATGCCAATGCGGTCCCGATCTCGAAGATCGAGGCCGACATTTCGATGGATGCGGCGGCTTGCATCGGCTGCGGCGCCTGTGTCGCGGCGTGCAAGAACGCCTCGGCCATGCTCTTTGTCTCGGCCAAGGTGGCGCAATTCGCCCATTTGCCCCAAGGGCAGCCGGAACGCTACGAACGGGTGAAGAACATGGTCGCCGCGATGGATGCGGAGTCGTTCGGCAACTGCACGAACACTTACGAGTGCGAGGCGGTCTGCCCGAAGGAAATCAGCGTGCGGTTCATCGCCGAGATGAACAAGGATTACCGGACGGCGATGAAGCGGATGTGGTGTTGACGCCATAGCGGAGATTCAGCGATTAGAGTCGTAGGGGCGGGGTTTCCCCGCCCCTGTTTTCTTGCATGTTTCGCTTGGTGTGCGTTGTTCAACCCTGCTCCCCGGCGGCGAGCGCGCGGACAGGAATGTCCGCGCCACCGGCGTTGCCTCTGTAGCCCGGCCCCTTGTGGGCCGGGTTGTTGGTTGTCTTGAACTGGAGGCAGTGACCGTGAGCGAGGACGCGCCGAATACGAAGGAGCCCCTGCGCTCAAATGGCTGTGTGAAGTCAATTCCTGCCGCAGGGCTCGGCAGGAGCCTCGCCCTCCCGCCGTTGCGTTTTGGTTGTGACCCGGCCCACGAGGGGCCGGGCTACAGAGGGTATCGGGATGGACGGGTAACCGGCGTTTTCGGCCCTTGTCCCGGACGTGAGACAGGTGTTACCATCGAGACGCGATGATCACGATGAACTTTCGGACATTGGAATGGAAAGACGGGATCCTGCTTCTGCTTGATCAACGGCGTCTGCCGGGGGTCGAGGTGGATGTTGCCTGCCGTACGGCGGAGGAGACCGCCGAGGCGATTCGCAACCTGACGGTGCGCGGGGCGCCGGCCATTGGTGTCGCGGCGGCGTATGGAGTGGCGCTGGCGGCCAATGAGGCGGTGCGGACGGGCTCCGATGTGCTGGATGCTGTTCGCAAGGCGGGAGCGATCCTGAAGGCATCGCGTCCCACGGCGGTCAATCTGGCATGGGCGGTGGACCGGATGCTCGATCTGGCCAGTGAATCGGCCGGGAACGGGGCTTCCCTCGCGGCGGCGCTGACTCTGGAAGCAGTCGCCATTCACAACGAGGATGCCGAAATGTGCCGGAAGATCGGCGAGAACGGCGCGCCGCTTTTGGCCGACGGGATGACCGTGCTCACGCATTGCAACGCCGGTGCGCTGGCGACCGCGGGTATCGGGACGGCGCTCTCGGTGATCTATACCGCCGTGGCGCAGGGGAAACGGATCAAGGTCTATGCCGACGAGACCCGACCGGTCTTGCAGGGATCGCGTCTGACCATGTGGGAATTGATGCGTCAGGGGATCGACGCCACGCTGATCACCGACAACACGGCGGCGTCGGTCTTCGCGGCGGGAAAGATCGATGCGGTGATTGTCGGCGCGGACCGGATTGCCGCGAATGGCGATGTCGCCAACAAGATTGGGACGTACAACGTGGCAATCCTCGCCGCGCACCACAATGTGCCGTTTTATGTCGCGGCGCCGCGGTCGACTTTCGATCTGTCCATCCCCGATGGGTCGCACATTCCCATCGAGGAACGGTCTTCGCTGGAAGTCACTGATGTCGGGAGTGCGAAACTGGCGCCGGTCAATGCAAAGGTCTTCTCCCCTGCGTTTGATGTGACGCCGAACGAGTTCATTACGGCGATTGTGTCGGATGGGGGGGTGGAGGCTGGGGGGCGTGGGAAGATCAAAGGCAAGAGTGGATTCCCGCTTTCGCGGGAATGACATTGAGAAAACGGATTCGAGTCCCGATCACTTGTATGATTTCTTCATAAACTTCACGCTCGCCGTCACCAGTTCCTTCAACACCTTCGGGTCGACATCCGCAAGCCGCTTCACGTAAAGACAGGACTTGCCGGTTTTGTACTTGCCGAGTTTGGCCATCAACTCCGGATACCGCTCGAAACCCGCCATGATGTAGATGGTGAGGTTCTGCTTTCGGGGTGAGAAGGCGGAGATGGGCCAGTCGCCCTCCTGCCCGCTGGCGTACTTGTAGTGGTAGGAGCCGAAGCCGACGATGCTTGTGCCCCACATCTCGGGCTCGGCCTTCGTGACGGATTTCATCAGCTTGATCAGCGCTTCGCAGTCGGCGCGGGTGGCCTCGTCGGTGTTCTTGTCGAGGAATGTTTTGACGCTGGCTTTGTTGCGCTGGGTTTTGAGTTCGGCCATGGATGCGGGCTCCTGTCGGTATGTGAGAAAGAAAGCACGTTTATTTGCGGGAGACAAGGGGCTCGCTTGGACGACGGGATTGCTTCGTCGGGCGGGCCGCTTGGCGGCCCTTCCTCCTCGCAATGACCGCCGGGGTCCGGACTACAGAACGATGATTCATTTGCTGGAGGCGAGAGCGAAACGGAGTCGCGATATGACGTAGACCACGCCCGCGGCGAGATAGACTCCTACGGCGGGCCAGAGGAGATTTTGGCCCTGGGGCTGCCAGTCGAAGGCATAGAGCATCAGGGTGATTCCCCACAGGAGCGCCGCGACGCGTCCAAGGTTGATCGAACCCGGGATGGCTTTGGTTCGTTTCGCCATGAGGAGGCCGCCGATCATGAGGACGGCATCGCGTCCGAGGACAAGAACGAGCGGGAGCCAGCCCATTTCCCGGTGCATGACACAGAACAGCCCGACCACCGCACCGCCGAGTTTATCGCCCACCGGATCGAGGATGTGTCCCCATCCGGAGGACTGATTAAATCGCCGCGCAATCCAGCCATCGAGGACATCGGAGAGGATCGCATAGGCCACCATCGCGCCGCCGACATTCCACCAGAAGCGATCGCTCGAACTCATCGCGAGCCACCAGGGCGGCAAAAGCGCGATGCGCGAGAGGGACAGCATGTTGGGGACTGTCCAGAAGCGGCCGAGGGCGAGGCCTTGCATGCGGGGAATATCCGGTGGCCGTCGGGAGGCGGTCAAGGGCGGCCACTGGTTGGGCCGGAGATAGACTCCGAATAGAACAACTCGAGGAATTGAGATCAACCAGCCCGGAAGCAGTCGCACGGCAAGCCGTGCGACTACGCATGGGAGCGTTGCGACCACCCATGGGGTGGCGTAGAAGCACGGCTTGCCGTGCTTCACTTTGGCCGGACTCTGCTACTTGTAGAAGAACATCACCGTGTCGGACGGCGAAACCCGGTGCAAGGAGGCAGCCTCCGGGACTGGCTGGCTGTTGACCTTGTAGAGCCAAAAGCCCCCCTCCCCGTTTTTGCGGTCGGCGATCTGGATCACGAGATCCCCGAAGGGGTAAGACTGAACCTCGAGGGGAAGCCGCGCGCTGTCGCAGGCGAAGCGCAGCCAGTCAAGCACGGTCACCGAGTCGGCGGGCACAATGCTCACCGTGTCCGCATTGTCGGACGCATAGGACAGGATGATGCAACCGGGGGGCCTGGCGTCCGCCGCCGGTTTATCCGCCTCTTGCCCGGCGCCGCATGAGAGCGCCAAAAGGGCGAGGCCGCAAGAAATCACTCGGGATATCGTCATTGGGCGCACCCCCAGTAGGCAACGATCCGGCCGAAGAAGACAACGTCGATCAGGATCGCCAGATCGGTGGCATCGGAAAAGCAGTCGGCATTGAGATCGATGGAGTTGGCGTGAACTGGCGGCGGACCGCCAAAGAACACCCGATCAATCATAAAGGCCAGATCGGTCGCATCCACGAGCGTGTTGTCATCAAAGTCGCCCGGCAGGCGGTTGGAGATGTTGACCATTCCCCCCGGCCCGTCGGCCACCTCCCATCCGGTGACCACGGTCCCGGCGAGGTCATGCTCAACGATGGAATCACCGTTGAAGCAGACGGTGAAGACCCCGCCCTCGAGGCGTGGCAGGACCGCGATCACGCCCTGGGCGGAATGCCAGGGGTTGGCCTCGGCATTGAGCACGGTGCGGGTGAGGGCATCGTAGCGGTAGACCTCGCCGGAATCGACCCACCCTCCGGCGGCGACATAGGCAGCGCCATCGATTCCGATGACCAGATCGCCGGGCGCGCCACCTAATGGAAGGGAATCAATCACGCCCAGGGATTGGGAATTGAGAATGTAGACGATTCCCTCCCGGTCAGAGAAGTTGCCGGTGCACAGCACATGAATCGTGCCATCGCCCGCCAGCGCGAGTTCCTGCGGGTTGGTTCCGACCGGGATGGTGGTGAGAGTTGCATGAGTGAGCGGGTCGATGACACTGACGGTGCCCGGATCATAGAGGAAGGTGCCGAAGTCGAAACCGGAGTTGGCGACCCAGAGGCGCCCCTGCAGCGACAGCATTCCCTCCGGGCTCTTGCCGACCGGGGTGCGTGGGAGAGTATCTCCAGTGCGGTAATTCACGAGGGTGACCGCGTTGTGGAGCAGCAGACTCACCGCACAGAGCGAGTCGTCGATTGGCTCCACATCCCATGGGTTGGACCCCTCGGGAAGACCGACGGTCCGTTCCAGCGTGTGCGTGGTGTCATTGATGACCCACAGATCATCGGAGATGGAGTTGACGACCAGCACTCTTCCTTTTGCGTGACGAATTCGGTTCGGCGCCAGGCCAAGGGGGAGGACGCTTTTGACCACGGTCCCGCTGACGCGATTTACATGCGAAAGTTGTTCGGCGAGCCCATTGATGACGAGCAGATCATCGCGTTCGGGAGCCGCGGCGCCAGGGATAGGAATGACGGCGAGCAGGAGTGTGACGAGTACCGCATGGCGAAAACGCATGGAGATTCCTCCGATTTAAAACCCAATGGCTGCTTCAAGCGCCCAGGTTCGCCCCGGGCCGGGATAACGTTCGAGCAGGTCGTAGCGCTCGTTGGTCAGATTATTGATGCGCGCCGCAACTGAGAGGTCCGGCGATTGTCGCGAGAGGGCGGCGCGGAGATACAGATTGAAGAGCCGGTATGGGCGGAGTGTCTTGCCGGGATCGTTGTCGCGGCGAATCTGCCGCTCTGAGACCCACTGTCCGCTCAACCTTGTGCTGATCCGCCACACCTCACCTTCGAGGGAGAGATCATGGGTGTGTCGCGGTGTCAGGGGGATTACCTGGCCGTCATAGTTGACCACGCCGGTTTCATCGTAGGAGGCGTTCCAGACATGAGACCAAGAGACACGCAGATGTTCCCGGAAGGCGGCAAGAGATGCCTGGTCTTCGCGCCCGTATGACTCCACCCGATCGAGATTGAGGGGCGTGTACTGCCCGGTGGCGGTGGCGCGTTGCCAGAGGATCATTCCTTCGATCTCGCGATCGAAGTACCGCGAGTTGGCGCGCAGCGGACCGAGACGCACCTCCACGCCGAGATCCCAGTCGCGCGAGCGCTCGGGCTTGAGATTTGGATTGCCGACCGCGAAGGCATCGGCTTTCCAAAAGAGGGATGTCAGCGGCGGACGCCGGAATGCGCGTCCCCAGCCCCCGCGCAACGAGACAACGGTTGGAGTGCTCCATGCCAGATCAACGCGCGGGGAATAGACCGGCGCGGAGCTATCATCGCCATCGATCGCGCCACCAACGGTGAGGGCCAGGGTGTGCCCATGCGAGTCCAATCGCCCTGTGGCGCTGTGCCGAACGGTCCATTCGGTGCGGTTGTGAACTCCGAAGGAGGATTGCGGGCGTAGGTGATCGATCCCTTCCGTCCAGCGTCCACGCAGCTCGGTCTCGGTGCGGGAGGTGAATCCGATAACTCGGGCATCGAGCCCGGTGCGCAGGCCGGCAAACCGCTCCACGAGTTCGGCATCACTCCTGTAGGAGACCGGCGAGATGTAGTGGTCACGCGCCGACTCGAACCAAGCGGCCGCCATAGGACGGTATGCGCCGGTTCTTCCCTGCCAACGCGCCTGAACACGGGTGTTTCGTGTCGCGTTTGTGGCACCGGGGGTTGGCTGCTGGAGGGCGCCGGGTTGACCGAGATCGGCTTGGTAGTGAAACGCGGAAAGACTCAGCCATTCCATTCGCGCGGGTGAAATCGCCCCAAAGAACCGCCAATCGTCCATTCCGACACCGTGCCGGGTGGCGGCGCTGTCGCCATGGGGGTACTCAAAGGTGTTCCCGCGCTGCCGTTTCTCCACCGCCCATCGTGCGCCTGCACCAAGGAGTGACTCGTCTCCGGAGAGCGAGGCATCGTAGTGATCGTGCTGTCCGGCAATGATGCGGCCGCGCCGCGGCTGGCGGGATTGCGTCGGGCGCGTGATGATGTTCACCACGCCGCCCATCGCGGCATCGCCCGCGACGAGTGAATTCGCGCCGGGTGTGACCTCGATGGCGGAGACGGCCGCCAATGGGACCGCATCGAGGTTCACCGAGCCGTCGCCATTGCCACAGAGGGGCAGCCCATCGATGAGGATGGCCACGCGCTCCGGGGAGACACCGCCGATGGACACCCGTGTGCCGCCCGGGGTTTCCGGGGAGCCGTGGATTTGCACGCCTGGGATGTCATCGATTGCCTCGGGGAGTGTGCGGTGCCCGGCCCGCTGAAGTTGCTCGCGTGTCAGTCGCCGGACACCCCGGGGCGAGTTCATTGGGGGGCGTTCACTGGTTGCGGAGTGCGGCGGCAGGGGAATCGGGTTGGGCGTCAACCGCAGGGTGAGACCGGGCCGGAATCCTTCGGAGATCGTGACATGCTCCGACTCGAAAGCCAGGTAGCCGAGCCGCTCCACTCCAACGCGCCATACCCCCGGAGGGACTTCAGAAAGGAGGAATCGCCCGCCGCCATCGGTGGAGGAAGAGATGTCGGTGCCCAACAGCCGAACCCGCGCCGATTCGAGGGGCAGGCCGGTGAGTTCGTCTTGAACGATTCCAGTGATAACCTGATTGGTCTGCGCATGGGCGGCAATCGGAATGATCATGCCGGCCCCGATGCCCAAAGCGCAGAGCCAGGGCAGGAATCGCCCGCGCCGTGTGATGACTAAAGTTGCGAACAACATCGTCACTCCCCCCGGATCAGGGTGGTCGGAACGATGCTGTCGTGGGAATGGAGACCGGGCCGATGGCCGGAAACAAAAACCCCGGCCACACGAGCGGCCGGGTGAACAATCGGGCGCCGTGTCGTTTAACACGGCGTTGGATTGTGTCCTCCGAACCTTCCCGCGAAGGCATCGAAGGGCGCCTCCTCGCAGGAGGAGAGCGTCCCACTATCGGGGCATCCGGCCCGGTTTCTGACTTTGCGGCTTCGTGCCAGTAACGACGCCTTCCAAGGTCACCTCGGACCCTGTGGCTTTGCGGACCGATCCCGGTTCGCCTGTCGTCCTGTAGCCGCTTACAGCAGCGGGGCTGTGACGGACTTTCACCGCCTTCCCGGTGAATCGAAACGATCACCGGATGCTGTTGAACAATTAGCCGATGCTCGGCGGGTTGTCAAGCGAAATAAGGTCGCGCCCACGACCGGCAAGAATGGGAACGGGATTTGAAAGCGGCTTTCGGAATGGGAATTCTGTCAGCGTCGCTTTGGGGCGACAACTTTGTCCGCGCCCGCAGTTTTTGGTTGCCGAGCGGGCTTCCAGGAGATAATTTACATCTCCCTATCTGTTGCTTTTGATCGGCAGGGTAAACGTCG
>JBFMFQ010000051.1:0-17278 GCA_040752075.1 Candidatus Zixiibacteriota bacterium | reverse complement strand
AAGCCGGAACGTTGAACCGGCATTGCTTGGAGCGCCAGGCGCCCAATCCCATCAAAGGCAAATCACAGAACCGGGACGAGTCTAAACCGATCGGGGTGGTCACAAATCGCGTCAACTGCGAATCTCCCCCTCACTTCCCCGCCTTCACCGCCTCGTGCTCCACTCCCTCCGCTGCATGCTTCGGCGCGCGGATCAGGCCGATCTGCTCGCGGAGCTTGTGGTCGATTTCGGCGTAGATGTCGGGGTTTTCCATGAGGAACTGGCGCGCCGCCTCGCGGCCCTGCCCGATGCGCAGGTCGCCATAGGAGAACCAGGCGCCGGACTTGTCAACGATGTTCTCTTTCGCGGCGAGATCGAGGAGGTCGCCGGAACGGGAGATGCCTTCGCCGTAGATGATGTCGAATTCGGCCTCACGGAAAGGCGGGGCGACTTTATTCTTCACCACTTTCACACGGGTGCGGGCGCCCTTGACCATGTCGGCGTCCTTGATCGAGGCGATCTTGCGGATGTCCAGACGGATCGTGCTGTAGAACTTCAGCGCGTTGCCGCCGGTGGTGGTTTCGGGGTTGCCGAACATGACGCCAATCTTCATGCGGATCTGGTTGATGAAAATGACACAGGTCTTCGATTTCGAAATGGTCGCGGTGAGTTTGCGCAACGCCTGCGACATCAATCGCGCCTGAAGTCCCATCTGCGGATCGCCCATCTCGCCTTCGATCTCCGCGCGCGGCACCAGCGCGGCGACGGAATCGACCACCACCACATCGACCGCGCCGGAGCGGACGAGGGTCTCGGTGATCTCCAGCGCCTGCTCGCCGGTGTCGGGCTGGGAGATGAGGAGGTTTTCCAGATCGACCCCGAGCTTGCCGGCGTAGTTCGCATCGAGCGCATGCTCGGCATCGACAAAGGCGGCATTGCCGCCAAGTTTCTGGGCCTCGGCCACGATGTTAAGCGCGAGCGTGGTTTTCCCCGACGATTCCGGCCCGAAGATTTCGATCACACGCCCGCGCGGCACCCCGCCGACACCGAGCGCGTAGTCGAGCGAAATAGACCCGGTCGAGATGGTGTCGACACTCGTGTCACGGGCCTCGCCGCCCAGGCGCATGATGGAGCCCTTGCCGAACTGCCGTTCGATTTGCATGACCGCCGATTCGAGCGCGCGCTTGCGGCCGTTTTCGGGAACCGGGGGAGTCGGGGTGTTGCTGGAACCTTTCGCCATGATATAAACCTCGTCGATGCCGGGCTTGGAACCCGGCTGGGATGGATGTTTCGCTCTCAGAAAGTCCCTGTCATCGGGCAATCAGTATATAATGGGGAGAAACCGCCGGACAAGCAAAAACTGAACAAATGTTCATTAATCTTCCCCGGACAATCGGAATCGATCTAAGATTATACAAATCAATGCGTTACCTCATGGAGCGGAGCTCTATCGAGCCCCTGAGGGGCCAACGATTCTCGCCACGAATGTCAGCCGAGCGAGACCGACCCCAGAATCGAGTACGCCGCCCCCTTGGGCGAGAGCACCGACTTCATGAGGTCGATTTTCGAGACCTTGATCGGGCCGGATTGATAGGAAATGTGCGATGCGGCGCGCGCCAGGCGTTCGACCGGCCCCGGTTCGCGCATCCGCGCCAAGGTGATGTGCGCGGCGAAGGGCCGTGCCTCACGCTGGAAGCCGAGCGTGTGAACTTCCCGGTCGATGTTCTTGGCCAGCACGCGCAGTGTCTCGAATCCCGAGTCGATCCCCACCCAGAAGACCCGCGCCTTGTTGGGATTCGGGAAAAACCCGAAGCCGCTCAGCCGCAGATCGAAGGGAACGGTCTCCGTCTTCGCGAGCGTGATCGCCCCGAGGATCGGACCGACCTGTTCCGGGTCGATTTCATCCAGGAATTTGATCGTGACATGGAGGTTGCCGGCGGGAACCCAGCGCGCCGGTGTGCCGGAGGTCTTCAACCGCTCGATGATCTCGCCGATTTCGTCTTTAACGACCTCCGGGAGATTGATGGCGATGAAGGAGCGCATGGGAACCAGGAACCAAGTACGCAGTGACGGGGCCGCTCGGCGAATCGCTTGGGCAGTGACCCGGCGGTCATCCTGAGCGGAGCGAAGGATATGCTGTTACTGCCCATTGCAGAAGTGCAAAAGCAGATCCCTCGTCGCTTCGCTCCTCGGGATGACGGGTGGTGGTGATTCTTTCTCTCAGACGGAAGATCCGGGCCGTCCTCGATGTAATGCGTTCCGAGGGCGCGAGGCCCGGCCAATCCATCGGCCGGGCTCGCTCCTCGGGCTGCCCTCTCGGAAAGTTCTTGTGAGTGCCCCGCCGGCTCAGGCCGTGGCGCGCTTGTTCAATTCCGTCTGGACAATGAACCAGACCGCCGGACCGAACACCAGGGCCAGAATGAACAGAATCCACAAGTTCATGTGGTCGGTCGAGACTTTCTCGTAAAGTCCGGCGTACTTGTACCATGCCCACAGGTTGGCAATCGGGATAAAGAGGCACACGGTCCACAGACCGGGGCTGGCGGTCGTGTCGCCCGACAGATCCTTAAGTTCGGTCGCGGTGCTGTAAAACCAGTAGATCGCATAGATGCCGAGCGTGATGATCATGAGCCCGACCTGGCCCAACATGTTCCGCTTCTTGACCACTGCAGCCATATCCTCTTCCCTCCGGATGTAATGTTTGACGAGACGAGCTTCTGCCGGATTATCACTCAAAGGCCCCAACAGGGCAATTCCGAATTTCCACCCCGGGCCGAAATTCCGGCTGGTCACGGCGCACGGGGCGCACTTGTGTGGGTGGCGCTGCCGTATGTTTATTGGTTGGGGCCCGATGCGGCCCCCCGAGGCCAGCCATGCGTACCGTATCCGACCCGAAGAAGATCCGCCCCGCGCACTTCGCGCAGGAGGGCGGCTTTTACCCCAAGGACCCCGTCGCCCTGACCAAACTGATCGCCTCCTACTTCCGGCAGGCGCGACGAGTCGAGCTGGGCGGTCCGATCGCCGGGCTGGCGTGTCCCCATGCGGGGTATGAGTACTCGGGCCAGATCGCGGCGGAGGCCTACAAACAGCTGGAAGGTCTCACCTACGACACCGTCATCGTGATTTCGCCCTCGCACCAAGTCTTCTTCAAGGGCGCTTCAGTGTACTCCGGAGGGGCCTACCGCACCCCCTTGGGCGATGTGCAGGTCGATCTCGATTTCTGCTCACGCCTGACTTCCGTTGATCCGTTGGTTGCCCTCTCCGATATCGGTCATGATTCCAGCGGGGGAGGCTACGAGCACGCGCTCGAAGTTCACCTTCCCTTCCTGCAGGTCGTCCTCGGCGCCTTTGCCTTGGTCCCGATCGTGATGGGCGATCAGGAGTACCCGACCGCGAAGCGGTTGGGGGAACTGATCGGCCGCTGGGCAAAACTGGGCCGCACCCTGGTGGTGGCCTCTTCCGATCTCGCGCATGGACATGATTATCCGAGCACAAGACGGCTCGATGACTGGGCGGCCGGCGCGGTGGTCCAATATGATCCGGCCAAGTTCTACGATCAGGCGCGCGACGGCCACTTCGAGGCCTGCGGCGCCGGGCCGATCACGGCCGCGATGATTGCCACGCAAATCATGGGGGCCGACACCGCCACGGTGCTGGCCAAGCGCAATTCGGGCGATGTGACCGGCAACAAGACCGGTTACATCGTCGGGTATCTCTCCGCGGCCTTCCACCAGGTGGGCGGCAACGGCGACCGGTATACCCGTGACCGGAAGCGGTCGCAGCAACCATCGTCGGAGCAGTCGAATGAACCCGCGCCATCAAAACGCGGCATGGAGTCCGAGGACCGTTTGACCGAAAGTGAGCGCGAGTTCCTTCGCAAAGTGGCCGCACGCTCGCTCGCACGCAGTGTCAAAGGGGCGGCATTGGATTGTCCCGAGGCGCCGACACCGCGCCTGCGGGAAAAGCGCGGCGCCTTTGTCACTCTCAAGCGCCGCGGGGACCTGCGGGGTTGTATCGGGTATGTGCGCGCCTACAAGCCGCTGGTCGATGCGGTCTGGGAGATGGCCGAATCGGCCGCCCAGCGCGACAGCCGGTTCATCCCGGTCGAACCCAGCGAAGTGGATGATCTGGAAATCGAGATCACTGTCCTCTCTCCGTTGGAGAAAATCACCAATCCCGACCAAGTGCTGGTCGGACGCCACGGTTTGCTCATCACGCGCGGCTATCAATCCGGGGTTCTCCTGCCCCAGGTTCCCGTCGAGCACGATTGGGACCGGGAAACGTTTCTTGCCCAGACCTGCCTCAAAGCCGGGCTTCCATCCGATGCCTGGCGCGATCCGTCCACCATACTCGAAGTTTTCACGGCGGAGGTGTTTTGATTCGGGCGGCCGTGATTGGGCGTGTCGCGCCGGAGATGGAACGATTCTTGAACCGTTACATCCTCGGCCTCGAACCCGATCCCGATCATTGGCCCGCGCCCGCGGACATCGGCCGTCTGCCGGTTCCACCCGGAATCCCGCAGATCGACGAGTTCGGTTCTGCCTGGACTCTCGATGGCGAATTCATCACGACCCCGATCAAACGCCGAACCGTGATCGGCGCGCACGCGTACCGGTTCACCCATAACCGCGAGTATGATTGCGGCTGGCGACTGGTCGATGTCACAGCGCGGTTCCTGCACGCGCAGGGCATCGATGAGATTGATCTGGTCACCGTCATTCCGCCGCCTCCGGTGTTCTCGCCCGTTGACGCACTGGGTTGGAGCGCGAAGCGTCTCGCGGGGTGTCTCCGTGCAGAATTCGCCCCTTGTTTGATTCAATCGGCCTCGCCGCTCACGGTCCATCCGGATACCGTGGCGCGTCCGAAAATTCCCCTGGCGGAGATGCACACGCTCTTGCCGACTCATGGTCTCTCACTTGCGGGGCGTCGCCTCCTGCTTCTGGACTGGCGCTGGCACCGGGGGCGCACCATCACCACCGTGGCGCGTCTTTTGGCGCGTCACAAAGCGACGGTCACCCGCTTCACCTTCCTCCCCTGAGACCATCATGCCTGTTTCTTCCGATCTGACTGTCATGTATGCGCTTTCGCATGAGGCGCGCATCGGGCCCAAGACCATGGCCGGGCTCCTTCTGCATTTCCATAACCCCGCCATCATCTGGGAAACGACCGTCTCGGAGTTATCCGAACATGTGCAATTGTCGGATGACACCATGGGGCGGCTGGAGACCGCGCATGAAGAGATGGAACGGATCGAGGCCGATCTGGCCGCAATTCTCGACTCGGGGATTCAATTGGTCACGATCCTGGATGACCACTACCCGGAACGCCTGCGTCGGCTCGATGACCCGCCGACCATTCTCTATGTCCGCGGCGGACTGCCGGACCCGGCGAAACGAATGGTCGCCGTGGTCGGAACCCATCAGGCCGATGAGGAGGGGATCGCCGATGCGGTGGCATGGGGCAAGGGGCTCGCCCAGCGCGGTGTCATCGTGGTGTCGGGGCTGGCGCGCGGGATCGACGGCGGCGGACACACCGGCGCGCTGGCCGGCGGCGGCGATACCATTGCCGTCTTGGGCAGCGGCGTGGACAACATCTATCCGCCGGAGCATCGGGTTCTCGCCAATGAGATTGCCCATCATGGCGCGCTGATTTCCGAATACTCGCCATCGTCGGCGCTGACCAAGGCGCGGCTGGTCCTCCGCAACCGCATTATTGTCGGGCTGTCGGATGCCGTGGTCGTGGTGCGCCTCCATGAAGACACCCGCGGCTCGATGGAGGCGGTCCGCCGGGCCAGGGATATCGCGCTGCCGATTTTCCTTGTGGCGACAGACACCGGCAACGCCGCCCGGCACGCGGTCGCCGAAGGCGCCCTGCCCATCGGCCGACTGCCCGACTTCGACCTCGTGCTCAACTACCTCTGATCCCGCGTCTTTGCGCAAACGCGTCCCCCGAAGCGCCCGCGCCGATTTGCCGTCGGGGTGCGGCGCGTCCTGTCATAACCGTGTCGGCGACGTGGCCCGTGTCTTGTCTCGCGCACGGGTCTTGCCTACCTTGACCCGAACGGGAGGATCAGACAATGGACAAAGTCTATAAGGTCATTGAAGTCGTTGGATGCTCTTCGAAAAGTTATGAGGATGCGATCCAAAATGGTGTCAAGGAGGCCTCGAAGACGATCAAGGCCATGGCGTGGTTCGAGGTGAAGGAATTCCGCGGGGGCATCAAGGACAACACGATCACGGAATTCCAGGCCGTCATGAAGATCGGCTTCCTCCTCGTCCACTGATCGATGCCGGCCGATGGCGAAACACAGCGGGGCGGGTCTGAAACCCGCCCTTCTGGCAGCCCGTTTACCATGCTCCGCGGGAGATGTCCATGAACCTCGAGCGAATAGCCTTGACCGCCGCCATCCTGGCCGGGTTGTACCTCTTCATTCAGCCGATCTGGTTTCGCATCTCCCGCATTCACCGGACATCAAAGGGCTTCACCGTTGATCAGGTGGGACGCCGCATCGGACGGTTCATCTGGGAAGTCCTGCTCCAGGGGAAGGTGATTGCCCAGCGGCCGTTCGCAGGCCTGATGCATGCGCTCGTCTTCTGGGGGTTTCTCGCCTTCGTGCCGGCCACCATCGACCACTTCGTTCGCGGGTACGGCGGGTCGTTCCTCGGGCATGGGACAATTCACTCCCTCATAACCGGGGTTGTGGCGGTTTTCGCGGTCGCGGTCATTATCGGCATCACCGGTCTCGCCCTGCGGCGATACATCGTACGCCCGCCGGGGCTCGGGGCGGTCAAGTTTGAATCGGGCCTGGTCGCACTGTTCATCGAAGTTCTGATGGTGACCTACCTTTTGGATGGGTTCGTTTTCGTTGATCCGCTGTCTCCGTTCGTGATGGTCAACACTCCGGCTGCGCGCATCAACTGGTGGATTCACTCCCTGACCATTCTCGCGTTTCTCGCTCTCATCCCGCGCTCGAAGCACCTGCATCTGGTCCTCTCGCCGGTCACCACCTTCCTCAAAGACTTTGAGCTGGCGCGGATTCGGCCGCTGGATTTCGAAAAGGAGGAATTCGGGGCGGTCAAGTTGTCCGATCTGTCCGCACACACCGCTCTCGGGGCGTTCACCTGCGTCGAGTGCGGGCGCTGTTATGATCACTGCCCGGCGCGCGGCACCGGCAAGCTGCTTGATCCCAAGAAACTCATGCTTGATCTGCGTCAGGGGTTTCTCACCGATCCCGATCAGCCCATCGCCGGAAGCACAATCGACCCGACAGTCCTCTGGCAGTGCACAAGCTGCGGCGCCTGCACTTACCAGTGCCCGGTCGGAATCGATCAGGTGATTCCCATTATCGAGACACGGCGCGGCATGACCGCGGAGGGGAACGTCCCGCACACCTTCAACACGTTTTTCGGGAATCTCGAACGTCTCCAGAATCCCTGGGCCTACCCGACCCCGCAGGCGCATGAGTTCATCGCGGAAAACCAGTACCCGACCTATGACGGTCAAGAGTGGCTTTATTGGATGGGATGCCTCGCCCGCTTCGACATTCAGTATCGAAAGGTGTCGCTCGCGTTCAAGTCGATCCTCGACAAGGCGGGTGTCTCCTATGGCGTTCTTCCCGACGAGCAGTGCACCGGCGATGCGGCCCGCCGCGCCGGCAACGAGTATTTGTTTACCGAGCTGGCGACCGCCAACATCGAAATGCTGAAGACGGCGGGAGTAAAGAAGATCGTCGCGACCTGCCCGCATTGCGTGCGCACCATTTCCGAGTACAAGGACCTTGGTCTCGATCCGGGTGTTCAGATCGTGCACCACACCCAGTTGCTGAGCGAACTGGTCGGCGCCGGAAAAGTGGCCCTCGAAGGCGACGGCGCCCAGGTGGTTTACCACGATCCCTGCTACCTCTCCCGTTACGGCCGGCCCGGCGACCTCGACAACCCGCGTGAACTGCTCGAGTCCGCCACCGGGCATACCCCGCTTGAGGCCGAACGCACCCGCGAGAAGTCGTTTTGCTGTGGAGCCGGCGGCGCGATGATTTTCGCCGAGGAGACCGAAGGCAAACGCATTAACCGCGAACGTACCGAGGAGCTGCTTAAAACCGGCGCCAAGACTATCGCGGTCGGCTGCCCCTTCTGCCAGATCATGATTCGTGATGCGGCGAATGACTTAGGCCGAGGGGATGAAGTCGTGGTGCGGGATGTCGCCGAGGTGCTGGCCCGGTAGAAGCGACGATCGGTCCCCGTCGGTCGATACCGATGAGATCTTCCTTGCCGCGTGTTGCCCCTTATTTGCAACCCCTGGCGAACGCCGCCGTAGATGCGTTCATGAGATGCGCCAATCCCGGAGGTATTTGAATGGGCGGCCGATTCGGACACGGACTGCTGGTGTCCACCGGAGTTCTTGTCTTTGGCGTGGCCACCTCGCCCTGTGCGGACCCAGTCAGTTTCGTTTACCCTGACCCTTCCCGCACCATCGTCGTGGTCAAAGCCGAGCCTTGCGAGGGTGAACTGCCTTGTGGCAGGGCTCTGCCGGAGACCGATCCATTGGCCGCCGCCATCCTGTCCGAACTGCGCGATCCCTACCACCAGTCGATGCTCACCGTGAGCCAGGCGTTGCGAAACCTGATCGGCGACACCGCCGGGCCAAATGTCATCTACGCGTCGGAGAACGAGGGCGGATTTGCGCGTGCCGGCCTGGTGATTAAAGGCGGCGATGGATCATTACGGGAATACCCGAATCTGGCTTACGTGGACCTTGTTCTGAGCCCGGAACGCGTCGCCGCAGGTGAGCTCGACATCTATTCGCACGAGCTCGGCCATGTCATGATGGGTCTGGTCTGGGACAATCGCTCGGGTGGCTGGTCGCCGAAGCAACATGTCAGCATGGGTGTGACCGATGGTTTTACCGCCATCAATGAGGGTTGGGGCATTCACTTCCAGCAGTTGGCCATGGACCATGTGCCGCGCTATCGGGACCTGTTGCGCGCGAACCAGGGACACAAGAAGGGCAGTCGCTGGCTCTGGCATTCGCATCTCGACACACGTTTGCGGCTGTTCAGCGTGCAATTCAATGACTACATCCACCGGAAGGTTCTGCCCGAGGTTGATACGGTCGGGATGACACCGGCCGAACTAATCCTCCTGGAGCACACGTCCCCGCTGTTTGACCCCTGCCGTCTGCGCAATGCACAGGAGATGATGGCCTCCGAGGGGGTCATCGCGACCTTGTTCTATCGCATCACCACCGACACCGTGCTCCAGAATTCCTATGCCCCGGCTGAATTCTACCGTCAATTCCTGAGGGAGAACCCGCCGGCGTCGATGAATCCACAGGAAATCTTCACACCGCTGGAGAATGAGCTGATCAAGTCGGCCTTCTGCTGGTACAGCATGAAGGATCATGTCGACTCGCTTGACACCCCGTTTACCGAGTACGTAAAAGAACGGTGCCGCCTGTTCCCCGCGGATCGCGAGGAGCTGTTGACCCTCGTTGTGGCGACGACCGCGGGACGGACCGTGACCGAAGACCTGGTGCCGGTGTACGAGCGCATGGCCTACCTCGGCACCGTGGGCCGGTACGCGGAGTACAAACAGCTGTCCCGGGAGTATGACTCCCTGCTCGCGGAGATCACGAGCGAGGTCATCGGGGGAACGCGTGCCATCGACGCGAACCTTGGCCCCCAACTATGGGTGGAGAATTCCGGCTTCCAGATCCCCATCTATGTGTTCTTCCCCGAGCCGACCTACCCGCTCTGGATCGATCTCAACACGGCCGGGTACTTTGATCTTGTAACCTTTGCCGGCGTTACCCCCGAAATCGCCCGGCGGATACTGGCCGCACGCGACCGCAGTGGCCACTTCGCGAGTATGAAGGCGGCGGAGGCAGCAGGGTTTCCGGCCAGCCCGCGGTAAAGCGCACGCCATTCTACCGGGGAATCTCCCTCGGACTATCCCCGGCGCCCCCACGGCCTCCCGGCATTGGCGCTGTCTCGCGCACATATCATCCTTTCATTTCTGTCCGGGGTATGCCTTCTTACCGTCAAGCAGGGCTGAATGATGCCCACGGTAAGTCTCGGAACTCCCAGCGACCAGAAGACCGCGGCAAGGAGTCGCTCCATCGTGCTTGTTGCCGGGGTCCTGCTTTGCCTGGCGCCGGTGGGCCTGGCGCTGTGGACAACCCACACCTTTGGCATCAATGTCTGTTCCTTCGATGAGTTCCGTGTGGCATTCGCCGTGCGGGACTGCGACAACGGTGTTCTCGGACTGGACAATCTCTATGCCCAGCACGACTTCCACCGTCACTTCTTCCCCTTGGCGCTGATGGTCCTGATCGCGACCTTGACCGGGTTTAACAGCGTGGCGGCGATGTATGCATCCGTCCTCTTCTACCTCGGCATCGCCGGAATTCTGTGGCTCGGATTCCGGCGGTGGGCGGGGGAGGCTCGTTCGAATCCCCTGTTCTATGTTGCGGCGATGTTCATTCTGTTCAGCCCGGCGCAATTCGAAAACTTCACATCGGGGTTCCAACTGACTTACTCCATGCCTATGTTCTTCGCGCTGGCGGGATTTTATCTCCTCTTGCGGGCACGGGAAACGCGGGGACGCCAATCGCTCTGGCGGTTTTCGCTTGCATCCCTGTGCGCCGTCATTGCTTCGTTCTCATCGTCGATCGGTCTTCTCCTCTGGATTCCGGCCTTGTGGATCCTCTGGCCCCGGCGGAACCGCGGCCATGGCTGGGGTTGGCTCGCGGCCTGGGTTGCTGCGGGTTCGGCGGTCTGGTACCTCTACTTTCACGGGTTCATCTTCTTCGCCGAGGTCGCACCGAGAGTGACAACGGGCGACATTCCCCCGCTGCTGCATTTCGGTGTGACCCTGATCGGCAATACGATTCTCTATGGCGAACGGGCGGCGTTCTGGGCGGGGCTGACGATTATCACAATGCTCCTTCTCCTGGTTGGTTGGTCGCGGCGGCGAGGACTGCCCGGACGGCACGACTTCTGGATTGCGCTTGCGATCTATGGACTCATCAATGCTGGGAGCATTGCATTCGCCCGGATGGCCGGAGGGCAGGAACAGGCCTTCATCTCCAAGTACACTCTGATCGGCGCACCGGTTGTGATCGGCCTGTTGGCGATGGCGCTCGATCTCTCCCTCGGATCGTCACGACCGGTGAGCAAGGCCATAATCGCCGCCCTGCTTTTCCTCATGGGCGCCGGCGTGGCGGTTTCCGCGGTCAACGGGTTTCGCGATGCCAGATCGCAGGCACGCTACAATTGCATGCGGGCGTTCATCCTGACGACCTTTGATACTCAGCCGGATCGGGTTCTCGAGCAGGTCATGCGGTTTCAGCCGCGCTTCCTGCGTCCCGTGGCCGAGTACATGCGTGAGAAGCGCTACAATGTATTCGCCGAGCAGGTGATCCCGGAGTGTCCCGAACCCTGCCGGATCGCCCCGGCGCCGACCTTCGCCGGGGTGCTTGCCGTCAATGGAGGGCCAGTCGACCCTGACTCTCGCTCCGCATCGATCCCGCTTGGCAGCGAATTTGCGCTTCTTGAAGGGTGGGCCTTGGATCCCGGGAGGCTCACGCCCGCATCGGGCGTCATCATCGAAATCGATGGTCGGCGCTTGCCTGTGTTCTACGGGTCGAGGTCCCCGGAGTCCGTTCGCTCACTGAAAAGCCCGGGGTTGGAGTACTGCGGGTTTGAACGGGCGATCGATCTTGCGGGACTGGGACCGGGTCGCCATGATGTCGGAGTTCGGGTGATCTCCGGGGATGGGACGCACTGCGAAGAGATACCCGTTGTTGTCCAGCTCGACATACAAAGCGGGCCATAGGCATCAGAGGGGCGCCCCGGTAACAACGGTGACATCGTGCCACCCCGCCGCGCGGGGAATCAAATTGAGGAGTCGCTCGGGATCAAAGGCGCCGTATGCCTGGGAGCGGCCGTACAGCCGCAGTGTTCGCGACTCGCGATCAAAGTGAAAGAGCCCCCCGCCGAAGATTCGCCAGCCGCGCAGCGTGAATGAGCCGGTTTCCCCCGACGGGGCCATAAGGAACGACGCATCCTCGCGGTCACGGCAAAACCGCGCGACCACCTGCGCATGGTACTTGGTCAGAGCGATCGGTGACAGCACAAGGTACTCGCCATCGGGTCCCCTCAAGTGGACAAACTTGCCGCGACCGGTGTGATGGTCGCCGCCATCCCCTGCCTTGGGGTGGAAATCCGAGGTGTAGTCGACGACTTGGAACGAGTTCGGACTGTTCATTTGGCATTCGTTGCGCTGCTGGTGATGACTGACCGCAGCGCCGGTTCCAATTCCGGGTAGCGGAACCGATAGCCGTACTCGATCGCCCTTTTCGGGATCACACGCTGTCCGCTTAAGACAAGGTCCGCCATCTCGCCCAGGATGAGGCGAAGAACGAATCCGGGCACTGGGAGGATGCTCGGACGTCTCATGACACGTCCGAGAATCGCGGAGAATTCACGGTTGGTTGCCGGATTGGGCGCGGTCGCGTTAATCGGCCCGGACACCCCGTCGTTCTCAACGGCGAGCCGGACGATTCCAGTGACATCATCGAGGTGGATCCACGAGAGCACTTGACGTCCCGAGCCGACCGGCCCTCCGACGAAAAGTCTGAACGGCATCATCATTCGCGCCAGGGCGTCGGCGCCCTGTCCCAGCACAACGCCCATGCGCAGGATGGTGAGCCGGACCCCGCTGCGGAGCACCTTCTTGGCTTCATCCTCCCAGTGGGAGCAGATGATCGACAGAAAGTCCCCGCCCGGTTGCGCCGCTTCCGTCACCTCCTCATCCCCGTGCGGACCATAGTAACCGACCGCCGAGGCATTGATCATCACCTTGGGCCTGGGCTCCGCCTGCGCGATCGCGGCGACCAGGTGCCGTGTCGTCTCGATCCGGCTTGCGAACATGCGGTCCTTGCGCGTCTTCGTCCAACGGCCCGCCCCGAGCGACTCGCCCGCGAGATTGATGATGGCATCCGCGCCGGCGAGAAGCCGCGGATCAATGCCCGCCTCGGGATTGGACCACTGGATGTGCTTGACCCGGGAATCGACTCCCTTCGGCAATGCGGGGGCTCGTGTGAGAATGCCGACTTCGTGCCCCGCGCCCAGCAAGTCGGCCGCGATGGCCCGGCCCAAAAAACCGCTTCCCCCGGCAATCAGTACCTTCATCCCGCACCTTCCCTCCGCCCCGGCGACTGCGGGACGAGTTGATCGATGTACGAAACCGACGAGACCTTCGTGGGATTGATCGTCCTTCGCCCATCGGCTCATTCGCCTGGATTATGCCAGTCAGCACGTCCCGGCGCCTTGTTCTCACGGGCTGTTGTGTTATACTGGGCAGCGGCAATACAGTCCGGACATGAGTAGGAGGTGTTCGTGGACATGACACAACTGACCGACGAAGTCATCGCTGAGCTGACGGACGAGCAGATGACCATCCTTCAGGAGCTCGGGGAACTCGCCGCCAAGAAACTCAAAGTCTCCACATTAATCGAGCAGTTCACTCAGCAGGTGTCCGCCAGCCAGAAGACCATGGGATTCCAGTCCAAGGCCGAGCCGACCGGCTTGCATGAGGATCCCGAAGTTCTCTCGCTGGTCACCATCAAGGAACGTTACAAGATCACCAACATCAACCGGCAGATCCAGCGCACCCTTCGCCGCGCCGTGGATGTCGGGCTGTCCCATCTGGCCATCGTTCAGAGGCAGTGCAAAATCTACGGGGTGGACTGCTCGCCGGGAGCGGATCGGCGGTACTTTTCCGATCTCGACAAATCGGCCACCAAGACCGGCTAATCCCAACATCGGAATCTCATGCTGAAACTCGGTATCATCGGACAGGCCCGTTCGGGGAAGACCACCATCTACAACGCCGTCGCCGCGGCGCAGGCGGATGTCGATGCCTACATGGCGCCGACCGAGATCCGGCGCACGGTCGTCAAGGTCCCCGACCCGCGTCTGGACCGGCTTTTCGACATGTTTCAACCGCCGAAGAAGGTCCATGCGGAGATCGAATACGTGGACTTCCCGGCCATGACCGGCGATGCGGATGAAGTCAACGCGCTTCCCAGGGAAGTTCGCGACTTGGACGCCCTCATCATGGTCCTGCGCGAATTCGGCGACAATGCCGATCCTGTGGCGCAGTCACGGGCCCTTCGTGAAGAATTAATCCTGGCCGACCTGGGAGTCATCGAAAAGAGGCTCACGCGCCTGGAGAAGGAAGTGGCCTCGGGCCGGACCGAAAACCAGGTCGAGCACGATGCGCTCGTGCGCTGCCGTCAGGCACTCGAAAGCGAAAGACCCATTCGTTCTGTGGAACTGAGTCTCCACGAACGCAAGCTGCTTCACGGGTATGGTTTTCTCTCCGGCATGCCCCTTTTGGCGGTGATTAACGCTTCGGACTCCGGATCTAAAGCCGTCGAGGAGGACTGGGCGGCGCGCCTGGACCTGGGGCCGCACTCGATGGTCCGCGTGGTCCGCGGCAAGCTGGAGGGTGAACTCAACGATCTGCCCGAAGAGGACCGTTCGGCTTTCATGGCCGACCTGGGACTCGCCCACTCGGCCCTCGATGGCATGATTGCCTCCTCTTATTCGCTGCTTGGGCTGATCACCTTCTTCACCGGCGGCAGTGAGAAAGATGTTCATGCCTGGACCGTGGAATCCGGCGCCAAAGCCCCGCAGGCAGCGGGGGTGATTCACTCCGATTTGGAACGGGGCTTTATTCGGGCAGAGGTCACGCCGGTCGATGATCTGATCTCCCTCGGCTCGCTGGCCGCCACACGAAAGGCCGGAAAGACCCGCTTGGAAGGCAAGGAGTACACGGTCGTCGACGGGGATTACATCCTCTTTCGTTTCAACGTTTGAGCCAGCCGGCCGTCCGGGAGAATCCGCCACCCGGCGCGAATGTGTGCTTCCCGCTTCTCTCGTGCGTCTGTTCTTGCGAAATTGGTGAGTGAGCAGAGGGCCGGGCCATGGCACCACCCGAATCGTCCGTTCGCGATAAGTCACTCGCCACCGGGATTATCCTCGGTTGGGCGGTGTTTCTTCTGGTGTGCGGCACCCTGCCCGGCGCGCGATTGTGGGGTTTGAATCACCTCGCGTTTTTGCCCGGCGCGGCCCGGTGGTCCTTGATTGCCGCGGCCCTGCTTTCGACCGCTCTCGTCTGGTTTGCTCGGCCGCGCTGGTTATCCTTCATCTCCCCGAATGCGTTTGCCGGCGTTGGGGTCCTGATTTGGCTCGGCTCATGCTACTTGGCGCGTGCGGCGACCTCCCTTTTGGGCGACGGGTATCTCCGGGCGGATGAGGCGGCGCGTCGAGTCCCCGAGTTTTTCGTCATAACCGACCTGTTGCCCGCGTGGATTACCAGCACGATCAAACAGCGCTCGCCGCTTTCAGGTGTGCTGACCGGGGCGGAGTCGGTTGCGCTGCTGTCGATCCTCTCGGGTGTGATCTTCGTGATTGGACTGTGGTTGCTCTGGCCACGGGCGATGGGTGCCGGCGATGACAAAGTCGAGGGACGTACCGAGCCGACCGTGTCGCGCGCGCCGATCATCTGGATGCTTTGCGCCGGGAGCGCCCAGCTCTACTTCGGGTACATCGAACTCTACGCGATCAGCGCAGCCTTTCTGACTCTCTTTACCCTCTCCATTCTCGCCTACGAGCGTGGTCGGGTTTCTGCGGTCTGGCCGGTCGTCTTCTGGGTGGGGGCCTTCTGGTCGCACATCTTTGCGATCGCATGGGCGCCGCTTCTCGTCTGGGTCGCCGTCACCGCGCGCGGTCGCGCGGAGTCGGTTCGCGGCGCCGTGCTGGCGGTCGCTGCGGTGCTCGTATCCGTCACACTGCTCGCATTCCTGTGGCAGCCCGGTCAATCCTCTCCGTGGCGTCATCTTCTTCCGGTTTGGGGCAACGGCTACGCCATTCTCGACTGGCGCCATGCGGCGGATGTTGTCAACATCGTGTTGCTGATGATCCCGGCCGGCCTCGCACTATTGCTTTACGATCGGAAATCGCCGCGAATATGGCGGGGGAGCACGATTGCCCTTCTCACGGCGCCGTCAGCGGCGTTTCTCCTACTTCTCAGTGTTGATCTCGGATTCGCCCGCGACTGGGATCTCTTCGCACTCATCGGCACACCGTCCATCACACTGGTTGCGGTCACACTCGCCCGTGAGGGCCGATTCTGGTCCTGGCGGCAGACTACCGCCGCCTCGTTTGTCGCCATCAGCGCCTTCGCGCTGTGGGTCTGGGTCAATGCGGATGAGGCCGCCTCACGCGAGCGATTCGCCGCGCTGTTGAATCTCGACCGCCACACCGGCGTTTCCGGGAGGGAAGCGCTGGCGCGATACTGGCGTGAAGCGGGACGCTGGGACCTGGCGGTGGAAGAGCTCGGGAAAGCGCTCCAAGTCGAGCCGACCGCGCGTCTTGCGGTCCAGCGCGGCATCGGCTGGACCGTGATGCGCAACCACGACTCCGCGCTCGTGTCATTCGAGCAGGCGGTCCGACTGGATCCGGAGTTCGCCGATGGTCAATTCGGGGTTGGACAGAGTTTGTGGGTGCTCGGCAGGCCGGCAGAGTCGGTGCGTTATCTCGAGCGGGCAGTCGCCCTCGACTCGTCCCGTGCGGACTACCGTTATCACCTCGGCATGAGTCTTCGTGATGTGCAACGAAACCGCGAAGCGGTCGGGCAATTGCAGTTGGCGGCAAGGATGGCTCCGGGACAACCCGGTTACTCCCACGCATTGGCGGTGACCCTGGCGGAAAGTGGAAAACCGGACTCGGCGATCGGCACCTTGACGGCCCTGCTCGCTCGAATTCCCGAATACAGCCCTGCCTACATTGATCTGGCGGGTCTGCTCTTGAATGCCGGTCGCGTTGATGATGCCCGGCGGGCGGTCGTCTCGTACGGCGGCTTGGTGCCCATGGAGAAATGGAATCCTGCCATGCGGCGGATCGCGGACTCGCTGAACACGCCGGTGACTCCCTGAACAGACACCAATGGACAATCACACTCTCATCGGCTCCGGACCTCCGCGCGAGAGCGTGACCGAAAGGGTCATTGCCCTCACTGTTTTCGTGATCTGGGTCGCGATCATGTCCGCCTCGGCGTGGTTCCCGGATGCCCGTCTCTGGGGACTGAACCATCTTGCCTTTGTAGCGCCTTCCGTACTCCTGACTTTCTACACCGTCGCCTCAATCATCGCGATTGTGATCATGTGGCATCCGCATCATCCCGGCTGGTCGCGGATCAAGGAGACGCTTGCTTCCGGGTGGAGCGGGGGCCTT
>JBFMFQ010000050.1:0-17477 GCA_040752075.1 Candidatus Zixiibacteriota bacterium | reverse complement strand
GAGCACGAACACCGGAATCATGACCCAGGCATCCGCCGGCAATCCCAGGTAGCAGATGAAGACACCGGCGAATTCGTCAATTACGATGCGCCCAGAGTCGTGACCGAAAAGCCCCTCCGCCTGCGATGCAACCCAGACCGACACCGCCATCATGGCGATTGTCGTGGCCACAAACAGCCAGTCGTTGCCGAGACGCTGCATCCCCCAGGCCAACAGCACCGCCGGGATCGATCCCCAGGTTCCGGAGTAGGGACGGATAAACCCGCTGCCCAGCCCGGTGGCCAACAAAGCGATGACCGGGCGGCTGGACCAGTGATCGAGATTCGCCATCCCGGGGGGCGGCTGACCCTTGGCGATGGGGGCTTGCGTGGTCATTTCACGATATTGCGGATCAACGGCGCCTGCCGGATGAGGTAATCGACACCGGTGGCGACGGTCACCAGCGTCGTTACTCCCATCATGATGTCAAAGACATGGATCGTCCGTTCGCTGTCGAAGATCGCCCAATGGTGGCCAAGCGGCACCATCACCGCCTTGAGATACACAAAAAGCAGAATGACGCTGATCGTGAGCATTTGCAAGACGGTTTTCACACGCGCCCAGAAGGTCGGAACGATAAGCATGCCCCGGTAGGCGGCCATCGAGCGGATGCCGGTGATCAGGAATTCCCGTGCGACAATGACAATCACCATCCACCCCTGGACATACCCGAGCGCCACCAGCGAAATCATGGCGGTTGACGTGAGAATCTTGTCCGCCAGCGGGTCCATGAACTTGCCGAACCCGGTGATTCGTCCGGTCTTGCGCGCAAAGTACCCGTCGCCCAAATCGGTCAGTGCGGCCGCCACAAAGACAATCAGCGAGGCAAGCTTGGCGCGTGTGTCGTCGATCAAAATGAGGGCCATGAAGACCGGGGAGAGGGCGATTCGGGCCAGAGTCAGTTTGTTGGGGAGGTTCATCGCCGCCGTCCGCCGTGCGAATGCCGTGTTGTCCGCCCCGATGGTACCACGTGCCTTCCGCGCATGTCAATGAGGGCCTGCGACGCCGGACTGGCTCCCCCGGCCAGAATCGACCCCTGGCGCCGCCCGTGATCGATGGGCCCGCGGTGTTTGCTTGACAGAACTCCCGGTTCAACGGACCATTTCCCCGTGGAGAAAGAATCTCAGGGATCGCCCGGGTTCGACTGGCACGCCGAGGAAACCAGCCAGCAGCGGGACACGGCGCGTTTTGCCGGCGAGCTGGACCGGGCGCTCTCCATTCGCAGCCGGACCCCCGCGGTGCGTCAAGCCGCCGAACGGCTGCGCGAACAGTGGGAGCGACTCCGCCGCCGGCTCGAGGGACGCGCCGCCCGCTTCGGCGATCAGTACGACCGGCTAAGCGAGTCGATCGAGCGCCTGCGCCGCGAACGGGACCGGCTCGTGGCACTGGCCGAATTGGACGCGCGTCTCGGAGAGGCCGCGGGGCTCGATGCCGTCTTGTCGGAGACACTCCACTGCGCTGAACGCTCCATTCATTGCGAGGGCGCGCTGGTGGTCCTGCATGACATCGCCGGGCAGACCCGCCGCGCGGGTTCCGACCGCGGGCGCGGTCGATCATGGCCGCCGGTGGTGGATCGGGAGCTGGCGGAGATCATCGCCGCCGGCGCCCGCAACGGCCGGCGGATCGTCATCGAAGGCCGACCGCTGGGGACCGGACCGCGCGATCGCGGACGCACCGCGCACTGGACGGCGGTGGCGGTGGCGCACGAGGGTGAAGTCTACGGCGCCATCATCGTTGGCCGGACCCTGGCCGAGAGCGGATTCGCCGCCGACGACTTGGATGCGCTCGATGCCATTGGACGGCGACTGGGGAAACTGCTCGCCGGACGAGTCGGTGTCGCCGCGCGTCCGGCGCTGGCCGACAGCGGGCGCCCGGAAGGGTTCGACCAGCTCTGGGGTTCCGCGCCGGCATTCAAGAAGGCCATTGCCTTGGGTGCGAACTTCGCCTTCAGCGACACACCAATCCTGATCGAAGGCGAGCCCGGCACCGGACGGGAATCTCTTGCCCGAGCGATTCACAGCCGTTCGCAACGTGGGGATCGGACCTTTCAGGTCGTCAAATCCGCCGACCTGCCCGAAGAGGTCGTGACTCGCTCGCTCTTTGGCGTGAATGCCCCCGGACCCGATGGACGGCTGGTTGAACGCCAGGGGGACCTCGAACTGGCGGATGGCGGGACCGTGTTTCTGGAAGAGCTCGCCGCTCTTGGTCCGGTCTCGCAGGTGCGCCTGGTGCGGTACCTGCGTGAAGGAACCTTCGAGCGGGAGGGCGACCGTACCTCACGGCGCGCCAATGTCCGTCTGATTATCGCCACCCAAACCGATGTCGACCGGGCGCTGGCCGACGGACGTCTGCGTCAGGATCTTTACTACCTCATCACCGTGGCTCGTATTTCCCTGCCGCCATTACGCGAACGGGGCGGTGACATTGTCGAACTCGCCCGGCGTCTGGCACAGAGCGCGGCCCGCAAGAGCGGCAAGAACATCGATGGAATCGATGTGGCCGCCGCGCACCATCTCGCGATGGGGTCGTTTCCCGGCAACGTCCGTCAACTGGCGCAGATCGTCGAACGCGCGGTTCTGTTGGCCAGAGGGCCGCTCATCACCATCGCGGATCTTCCCGATACGCTCCCCGGCGGCGGTGCGCCCCCGGCCACCGAACTGATCACGCCGTCGTCGGCCGCCGCCACGCAGGCGATCAAGGCCGCCGCGGCAGCCGGAACACGCGGCGATTATCGCCGGTACATGGCCGCGAAAAAGGCCGCGGTGCAGGCCGTTGAGCGCGCGTTTGTGGAGACCGTGCTGACCGCGGTCGGGCAAAACCGCGCCAAGGCGGCGCGCCACTGCGGCATCCACCGCGCGCAGTGGCAGCGTCTCGCGCGTGTTCTTCGCCACACCGCGACAGAAAAAGATGGCGAGACCGCGCGCGGCGGCCCAGAATCTGACAATATCGATACACAGAGATAACGACCGTATCGCTTTTGTTACACCGGGTTATTCCCCTTTGGGATATGGCGATTTACCCATAGTTTCCACTTAGCCGTAACACACTTGTTACGGTTTTCCGGCTCCCCAAAAATGTCGGCCAGAAAACTCTTGCCTAAGTCGTTGTCACTTCATATCGGTTGACCGTCGGCCGATAATTAAATCGTGGCCGGACAACAAGATCGAAACGAAGGACCGGCAAGAGAAAATGATCACAAGCGCGACACCAAAGGCACCAAGGCAATGATGACCCGGCATTCCGTGGCGGATGAAATCTACCGGGCGGCCATCGAAACGGCCGGCCACTTGGGGGACCCGGTGGAGCCATCGACCGCCCTGCGGGCCCTGGCCTACGAGCTGGAACTCCGCGGCCTGGCCGTGGCGATGCCCACCGAGGTGTCCGAGCGCGCCGGGATCATCACCGTGGAAGGGACCGATGGTGTCCGGGTGCACTCAAGTGAGTCCGCGCCGGATTCGGACTTGGGCGGGCTGTTGCGCCGCCACGGTTGGCACCGCGCGCATGACATCGCCTTCGGTGCCGATGATCTGCATGTGAAGACCGTCGCCGGTTAGCCGGCCCTGGAATTGAGGAACTCTGAGGACTTGTTGTTAACTGTCAACACACCCAACACTCATCCATGAGGAGGTGAGAACACAATGCCAGTGAAGAAGAAAGCCACCAAGAAGACCGCGGCGAAGAAAACCACCCGCAAGAAAACCGCGAAGAAGGCCACCGCCAAGAAGACCGTCCGTCGCAAAGCGACCGCTCGCAAGAGCACGGCCAAGAAGGCGACCGCCAAGAAGACCACGCGCAAGAAAGCCGCTCGCAAGACTGGTGCCCGCAAGGTCGCCCGCAAGGCGTCGACCCGTCGCAGCACCAAGCGCATGGTGGCGTAAGTTCTCGCAGTTGACGCCCCCCGGGGCGTTGTCATGGCACGCCGGTCGGCGACGGATCGCCGGCCGGCGGTCGTTTGTGGGGCCATTCCCTAACCTGCAGACTGACCATCGCGACAATCAGATTTTGGGTGCCACGGGTCTTCAGAACTGTGGGCTTCTGCGCCCGTTGATAAACCTGCGCGGCCAACCTACACCGCCTGCTGCCGCTCTGTCTCGTTTACGCAACCTCGCGTAGGTGCGGCTCTTTGCCGCACCCTACACGTGGTCGATTTGGGTTCTTCAACGGCCCACCTTGGCAGCGGCAAGATTGCGCAAGTGCGCAAGAACTGTGGCCGCGTCCTGTGCAGCCCCAACTCCCTGGATTAACCAAACCAAGATGCTACATCGGCCGGCGCACATACGACGTCGCGCGCAGGTACTTCCCGCCCGATCGTGTCATCATCCGCTCCATGATGAACTCGCGGCGCAAGGTGCAAACATCGGAGTGAAACCGCGAGAGAATCGAGTTCACCTCGGCCTCGGTGTACACCCGTCCCGGTTCGAATTCCTCAATCAGTCTCTCCAGGACAAACACACGCTTCTTTCGTTGCGCGGGAATATCGGTCAGCTTCCCCCCGCGAAAGAAAACGCGCTCCACTTTGGCGCGCGGATCCTGCCGGTTCTGATTCGACTTGGTCTCCAGCCATGCGCTTAGCTGCTCCGGCGAGATGCGCCAGTCCTTGCCGATCTTGTACCCGGGGATTTCCCCGGTCTGCAGTTTGCGCACCACAACCTGTTGATTGAGTTTCAGTTTCTCGGCGACGTCTGCCGAGGTCATGAAACTGGCATTGGTATTCTGGTCGTCAGGCATATCGTCCTTTCCGTTACTTTATAGTACGAATCGAAACATTACTTTGTTTTGACGTATTTTGATGTACTTTGCAATACAAACGCTCCCCGTCCTCCTTTCCATTTGACTTCCGCAAGTTGTTGTATTTCTTAGCGCTATCCGTAGTTGAGCGGGTCCAGCTCAACACGGGCTGGAAAGGTCTATGACTGCACTTTTCAAGTCCGGCGAACCAGACTTACAAGCCGACAACAAACGACTCCAAGAGGAAAACCAGCGACTCCACCGCGCGGTGGAGGAGTTGTCTGTTCTCAACGAAATCGCGCTGGCCATCAACTCCACGATGGAGACCGACAAGATCAACGAGTTGATCGTCGGCAAGTGCGTCAAACGCGTCGGTGTCGAGCAGGGAACCATCCACCTCTTCGGCAGCCAGGAAGCCGATCTGGCCAAGACCCTCATCCGTGTCAGCGAGCCGAGCAAGGCCGGGCTGCCGATGCGAATGTCATGGCAGTTGCAGGGATGGATGCTCAAAAACAAACGTCCCCTGCTCATCAGCGACCTGGCGACCGACACCCGTTTTTCCGGCGCCGACACGCAGGGTCTTCCGATTAAGTCCCTGCTGGCTGTCCCCCTCGAGTTGAAGGGACAGTTGATCGGGATTCTCAACCTGTTCAACAAGAAGACGGGCGAGTTCACCGCCGATGATGCCCGTCTGGTCGCGATCATCGCCTCCCAGTGTGCGCAAGTGATCGAAAACGCCCGCCTCTACACCGAAGAGGTGAAGCTCCGCCGACTCGAGGAGGACCTGGCCAACGCCAAGTCGATCCAGCAGCGGCTCCTGCCGGAGAAGCCGCCCGAGATACCCGGCCTGCAACTGGCGGGGGTGTCCCATCCGGCACGCGATGTCGGCGGCGACTATTTCGATTTCATCGATCTTGGGAGCAACCATTGGGGGATCGCGGTCGGCGATGTCTCCGGCAAGGGAATGCCGGCGGCCTTGATGATGGCGAATCTGCAGGCGACCCTGCGCGGATTCGCGCACACGTCCCCGGCGGCGGCCGATACCGTGGCGGCGGTGAACAAACTGCTCGTGGCATCCACCGATTCGCAAACGTTCGTGACCCTGTTTTACGCGGTCTACAACGCCGACACACGGACACTGACCTATTGCAACGCCGGCCACAACCCGCCCATGCGGTTCAAAAACGACGGCACGCTGGAGTTGCTGGAGACCGGCGGGCTCATCGCCGGGGCCTTCTCCTGGTCCGATTACATCCAGGAGTCGATTACCCTGGAGCCCGGGGAGTGCCTGCTCATTTTCACCGACGGCGTGACTGAGGCGGCCAATCCCGCCGACGATCAGTTCGGCGAGGAGCGCCTGGAAAAGGTTCTGCGGGAAGGCGGAAAGACCAACGCCTCGGCGGTGATCCAAAGGGTTCTTGATGCGGTGCTCAAGTTCCAGGCCGATGCGCCGGTGGCCGACGACATCACCTTGGTATGTCTCAAGACGTGAGCATCCGGACGATTGGCTCGATGGCTCACGGCACTCGCTTCCGGGTGCCGTTTGTCGTTGAGGACGTGAGCGCAACTTCGCGGTGCGCGCATTCGTGGAAGTAACATGGTCAACACGCTTCTGATTGCCAGCTTGTGTCTGATCTGGGGCGCCACCTGGGTGGTGATCAAAATCGGGCTCTCCGACGCGCCGCCATTTTACAGCGCGGGATTCCGTTTCGCGGTGGCGGCCCTGGTGCTGGCGGTGGTGGTGCTCCTGCGGCGCCGTGCCTGGCCGCGCGACCGGCGCACCCTCGGTTGGATCCTCCTGCCGGGCGTGTTCATGTACTTCGGCTCCTACGCGGCCGTGTACTATGCCGAGCAGTACATCAACGCCGCCCTGGCCTCGATCATCTTCAGTTCATTCCCGTTTTTTGTCGCCCTCGGGGCCCACTTCTACCTCCCGGGAGAACGGCTCTCAGCGAGAAAGGTCGCCGGGCTCATCATCGGGTTTTCCGGAATCGTGGTCATCTTCGGTGATGGATTGACGCGTCCCACCCCGGAGCTCTGGTGGGCCATGCTCATCATGCTCGCATCGCCGATCTCCTCCGCCATCGCGTCGATCATGGTCAAACGCCACCTCACCGGCGAGGATCCGTCAACCGTCAACTTGCTCCAGATGCTGGTCGGCGTGGCCATCCTGTTTCCATTCGCGATGGTCACCGAGCAGATCGACAGCCTGCGGTGGACCCCGACGTTCATCGGGACCGTGCTCTTTCTCGGCATCCTCGGCTCGGCCTACACCTTCGCGACCTATTACCATCTCCTCAAGACCATCGAGGCCACCCGCATGTCACTGATCGCATTCGTGACCCCCGTCGTGGCGGCAATTCTCGGATGGTTGATCCTCGATGAACGGCTGCGCCTGTCGGCTATCATCGGCGCCCTGCTCGTTTTCGCCGGCATTTACATCGTCAACGTGATGGCGGAAAAGAAACCGCCGGCCCGTCTCAAGCGGTTTCACCAGACGGCCACGCGTCAAGCCGCCTGAATCGCCACCTCCACTCTGCTTCGGGCCCGTTGAAAGGCCCAGTGTGATTGTGCGACGCCGGTGCGGGTGTAGGGGCACGGCAAGCCTTGCCCCGACACGACCTGAGGCTCTTCAACACGCCAATTGAGGATGGGACCTAGAAATCGTAGCCCCAGCTGAAGTAAAACTTGGAGGCATTGCCCTCGGTGACGCCGGCCATGATGCGCAGCGGACCGAGCGGTGTGTCGAACGCCAGTCCGCCGCCGATCCCCAGGCGCAGGTCGCGGGTGAGATCGATCTCCGCTTTGTGATCCCACACCGTGCCGCCGTCGAGCCGGGCCATGAGGTAACTGCGGGCGAAGAACCGGTACCGCCCGGTGAGAGACAAGACGAGCAGCTTGTCGCCGAGGAATTCGTCGTTGTTAAGTCCCATGAACGAGTGCAATCCGCCGAGGGAGAATCGCTCGTAGATGGGCAATCGCCGCTCGGCGGTCGAAAAGCGCGCCTCCGGGATCAGGGTGATCCACCGCCCGACACGCACGGCCCACAACCCGGAGCCCTCAAACGACCGGTAGATCACCTCCCCGCCGAGAAACTCGTCGGCCCAGTGGATTTGGGCCGTGAGCCGGCGTCCCACGGACGGGAAATCGGCATCGTCCAGATCATCGAGCATGACGGATGCGCTGACCCGCGAGAGAGTCGTGCGATGGGTCAGCGAATCGCTGCTTTGCTTGAGCCGGATGTCCTCGGAGCGGAAAATGACCGCCCCCTGGGCCTGGCGGGTGATGTGCTGGCCGACATAGAACTCACCCCCGGTGCGTGTCGTTTCATACCAGCCGATGTTGTGATGGTCGGTGTACACACGCCGCTCGTGGCGGCTCCGGCGCGCGACCAGAGAGGATGTCAGGTAGGTTCGGAAGATCCGGTCCGACTGCGCGCGCACAAAGAAGAGATCCCGCCGGGGCGAGTGCTGGGCATGGACCACCACCTCGTTGCCGAGTCCGAGGATGTTGATGCTGGCCCATTCGATGAACACCTCGGTCTGGTACTCGAGGTTGTGGTGCAGTCCGAGGCGAATCGCGTCGGTTGTCTTCTCCGACACGATCAGCCGGACACGCGGTCCCTCGGGGGTGTGGACGATCTCGGTGGTGACCTGGTCGAAGAGTCCCGACGCCTGCAGGTCCTTGAGGCCGCGGTCGAGCATCCGGGCGTTATAGGGCTCACCGGGCCGCAGGGGGAAATTGCGCAGCACCACCCAACTTTTCACTTTCTGATTGCCGGCCAGTTCGAGTCCCACGAGCGGCGCCTCATCGAGGACGACGGTCAAAACGCCTTCTCCGTCGAGCTCCGCGGAGACGATGTCGGCCATCGTGTAATCACGCGCGGCGTAGTGCTCCACGATCCGGTTCAACCCCTCCGCGATGGCGGCCCGGCTGGCCGGCTGCCCGATGGGGAGATTGAGGACCGAGCGCAGGGTCGAATCATCGAAAACGGTCACGGTCGAAAAGTGAACACCTATGAACGTGGGCGGCGAAACGACCTCCAGGCGCAGGCGGGCCAGCGAGTCACCCGGCGGGTTCATGCCCGTCAGCGTTGCCGACTCCCACCATCCCCCTCCGACCGCATCGCGGACGGCCTGGCGCAGATCGCATTCAGCGATCGGCGCGCCGCTCTGAACGGCCCGGGCAATGCCGTCCGGGCAGGGCAGAGGACCCGGGAAGCCGGAATCCGCGGCGACCTCGACGCGCCGGTGACTGCATCCCGAGTCCTTTGCGGCCCCGGGCCGGCGGTAGGATTTCCAGATATCCCGTGCGACCCGCCGGCCGGCTTCGTAGCCGGCGCGGATCAGGGTATCGATCGAATTGAAATCGAAGTTGGCGATGCCGTGAACATCGGGTTTGCAGACAAAATCCGCCATGGCGACCGCCCGTTCCAGCGCCGGTCCGGTCATGACGGTGGTGGCCTGATTCGCCAGGGTGTATGGATCGGTCAGGTCCTCCACGGGTGAGAGGCCGGTGACCGTATTGACCGCGAGAACCGGCGCCTCCGAAAGCTCGTCCGCCAGTTCGACCGGCAGCGGGTCGACCAGCCCGCCATCGGCGTAAAGCAGCGAGTCTTCGCGCAGCGGTGTGACGGCCAGCGGAAAGGCCATCGAGGCGCGCATCGCGAAGGCCAGTTCCCCGCGGTCGAACACAACGCGCTGTCCGGACACCAGTTCGGTGGCCACCGCGCGGTAACGAATAGGCAGACGGTCGAAGTCCGCGCCGCAGCGGTAGGTGGCGCCCTGTGTCAGCCGGGATAGAAAATTGTACAACCCCTGACCGGATGTGGCGCCGGTCGGCCATTGGGGCCGGAGGTTGCGAATCGGGAGGGAAACAAACGAATTGGAAGCAGTCGATTTCTGCGACAGAAGCAACTGCGCGCGCGGCGGCGAATTCTTGAGGAGGTCCGCCCATTGCACGCCACGCACCAGCGCTTCGAGGGAGTCCGGCGAGATTCCGCTCGCATAAAGCGCGCCGATGATGGCGCCCATGGACACCCCGCAGACCGCATCGACGCGAATTCCCTCGTCTTCCAGCGCGCGCAACACACCGATCTGCGAAAGCCCCCTGGCGCCGCCGCCGGACAGAACCAGGGCGACACGCGGCTGATCGGGCGCCGAGGCGAATCGGCCGGCGCGAACCAATTCAACAATGGATGGACTCTCAACATGAAACGCGGGTGCCCCGGATTGGGCCCATGCGGTCAAGATTGAACAGATGACCGCGATGGCGGCAATTCCAGTTGCCGAAAGGAGACGCGGCAGCCCGTTTCGCCCCCGGTGGTGGGAATCGGACGCGGAGTTCCGCCACTCACTGCCATGAACATCCGGCCAGGGCACTTGGGGGGAGTTTCTCATCGCTTTCAAACCATCCCGGTGAATTGCGTATAATGGCCCATGTGCGGTCCCCAAATCAATTGCCGAGTCGTTGCCGGCCGAACCTGTCCAGAGGGATTCGGCTTGATCTCATGATACCTCCGAGTGACCTTCGCGCCTCGTGCCTGCCGGACACCGGGCCTGCATGATTCCATGATGCGTTTATTGACACCACACCGCGCACGCCGTCTGGCGATTCTCTACGCCCTGCTCCTCGTGGGGGTCTCTTCGTTGCCCGGGATCAAGCTCCCGGACCTGAGCGAGGGTCACTTGGACAAGGTGTTGCACGGCCTCGAATACGCCATTCTGGGGTTTTTGGTGGTGCGTGGCTGGGGTCCGTTCCGGGAGCAGACGATGAGTCGCTGGCACGA
Organism: Candidatus Zixiibacteriota bacterium; assembly: GCA_040752075.1. Lineage (GTDB taxonomy): Bacteria > Zixibacteria > MSB-5A5 > WJJR01 > WJJR01 > JBFMFQ01. The sequence goes on along the minus strand of JBFMFQ010000050.1, from coordinate 6,922 downwards.
GTGGATCCCGTATTTGATCCTGATCGTTTTCGCCGCGATTGATGAGTACCATCAGGCGTGGATTCCGGGGCGCTTCGCCGAGTGGTTCGACTGGATGGCGGATGCACTGGGAATCACCAGCGGGTATCTTGTTGGGATGGGGTTGAATCTGAGGGCCCTCCGAAGTCGAAGGCCCCCGCTGGCCACCCCCGCGACCGGTCGGTCCCAGGGCCAAGTTCAAAACGGGATTTGAAATGACATCGATGCTGCTCCGCCTATGACGCTTGGAAGATTCAAAGGGAAGATCGCACTGGTGACCGGCGCCGGATCGGGAATCGGCCGTGGCGTGGCGCTTCGCCTCGCGTCGGAGGGCGCCCTGGTTATCCTGCATGGCCGTACCCGTTCCAAACTTGATGAAACCGCGGCGTTGATACCGGCGCCGTCAGAAATCGAAGCCGCGGACATCACCGACTATGACTCCAACCGGAGAATCGCCGAGGGTGTCGGCGCACGGCACGGCCATCTCGATATACTGGTGAACAGCGCCGGCGAGTACTCCCGCGGCCCAGTGGAAGAGACCTCCCCGGAGTCAATCTCAGCGATGATGGCATCAAACTTCACCGGCCTCGTCGATCTGACCAGGCAACTGGCCCCGTGGTTGCGCGCATCACCCGCCGGCGGTGCGGTGATCAACATATCCTCGACCCTTGGACTGGCCGGGGTGGCCGGGACAGTGGCCTATTCCGCCGCCAAGGCCGCCGTGGTCTCCGCCAACGGCGTGATGGCCGCCGAGTGGGGACCCGGCATTCGCGTCAATTGTGTGTGCGCCGGTTTTGTCGATACCCCCATGCTTCGTGGACGCGGCGACAATCCCGAAACGCGCGAATTCCTCGAAGGCTTGGCGCCCATGCACCCGATGCGCCGCATTGGCCGGCCGGAGGATGTGGCCGCGGCGACGGCTTTCCTGGCATCAGAGGAGGCGGCGTGGATTACCGGCGCAACCCTGGTTGTCGACGGCGGATTCCGGGTTGCGGGGCAATAGCGGAAGGATGATGGAATTGGTTGAAGTAACTCGAAAACTGCACTTCTGCGCCGGGCACCGTTATTGGCGTTCCGATTGGAGCGCGGAAAAGAACAAAGCGGTGTTCGGGGCGTGCGCCAATGAAAACGGCCACGGCCACAACTACACCTTGGAAGTCACCGTGGCCGGCGAGGTCGATCCCGGGACCGGGATGGTCATCAACCTGTCCGAATTGGACCGCATCGTTGCCAGAAAGGTAATCGAGCGGGTCGATCACCGGAATCTGAACACGGACATCCCGGAACTGACAGGAAAGATTCCCACGACCGAGGTGCTGGCCGGTTTCGTCTGGCGACAACTCGATGGCGCGGTGCCGGGCGCGACCCTGACACGTGTCCGGGTGTGCGAATCCGACGACCTGTGGGCGGAGTGTTCACGCGCCGCAGGCAGTTGATAGACACATGAAGCCCTTCTGGACTCTTGCCCGCCGCTACCGATTCTCGGCCGCGCATACACTCCGGTCCCCCGGCCTGTCGGATGAGGAGAATCGCCGTCTGTTCGGCAAGTGCGCGAACCCCTCGGGGCATGGGCACGACTACCTGGTCGACGTCATGGTCACCGCGGCCTCGCTCGATCGTGATGTTGTGATGGATCGGGGTGAACTCGACGCCCTCGTGAAACGCGAGATCGAATCCCGTTTTGCGTGGATGAATGTCAACGAAACATTCGGCCCCGGGTTTCTCACCAGCGGTGAAAACCTCGCGCGGGCCGTGTGGGAACTGCTGTCGCCCCACATGCCGCCGGGCCGGCGCCTGAGCATCCGCCTGGTTGAGACAGCAAAGAACTCGTTCGTCTACCGCGGACCCGCCTGAACGGATCCGGCCGGAGGAATAATCATGGTTAAACCAGAGACAATCCGCAGACTCCTGGAGGAGATCGGCGAAGATCCCAATCGCGAAGGACTCGCCAAGACCCCCGAGCGTGTCGCCAAGTCCTACGAGTACCTGACCCGGGGCTACGGCCAGGATCCCAAGGATGTGATCAATGACGCTTTGTTCACCGAGGACAACAAGGAGATGGTGCTTCTGCGCAACGTGGATTTCTACAGCATGTGCGAACACCACATGCTGCCGTTTTTCGGCAAGTGCCACGTAGCGTATATCCCAAATCACAAGATCATCGGGCTCTCAAAGCTCGCCCGGCTGGTCGATGTCTATGCGCGCCGCCTGCAGGTTCAGGAACGAATGACCAAGCAGATCGCCGACACCATCGAGGAGGCGCTGGAGCCCATCGGTGTGGCGGTGGTGATGGAGGCGGTCCACCTCTGCATGCAGATGCGCGGCGTGGAAAAGCAAAACTCGGTGGCGGTGACATCGCACATGCTGGGGGCGTTCAAGGACAGCCCGCAGACACGCGCGGAGTTCCTCGATCTGATTCACCGCGATGCGACCCGGAGTTGGTGAGTTCTCCGGCGCTACGGGCAGGGCAGGAGTTCCGGAGCGTGAGCGAAGCAGAAATCGACCAGCATCGCCAGATCGGTGGCGTCGATCTGACGATTGCAGTCGAGGTCGGCGCTCACTTCGATGATGTCCTGCGGCGGAACAAAGACATGCCGAATGACCCACATCACATCGACCAGGTTGCGGCGGCAGTCGCCGTTGACATCGCCCGGCATGGCAAACTCGTGTCCCTCCTCATAACAGGGCGCGAGAACGGCCCGGACCGGGTATGCCGACAGGCAAGTCACGACCAAGGTTAACGCAACGGGGATGATCAGGATCTTGAGCGCTCTCATGACATTGACCTCCGATACAACGTCTCCGGGATGTATTGGACTTATCGGACCTTCCCCCCGCGCAAATATAGGCCGATCTCGGGAGCGCCCGTGCAGTTCAACCGGTGCGAGAGAACCCGTGGAAACGAGGTGCAAACATGCCCGTGAAGTCTGACCGTTGGATCAAAGCTATGGCAACCAAGCACCGCATGATTGAGCCGTTTGCGGATCGTCAAGTCAGCAAAGGGGTTATCTCGTTTGGGGTCTCCTCCTACGGCTACGACATGCGGGTGGCCGATGAGTTCCGGGTCTTCACCAACACCCCGGGAGCGATTCTCGATCCGAAAGATTTTGACAATCGTGCCTATGAGGAGATCAAATCGGACATCTGCACCATCCCGCCCAACTCGATCGCGCTCGGGCGCTCGGTCGAGTACTTCCGCATCCCGCGGAACATCATCACGATCTGTTTCGGCAAGTCCACCTACGCCCGATGCGGGATAATCCTCAACGTGACACCGTTCGAGCCGGAATGGGAGGGCTTCGTGACCATGGCCATCGCCAACACGACCTCGCTTCCCGCGAAAGTCTACGCCAACGAGGGAATCGCCCAGGTGCTGTTTTTGGAATCGGATGAGGTCTGCGAGATGTCGTACGCGGACAAAAAGGGGAAGTACCAGGCGCAAAACGGCATCACCAACGCGCGGCTTTGATCTGACCGGGGACTGACTTCATGCGGCGTTTTCCCTCCTGGGCATACTCCCTCATCACCATCGGAATCATCGCGGCCGACCTGTCTTTGGGCGCCGGCGGGCCCGAGGGCAGAGCCCTCTCGCGCCAATTCTACTGGCCGATTATGTCAGTCGGCTCAGTGACGACATTTTTCTGCTACTTGGTGCAGTACCGTCACCCGTCACGCCGTCTCTGGCTGATCAACGTCGCGGCAGTCGTCCTAGTGCTTTTCATTACGCTTCCGGTGTGGCACTTCGGAGTGGAGTTGGTGCCGGGAGGAAATCCGATCTTCCGATGGTGGGTCAATCCGCTGGTGCTTGTGGTCGGAGTTCTGACAGCCGCGACACTTCAGTGGCTCACAATACGACTTGGCTTTTCTCCAGACTCCAAACATCCGCACGTTTAAGCATCAGTACCTCGCGCGATCTGAATTCGTTACGCCATCCGCTTGCTGAATCGCGAGGCGGCGAAAGCGAGCACGCCAACTCCCATGACCACCAGTGACAAGAACTGTGGCCAGAGGGATTCCAACCCCGCGCCCTTCAGGAAGATGCCGCGAATGATCTCGAGGAAATGACGGAGTGGAATCAACAGTGTGGCCCACTGGAAGAACTCGGGCATGCTTGAAACCGGGAACATGAAGCCCGCGAGAAGCAGCATGGGCATGAGGATGAGAAAGGTGAGCATGAACGCTTCCTGCTGGGTGCTGGAAAGAGTCGAAATCAAAAGCCCGATTCCCAGCGCCGACATGAGGAAGAACACGCTCGCCCCAAACAACAAGAACAGGCTCCCTTGAAGCGGAATGCCAAACCACAGCAGCGCCACACTGGTCACCAGCACCAGGTCCAACAGTCCGATGAGCCCGAACGGGATGGTCTTGCCCGCAATCAGCTCCCCCGGCGAGAGCGGACTGACCATGAGTTGCTCGAGCGTTCCCATCTCGCGCTCCCGCACAACCGCCAGCGAGGTCAAAAGCAGGCACATGAGCAGAGTCACCGTCCCGATCACACCGGGCACATTGTAATTGCGACTGGCCAGGTCCGGGTTGTACCAGGCGCGTTCCCGCAATTCGACGGGGGGAGATATTGGAGTGGAAAGCGTGTTCACGCCGAAACCCTGCACGATCTGCTCGGCGTACCCCCGCGCGATCCCCGCCACATTGGAATTGGTCCCGTCAAAGAGCAACTGAACCGATGCCCCGGTCCCGGAGGCCAGATCGGCCGCAAATCCGCGCGGGATTTCCATGCCCATGATCACATCGGCATGGTCCAGCGCCCTGACCAAGTCGGCGGGACGGTCGGAGGTCCCGACCACATCGAAGTAATCGGAGCCCGTCAACGCCTCGACCAGTGAACGCGATGCCTGCGTCCGATCATGATCCACGACAAAGGTCTTCGTGTGACGCACATCGGTGGAGACCGCGTAGCCAAAGACGATCAACTGGATCATCGGGGCCACCAGGACCAGCCGCAACAGCCGCGGGTCGCGGCGGACCTGGATGAACTCCTTGCGCACAATCTCAAGCACGCGCGAGCGGTGGTCCGCGATTCTCATCCGAGGTCCTTTCGAAAGGCCCGCACCGCCAGGGCGATGCCGATGACCGCAAACCCGATCATGAGCCATCCCTGGATGCGGAGCACTTCAACGCCGACACCCTTGAGAAAAATGCCCCGCGTCACGACGAGGAAATACCGGGCCGGAACGAGGAAGGTGACTGCCTGCAAAGGGGCCGGCATGACATCGATGGCGAACATGAAACCCGACAGGAGAAATGCCGGAAGAAACGTGACGAGCATCGATACCTGCGTGGCCAGAAGTTGCGACTTGGCGACAGCGGAGATAAACAACCCAAGTCCCAGCGATCCGGCCAGGAAGAAGAAGGACAGCATCATCAAAAGCAGGGGATTGCCCCGAAACGGCACATCGAAGAGCCAGACACCGATCAAGCTGACCACAATCACATCAAAAAGGCCGATCCCCAGATAGGGGAGCAGTTTTCCCAGAACCACCTCCTGCCGCGTGACCGGTGTCGCCGCGAGCTGCTCCATCGTGCCCCGTTCCCACTCTCGCGCAATCGTCAGGGAGGTCAGCATCGCGGCAATGATCATCATGATCACCGCCACGAGGCCCGGCACGATCATGTTGCGGCTCGTCAACTCCTCGTTGTACCAGACTCGGCTCTCCGATGTTACCGGTGTCGCCAGTTTTGCGCCGCGCAGCAGGACCATCGATGAGTGCTGCAACGCGATCGCGCGCGTGTAGCCAAGGATGGTCGTGGCCGTGTTCGCGTCGGACCCATCCACGATCGCCTGCAACAGCGCCGGACGTCCGCTGCCGAGATTGGCGGAGAAATCGGGGGGAATGATGAGGCCAATCTGCACCCGGCCGCCCGTCAACAGCGCATCGAGATCGCCCTCACGTTCGATCCGCTCCTTCAAGGTGAAGTATCCCGACGAGCGAAAACGGTCGATCAGTTCACGGCTTTCCCGGGAGTTGTCGTGGTCGAGCACGGCCAGCGCAATGTCATTGACATCCCAGGTGATGGCGTAGCCGAACAGAATGAGAAGGAAGACGGGCAGCAGAAACGCCAATGCCAGGCTGCGGGGATCCCGTCGCAACTGGATGATCTCCTTGCGCGATATCGCCAGGAGGCGGGTCGTGTTAAGAGGCGCGCTCATGACTTATGCCCGGTTCCCCGTCTCAATCGGCCGGTGCGCCGCCCTCAAGGCGAACCCGCGCGATGAATACATCCTCCAGCGACGGGCGAATCTCGCGGACACTGCCGGTCGGCAGGCCGGATCCGGCAAGCCGCCGGGCAATCACCTGTCTGGCCAAATCCGCGTCCCGCGCCGTGGCATGCACCGCCCGGCCGAAGAATCCCGCGTCGATGATTCCCTCGGCGCCGCGCAGGGCCTCCACGGCCTTGACACCGTCGGTCCCGGTGATCTCAAGTATGGGATCATGCATCCCAGCTCGCAGACCCGACGGGGTGTCGAGGGCGATGAGTCTTCCCCTGTTCATCAGCGCCAGACGGTGGCAATACTCGGCTTCCTCCATGTAATGCGTGCTCACGAACACCGTCGTTCCCTGCGCCGTCATGTGACGGATCAGGTCCCAGAACGCGCGTCGTGACAGCGGGTCCACGCCCGAAGTGGGTTCGTCAAGAAACAGAATGCGCGGCTCGTGCAACACGGCGCAGCCAAGAGCCAGACGCTGCTTGAAACCAAGGGGCAATTCGCGGGTGAGCCGATCCTTCGCGTCGGTCAGGCCCGCCATCTCCAATGCCCAGTCGCGGCGCTCGGCGCGTTTCGTCTCCGGCACACCATACAGCCCGCTGAAAAAGGCGATATTCTCCGCCACGGTCAGATCGCCATAAAGCGAGAACAACTGGGACATGTAACCGATGCCCCGTTTGA
>JBFMFQ010000005.1:0-36448 GCA_040752075.1 Candidatus Zixiibacteriota bacterium | reverse complement strand
GGTTCCGGTCACCTTGAGTCTGGGTTTTTTGGGTTTCCCCGGGTTCCGTGTCGAGCCCGGCCTTCGCTTTAATGCCGACGGATGGACGTTGCATTGTCACGGATTGCGAACCCTGGGCCCGTGCCGGAGGGCCCTGAATCAGGGTTTCCGTTTGAGGGGGACCGATGAATGATCCGAAGCTGATTTCCCGTCCGGAGGATCTCCCGGAACAGGGCGGCATCTTCTGGTTCGCGGGTGGAGTACCTGAGCGAAGTCTGCCCAAGCCGTGCGTGGCCTGCCTCGAATTCCTCGCGGAACTAAGCGAGGCGGAACTTGCCCAATTGGTCCGGCGGGCGAAGGCGCACGTCAAAGCTCCAGTCCCACAGCCCCCGCAAACCTCCGAATAGCATTCCCTTACTGCAATCCGGACAGATTCGTGCCGCCGGCTGAGGGGACCACCCCAACGTTGCGCAACGCCCGGCGACACCCTCACCTTGCATCCGCAGTGGAACTCAATCTCTAGTCGGCGTATCATCATCAACCGCGGGGCGTGGGATGGTTCCTCCGCCCGGCGCAGTGGTTGTCGGCGCCTGCCCGAAAAAGGATGATCTGTGACCTCCGCCCCCCCATCGCAGCCAGCCGCGCTTGATCCTGGCGACAAGGCCTCGACCCTGGGTGAAATCGACCTCCTCATCGCTCAGGCCCGGCGAACCGGCGACGAGTACTACCTGCATCGATCTCTCGGCGCCGGTTCGGTTGCTCCCCTGCCTTGGCTGGCGGTTTGCCGTGGCACGCCGTCCTGGTACTGGCGTGGACGCGGCGAGGCGACGGAATTGGCGGGCCACGGCATCGCTTTTGAGTTGCGGATCAAGGGGGAATCTGCGGCCGAATCGGCCATGGCCATCGGGCAGGACATTCTCCGGCGCTGTCATCTCTCTCTTGAAGCGAGTTCCCCAACGCTGCCCCGTTTGTTGTGCGGTTTTGCATTCGATCCGCAGGCCGAGCCCGACGATCTCTGGGAGGACTTCCCGGATGCCTGGTTGGTTTTGCCGCGGGTTTACTGTGAGCATCGAAATGGTCAGTCACAGTGGTTTGTGGTCGCGCGGGTCACGCGGGAGAGCACCCCGGAGGAGATCGACGCGGACCTCAGGCGTGCGCGCGAGGAATTGACCGGCCAACTCGGGACCGACTGGAGCCCGCGCGAGGTATCATTCGGCGGTCTCTCCGATCTGGAGAGCGCTGAATCCTGGAACACGCGAGTTGGCGAGCTCACCCGCCGGATGGACGATGGCGTGCTCCAGAAGGTGGTGCTGGCGCGACGATTCCGTCTGCGGAGCCCGGAACCGCCCGATCCCTGGTCGGTCGTGCAACGGCTTGTGGACGCCTCGCCGGGCACCCATGTGTTCGGAGTGCAGCCCCGGCCGGGTGTGGCCTTTGTCGGTGCGTCGCCGGAACGGCTCGTCCGAATGCAGGGACGCACGATCGAGACCGAGTGCGTGGCCGGGACCATCGGACGCGGGAGCGACTCTGATTCCGACCATTCGCTGGCGCAGCTCCTCTTGTCCAGCCGCAAAGACAATCTGGAACACTATTACGTGCTTGAAGACATCCTGCAGGCGTTGGGCGAACTGTGCGAGAGCATGGAAGCCGGCGCCAGCCCGCAGATTCTCAAGTTGCCGACCCTTCAGCATCTGATCACGAAAGCGCGCGGGCGGCTGCGGGAGGACCGGACTCTCGCGGACGTGCTGACACGTCTCCATCCGACCCCGGCGGTCGGCGGCTCGCCGCGCGCGCAGGCACTCGAGGTGATCCGCGAGATGGAGTCGGCGCCGCGCGGCTGGTACGCGGGGCCGGTCGGCTGGATGGGGCCCGACACGGCGGAGTTCGCCGTCGCCATCCGCTCGGCGATGATCACCCCGACGGGCGCCACGGTCTTCGCGGGAGCCGGAATTGTGCCCGGTTCGGAACCGGATAAGGAATGGCGGGAAACAGAGAACAAGGCCCGCGCCTTCGTGAGCGCCCTCCAGAGTCTGCGACCCTGAGCACCGCCGGCGCGAATTTCGTCTGGTCGCGGCGGCTGCTCGATACGCTGGCCGGGGGCGGCGTGCGGGATGCGGTCATCTCCTCCGGCGCACGATGCGCGCCTTTGGTCCTCGCGGCGACCCGCACCCGTGGCCTGCGACTCCATGCCTTTCCGGATGAGCGGGCCGCCGGGTTTCGTGCCCTTGGAATCGCCAAATTCACCCGCCGACCGGCCGTGCTCATCTGCACTTCCGGTACGGCGGGCGCCAATTATCACCCGGCGGTCATCGAAGCGAGGATGGCGCATGTTCCACTGATTGTCCTGACCGCTGATCGCCCGCCTGAGTTGCGCGGAACCGGCGCACCACAGACCATCGACCAGGTCGAGCTTTATGGGGGTCACGTCTTGCGCTCCTGGGACCTGGATCCTCCCTCGGCACAAGACGACGGTTTGCGCTGGACCGAAATCGCCGCGGAGGCCGTGGCACTCTGCCGGCGAGATCCGGTCGGACCCGTGCACTTGAATATCCCCTTTCGCGAGCCGCTGCTGCCCGCTTGCGAACGCATCGACGAGCTTGATCGGTCGGCGCGAGATGCGGGGGACACCCGTTTGCGCGCGCACGAAGCAATCAACCCCGGTTGCAACTGGGAAGATCCGGTGCGATCGATCCGTGACACGGCAAGGGGCATCATCGTCTGCGGTGCGGATGATGGACAAGACGCGTTCCTTCCGGCGCTCGAGAAACTCGCCCGTTTGACTGGTTTCCCCGTGTTTGCCGATCCGATCTCGCGCGTCCGTTTTTCGGCTCCGGACGGGCTCCCGGTGATCTCGCACTACGATCTCACCTTGCTCAACAGGGAGTGCGCCGAACAACTGCGTCCCGAACTGATCATCCGGTTTGGCGGCCTGCCGACGTCAAAACGGTTGAACGAGTGGATGGCCGCGACGCCGCCTGTCGGGTGCATCTGCATCGATTCGCACTCCGAGATCGCCGATCCTTACGGCGTGGCGACACACAAGGCTGTCAGCGATCTGGCCGATGCCTGCAACGGACTCTGCGAGCAGCTGGCAGGGCATAAGGCCGGTACTGACTTCGCCGAAGCTTGGCAGCTTGCCGATCAACGGGTGCGGGCCATTCTCGATTCGGCGGCCGGCGAGCGGGAGGACCTGTTCGAAGGAGATCTCGCCGCGCACGTGATGGATCAAACTCCCGCGCGCTCGGTTGTCTTCTTATCCAGCAGTCTGCCCATCCGTCTCGTGGACTCGTACGCCGGCGCGCGGTCCGGGCGGCTCCGGGTCATGGCGAATCGTGGCGCCAATGGAATCGATGGTGTGGTTTCAACCGCGGCCGGGGCTGCTTCGGTGTCACCAGACCCCGTCGTGCTCCTGATCGGAGACATTGCCTTTCTTTATGACCTGAATGCCCTCGCGACAGTGTCGAGAGAGAGACTGAACTTGAAGATCGTGCTCATTAATAATGACGGCGGCGGGATCTTCTCCTTTCTGCCCTTGTCCGAGCACGCTGATGTGTTCGAAACCCTGGTGGCGATGCCGCATGGGCTGGTTTTCACCAAAGCCGCCGAGATGTTCGGCATCACGCATGTGTCGGTCAGCACGATGCCGGAGTTCGACCGGCGGTTCTCTTCGCTGATGAGTGCGCCCGGCCCCGCCATCATTGAAGTGGCGACATCCCGTTCGCGCACGCTCGAATTCACGCGGGCCATTCAACGCCGTATTAGCGAGGCGGGACTTTTGGCATGATGCAGACGATCCGGACCGCCGATGTGGAGTGGTCGTACCGCCGTACCGGGCGCGACGACGCCCCGACAATCGTCCTCCTGCACGGATTTACCGGATGCGCGGAAGTCTGGCAGGATATTGCCGATGCGCTTTCGGAAACGCATCACTGTGTGATTCCGGATTTGCCCGGGCACGGGAACACTGTTGGTCCGACGGCGCCGGAGGAGTGCACGCTGGACCGTGCCGCCGGTCGGCTCTCGCAGTTTTGTGATGAACTCGGATTGCGCGGCGTTGCCGTCTGGGGATACTCGATGGGCGGCCGTCTGGCGCTGCAATGGGCCCTCTTGGACCCGGGCCGGATCAGCGCGCTGATTCTGGAAAGCGCCTCGCCCGGTATCGCCGAACCCGGAGAACGCGAGGCACGGCGCCTGGCCGACAATCAACTGGCCGATCGAATCGCATCGATCGGAGTCGCGGCCTTCGCTGAGGAGTGGATGGCCAATCCGTTGTTCGCATCGCAAAAGGAGCTCCCGGAGGAACGGCGCCATCTCGGGCGCCGGCTTCGAGAGAAAAACACCGCTGCCGGATTGGCGCTGAGCCTTCGCGGGATGGGAACGGGTGTGCAGACCCCGCTTCACGATCGGCTGCCGCACCTGTCGATGCCGGTTCTGGTCCTGGCCGGGGCGCGGGATGCCAAGTTTTGCGGCATCGGGGATGCGATGTCGGGCGTGATTCCGCGCGCCTCGTTTCGTATAGTCTCCGGCGCCGGCCACGCGGTCTCGTGGGAGCGTCCGCAGACTTGTGTTGATATTGTGCGGTCCTTTCTGGAGCGCATCGAGCCGCCCAAGTGAGAGATGAGGAAACATCGGTGAAGGCAGCGGCAGAGTGGCAGAGGGCGGGTGAGTACCAGGACATCCGCTACGAGAAGTCCGACGGGATCGCCAAGATCACGATCAACCGGCCGGAAGTTCACAACGCGTTTCGCCCGCAAACGTTGTTTGACATGACGGCGGCGTTCTATGACGCGCGCGAAGACGCCAGCGTGGGCGTGGTCATCCTGACCGGCGAAGGCCCGCTGGCCTTCTGCTCCGGCGGCGACCAGAGCATTCGGGGCGATGCGGGTTACGTCGATCAACAGGGTGTTCCGAGGCTCAACGCCCTCGATGTGCAGCGGTTGATTCGCACTTTTCCCAAGCCCGTCATCGCCATGGTCGCCGGCTACGCAATCGGCGGCGGGCATGTGCTGCACCTGTTGTGCGACTTGACCATCGCGGCGGATAATGCGCGCTTCGGGCAGACCGGCCCGCGGGTCGGGAGCTTTGATGCGGGGTGGGGAGCCTCGTACATGGCCCGCATCGTCGGGCAGAAGAAGGCGCGCGAAATCTGGTATCTGTGCCGTCAGTATGACGCCCGGCAGGCGCTGGATATGGGTCTGGTCAACGCGGTGGTGCCGCTTGAGGAACTGGAAGTGGAAACCGTCAAGTGGTGCCGCGAAATCCTGGCGAACAGCCCGATGGCCATTCGTTGTCTGAAGGCGGCCTTTAACGCCGACTGCGATGGACAGGCGGGAATTCAGGAATTAGCGGGGAATACGACCCTGCTTTTCTACGGTACCGCCGAGGCGCAGGAGGGCCGTGACGCCTTCCTGGAGAAACGCAAGCCCGACTTCGGCAAGTTTCCGCGTTTGCCCTGACACATTCCTGAGCCTCGATCGTCTCACCCCGATGGAAGCGTCCGCACACAGTCTGTCCGCGCCGGCCATCTGGACTCTGGCTGTTCGCCCGAAGACTCTGTGGGCCGCGGTGGCGCCGGTTATTGTCGGAAGCGCATTGGCGTGGCGGGAAGACGTATTTCACTGGCCCGCCGGCATGGCGGCTTTGATCGGTGCGCTGCTCTTGCAGATCACGGCGAACTTCGCCAATGATCTGCATGACTTCGAGCGCGGCACCGATTCCCACGATCGGATCGGACCGCTGCGTGTCACGCAGGCCGGTCTGGTGAGCACCCGGCAAATGCGGGCGGCGTTGGCGGTGGTGATCGGGCTCGCCGTCGTTCCGGGGTTGTACCTCGTGATCCGCGGCGGCTGGCCGATTCTCATCGTTGGACTGGCCGGCATTGTCTCCGCCATCCTGTACACCGGAGGCGGGATTGCCTACGGGTACCGTGGATGGGGCGAGTTGTTCGTGTTTTTGTTCTTCGGCCTGGCGGCGGTGGCGGGCACCTACTATGTCCATGCGCTGACCGTGCATCCGCTCGCCTTCTGGCTGGCCGTGCCTATGGGCTGTTTGGCCGTCGCCATCCTCGTGGTCAACAACTTGCGCGACATCGACACCGACCGGAAGGCGGGAAAGCGGACACTCGCGGTGCGACTCGGGCGATCAGGCGGACGGCTCGAGTACATTCTCATGATAGTTGTCGCCTGTGCGATCCCCATCCTGCTAGTGATCCGAAGTGACTCCCGCTGGGGGGTGCTCTTGGCGTCGGCGAGTCTACTTGGCGCCATCCCAATTCTGCGGACCATCTTCGGGAGCACCGAGGGGCCGGCACTCAACAATGCCCTGGCCCAGACCGCGCGTTTGCAGTTGCTCTATGCCATCCTGCTTTCGATTGGACTCAACCTGTGAGCCGTCTAACGTGGAGTGTGTTTCCGTATCGCCATGACCTGGCGCGCCCGATCACGACCGCCCACGGGACCTGCCGTGAACGGGCGGGCTTGGTGATATGCGTGACCGACTCGGATGGCTTTCAGGGGCTCGGTGACGCCGCGCCGCTGGTTGGGTTTTCACCTGAGAGTCTTGAGGATGTTCAATCGGCCTGGAACGGCATGCAGGATCTGTGCGGTGAACTCGATGTTCCCGAGTCGGCCGGCGCGCTGTGTGATTGCCTGGCGGAACTATCGCCCATGCTTGCTTCCCGCCCGTCGCTGCGCTTCGCCATCGAGTCTGCCCTTTCGGATCTGGCAGCGCGTCGTGCGGGGATTCCGCTGGCCCGCTGGCTGTCGGCAACTGCGCGTGATTCGGTCGAGATCAATGCGCTGGTGGATGCGTCAACCGGCCATGAGTGGCTGGACCGATGCTCCGCGCGCTGGGATGAGGGGTATCGCACCTTCAAGGTGAAGGCCGGTATCGGTTCGGTTGCCCAAGACATCGAGCGAATCGGGCGATTGCGTGCTCGCTGGCCGGAGGCGGCCATTCGTGTCGATGTGAACGGTGGCTGGACGCCCGCCCAGTTCCGCGAGGCCGCCACGCCGCTGGCGCGGCTAGGTGTCGAGTTCATCGAGCAGCCGCTCAGAGTCGGTCTGGCGCAGGATGCGCATGCGATTGCCGTTACCTTCGGCATTCGGCTCGCCTTGGACGAGGAACTTGCCGCCGTGGATGAAGTAGAGCGCGTGCTGCAGGATCGACTCTGCGATGCCATTGTGGTCAAGCCGATGGTCCTGGGGGCGCTGGATGGCGCCCTGAGGCTGGGGCGTCTGGCGAAGGCCGCTGGTGTGGACGTGGTCGTGACATCTCTTTGGGAAAGCGACATCGGAATCGCCGCCGCGTGTCATCTCGCCTGCGCCCTGGAATCGGAAACGGCGTGCGGCTTTTCGACCGCGGGAGTGATCTCGGAGGGAATTGTCAAATCGGGACTGCGAATCGAAGCCGGACGGTTGCACCTCAGGCGGGCCGCCGGGCTGGGGCTGGAACTTGATGTATCCAGATCGGACCAGTGATGAGCAAACCATCGGTCTCGATACGCTCGATTTACGATTTCCTTGAGAGTATGAGCGCATCGGATTCCGCCCGGCGCGCCCTGATCTCCCCTTCCCAGTCCCTGTCGTACGGTGAATTGTCCGGCGCGGTGTCCACCGCCTGCGGACGCCTTGCCGCACTTGGCGTCAGGCCGGGTGACAGGGTCATCCTCGCGGCGCCCAATTCCGACGACTGGATCGTTGTCGCTCATGCCTGCACGCGCTTCGGCGCGGTGGTCTGCCCCGTTGATCCCGGGCTTACTCCGGGGGAATTACGACGGCGGATCGAGCTATTGGGGCCAACACTGATCATCGGTTCTGCCCAAGTCGTCGAGGCGTGCGCGGATCACCCAGAGATTCTGCGCCGGTGTCTGGATCGTGGCATTGGCAGTGCGGGCGACTTGTCATGGGATAGGGTGGAGTCAGCGAACTGGAAGAGCGGCCAACCGGATCCCGGCCGCCTGTGTGCCATTCTGATGACATCCGGCAGTGCGGGAGAGCCGAAGGGGGTGGCGTTGACAGGGCGAAACCTCGTGTCGGGTGCGGAGCATCAACTCCGACACTTTTCCGGCCATGGCGCGCAGCGCTGGCTGGTCAATCTCCCCCTGCACCATGTCGGCGGCTTCATTGTTCTCTTTCGCGCGCTGGTTGGATGGGGGACGATCGTGGTCCAGGAGAGATTCAACGCGGACGAGGCGATCAAGGCGATCACGCAACACGGAGTAACTCACCTATCGCTGGTTGCGACCACTCTGCGGCGGCTGCTTAACGCCGATACGCTGCAACAGGCCGCCGGCAGATTGCAGGCGGCGCTGGTCGGTGGCGGACCTTGCCCGCTGGGGCTGTTGGCCCAAGCCCAAGCGGCCGGCGTCCCTGTTTGTCCCACCTACGGCATGACCGAGGCCTGCTCGCAGATTGCCACCTGGCGGCCAGGTGATCCGCCCGAGTTGCTCGGTCGGGCCGCGCCGGTGATCGATGGCATCGAGCTGGAGATCCGTGATGAGGCGGGTCATCCGGTTGAGAACGGAACGGACGGCGAGATTTGGATCAAGGGACCGATGATTGCGGAGCACTATTGGGAGGGACCCGACCGATTGATCCCGGCGCAGCAGCACGGCTGGCTGCGAACCAGCGACATCGGAGTCATGGAGCCAAACCGATATCTCCGGGTTCTGGGCCGGAGCGATGATGCGATCATTTCGGGAGGGGAGAAGATCCACCCATTGGAAATCGAGAGCGCATTGCTTGAGATTCCCGGGATCGCACGGGCCGTCGTTTTGGGCGAAGATGACCCGAATTGGGGTCAGTCGCTTGTTGCCGTGATTCAGGCCACAGAACCTATAAAGGAGGGCGAGATTCTCTCCCTGCTCCGGGCACGGCTGGCGAAGTTCAAGATTCCCAAGAGGGTGGAGTTCCTGGATGACTGGCCGGAGGGGGCGATCGGGAAGGTCCGGCGACGGGACCTGCGTTTGCTGATTCTGGGAAAATAGCGGTGCAGGGACTCGAACCCCGGACACGCGGATTATGATTCCGCTGCTCTAACCAGCTGAGCTACACCGCCCTCGATGCGGAGATTAGCGCATGTCGCGCGGTCGTGTCAAGTCCCCGGCCTCGCCGAGGCGAAAACCGGGGTGGCCAGTCGAGGTGTCGACCCGCAAGCGGGCGGCCTCAAGTAACGATTTAATCGGTTGACACCTGCCGGGGGGAGGGTATATTGGCAGTCTGTTTTTTTACGGCCCGTGTGGTTGATCCACACGGGCCGATCTAATCGCAAGGGGTTGAATACGATGGCGCGCGGCCAAGGTTGGAAGATCGGCTTGATTGTGATCCTGACATTGGGATCGCTTTGGGCCCTCTATCCCAGCATCAATCTCTGGACCATGAGTCCGGAAGAGCAGGTTGCGTATGAGCAGCGCGACCCCAGCGGATGGCAGGAGCTGCAAAAGCGGGCCATCAAGCTGGGGCTGGACTTGCGCGGCGGCATGCGCGTGGTACTCGAAGTCGACAAGTCGCAGTTGAATCCGAACGAAGCGGCCGACGCGGTGGATCGTGCGAAGGAAATCCTCCGCAACCGTGTGGACGCCTTCGGTGTGGCCGAACCGGTCATTCAGAAGCAGGGCGAAGACCTGATTGTCGTTGAGCTCCCCGGCATCACGGATGTGGAACGGGCCGAGGATCTCATCGGACGGACCGCGCTGCTCGAGTTCAAACTGACCGAATCCCCCGAGCAGGCCCAGTTGATCATGGACCGGGTGGACCGGGTGCTCGAGGCGGTCATCGGACGGGACACCACGCTGGCGGCATCCGACACCGCCTCGCAGTCGGATGACATTTTCTCGGATCTGTTCGGCGACACGACCAAGGCCGACACGACACCGTCGGGCGACACCATTGTCCAGACGACCGACGAACTCGCCGACATTCAGACCGACACGGCGCTTGCGGGATCGCTTCCCGCCGGCGTGAGCCGTGAACGGCCCCTGACCTCGCTTTTGGACATTGGGCGCTCCGGCGGCTGGGCGGTGGCGAGGGAGGATGTGCCTTTGGTGGTGCGGCTCTTGGCGCACCCCGAGGTTAAGAAGGCCCTTCCCCCGGATGTCGAGTTTGCGTGGGGGACACGCGCCGAGTTCCAGGGGAGCCTCGAAGTCGAAAACCTCTATCTGCTCAAGACTCGTTCGGAAATGTCGGGCAAGTACCTGACCGACGCCAAACCGTCGTTCGACCAGTTCCGCAAGCCCATCGTGAATTTCGAACTGACGCGTGAGGGCGGACGCAACTTCGCCCGTCTGACCGGCGCCAATGTCGGCAAGCCATTGGCCATTGTGCTCGATGGGCGTGTGGAGTCGGCCCCGGAGATTCAATCGCGGATTCAGGATCGCGGCCAGATCACGCTTGGAACCAGCAGCAGTTACGAGGATGCCAACGACCTGGCGATCGTGCTGCGCGCCGGCGCCCTGCCCGCGCCGGTCGAGATCATCGAAAACAACGTGATCGGTCCCTCGCTCGGGCAGGACTCGATCGAGCGGGGATTCACCGCCTCGATCTTCGGACTTATCGCGGTCTTTCTGATCATGGCTTTCTATTACCGGATCTCCGGCCTGATCGCCAACATCGGGCTTTTGCTCAACGGCGTCTTCCTGTTGGCGGTCATGTCGGTTTTGGACGCCACGCTGACGATGCCCGGCATCGCGGGGTTCATTCTTTCACTTGGCATGTCGGTCGATGCCAACGTGCTTATTTTCGAGCGCATCCGTGAGGAAATGGCGGCGGGCAAATCGGTGCGCATGGCGATTGACCAGGGCTACGATCGTGCGATGTCGGCCATCATCGACTCGCACGTTACGACGCTCATCACATCGCTGGCGCTGTTCATTTTTGGCACGGGTCCAATCAAGGGTTTCGCGGTCACACTGTTCTGGGGCGTGGCCATCAGCCTGTTTACGGCGGTGGTGGTGACACGGGTCGTGTTCGACTTCCGCAAGTCGTACCAGACACTGTCCATCTAACACGCGTCCGGAGTGAGGAAAACTTCCATGCCGTTTCGCATCATCGGTGAAACCAAGATCGACTTCATCGGAGCCCGCAAGCCGGCCCTGATTGTCTCGGCGCTTTTTGCCCTGCTCGGACTCTATGCCACGATCATGATCACCACCGGGCATGCCCACCTGGGCATCCAGTTTACCGGCGGCACATCGCTGGAGGGGTATTTCGAAAACCCCGTAGAGATCGCCGATCTGCGGGCCGCGCTCACCGGGCCCGAGTTTGAGGACGCCGAAATCATCCAGGTCGCCAAGTCGCGCCACCCGTACACCTTCCTGGTCCGCACGAAGGCCATGGAGGGCACCACGCAGAAGGCGCAGGTGGTGGTCGACCTGATCAAGCAAAAATTCCCGGGCAACAACTTCACGCTCGATTCGGTCCATGAGATCGGGCCGGCGGTCGGCAAAACGCTCCAGACACAGACGCGCTGGGCGGTGCTGATTTCGCTTCTGGGCATTCTGGCCTACATCACGATGCGCTTCGATCTGCGTTTCGGGGTCGGCGCGACCGTGGCGACATTCCACGATGTCCTGGCGGTGATCGGGATTTTCTACCTCTTGGATGTCGAAATCAACATTCTTCTTATCTCGGCTATCCTGACCCTCGCGGGGTATTCACTCACCGACAAAGTCACGGTCTATGACCGCATCCGCGAGAACCTGAAGAAATTCCACCGCAAGGGCGACTTCATCCCGGCGGTCAACCGCTCGATCAACGAGGTTCTCTCGCGCACGATCATGACCGGCACCACGGTCCTGGCGGTGCTCATCATTCTCGCCGCGGTGGGCGGGCCGGTGCTGCGGGACTTTGCGCTGGCGCTGATTCTGGGCATTCTCATCGGGACATACTCCTCGATCTTTGTGGCCTCGCCGATCTATGTCGAGTGGGAAACACGTAGTCCGAAGCGATTCAAGGCGTAGTGCGGGTGGGAGGGGATGCCTCCCCGGGGTCCTGGCCACAAGACCACTGACTGTTCCCTTGTCCACTGATTGACAAAACACAATGTCATCCTGAGCGAAGCGAAGGATCTGTTGTTCCGCCCCGCTGTGAAAAGCAGGTCCTTCGTCCCGGCATAAAGCCGCCGGGACTCGGGATGACACGGAATCGTTTGTCGTGTCCAGGGGTGGCGCCAATGCCAAAGCCGAGTCATTATGATGAGGGACACCCGCCCTTGAAAGCATTGGCCACAACCGGCAGTTTGTGGTGGCGTCCAGGGGTGTGGACGCCGCTTCTTTTTTCCGACGTGGTTTAAAGGGAGGGCTTAACCATGACCATTCGACTCACCATTCTTGCGGCGCTCTTCGCGCTGGCCCTGGCGCCGGGCGCCGTGGCCGAGCCGCCGGTCAACCATGGCCCGGCGGTCATGAACATCGATTCGCTCTTGAGCGTGTTTGTCCTGCACGATGGCGAGCAGATCCGAAGCGACGTGGTGAGCAGCGATTCGCTCACCTCGGTGCACTTGACCCAGGTGCGCGGCGCGGTCGAGGGCCACAAGCACCTGACCCACCACGAAACGGTGTGGATCATCCGCGGGGCCGGACGGCTGATGCTCGACGGGACACCGCACAAGGTCTCGGCGGGCGAGGTCATCAACATCCCGCCGGGGACATCGCACTCGTTTCATAACCTCGGCGTGGTGCCGACCGTGGTGATCTCGGTTTTTTCGCCGTCGTTTGATGGAAAAGACCGGGTCTACGACAACCCCGGCAAGTGATGGGTGTAGAAGGGTCGATGCCGCGCCGTCTCCATCCCGATTGCGTTGCCCTATTGCTGGGGCTGATACTCGTTTGCGGGGCAATCCCGGCCGGGGCGCAGGTCCTTGACCGTCAACTGGTCCAGCCGGAGGCGCCGCCGCGCAACCCCTCGATCTTCACCGTGGCGCGCCTGCAATACCCCGGCGGGGGGGACTGGTACTGGGGGACATCGGCGATCCCCAACCTCCTCGATTTCATCGAGACGAACACCGACATCCCGGTGGACAAAAACGAGGTCCGCGTCAAGCCGGGGGAGGATCAGCTTTTCGAGTACCCCTTCATCTTCGCCACCGGCCACGGCACGATCCGTTTTTCGGATGAGGACCTGGTGCGCATGCGGCGCTACCTCACCGGGGGCGGGTTCTGGCTCATCAACGATTCCTACGGCATGGACGAATCGGTCCGCCGCGAACTGAAGCGCATCTTCCCCGACCGCGACTTAGTCGAACTGCCCTTCTCGCACCCGATCTACCACGAGCCCTACGATTTCCCCGACGGCCTCCCCAAGATCCACGAGCACGACAAGAAAGCCCCGCGCGGCTACGCCATCCTCGACGGCGACCGGGTGGTGGTCTACTACGTTGTCGAGTCCGACATCGGCGACGGCTGGGAAGACCCCCAGGTCCACAAGGACCCCCCGGAGAAGCGCTTGGCGGCGTTGCGGATGGGGGTGAATGTTGTGGTGCATGCGATGACGCGGTAAGGCGGGCACGGCTCTCACTGATCTCGTTGGAAATGTCTTAGGATTGGAGTAGCACAACGCCGGGCGTCAATTCCGGGTGGCTGCGCTCTCAGAACTCCCTGCCTGAGGCTCCGAGGTGGACGTCTCAGCGCTGGCGTCGCAGGCGTGCGTGAATGTGGAGTTGGCAACGGGAGCCGCTGTACCTGGCACTTCATCAGGAAACGAAGTCGCGGTCACTCTGCTCGTGCCTGTTTCGGTATTCCCCGGCGGAGCCGTCGCCATGCTTGACTTCCGCTGGCGGTCAATTACATTGTCCCTTAAGCGGGGTGACATTGATGATTGCAAATCCAGTACTATCACGCGGAATCCGCGTGTCGATTTCCATACTGATTGCTATGACCGGCGCGTGTGGCGGAAGAAAGTCGACCAATCCGGTAGGTATTACTTCCATTAGATGGAACGTGCTGGCAACCGGCGGTCAACTAAATGACGTTTGGTGCAGTACATCCGGAAACGTTTACGCTGTTGGCCTCAATGGCGAAGTACTACGATATGATGGATCAACTTGGACGGACCTTACTGCTTTTCGAGCAGGGTCCCTGTACGGCATTTGGGGAGAAAGTGACAGCACAGTCTTTGCCGTTGGCAGCGCCGGGACTCTGCTTCGTTTTGATGGACGTGGATGGACCAGTACCAGGGCGGGGGCGTTGGAATACTTTTTTGAGGTATGGGGTGCTTCTTCCTCCTGCGTCTTTGCTGTCGGAGGAAACAGCCGTGGCGGCAGTGTTTTCCATTTTGACGGAAATGCATGGGCGCCGATGCCGGTTCTTGTAGACGCTCCGCTCAGAGGAGTCTGGGGCAGCTCGTCCTCAAATGTCTACGCGGTTGGTGAAGAGGGAAACATCATTCGGTACGATGGCGAAGCGTGGGAAGTGCTTGCGCCACTAACCAGCATTCGACTCAATGGTGTGTGGGGTTCCTCAAGCAATGATGTCTTCGTCGTCGGTGATGCAGGGCTCATCCTGCACTACGACGGAGTGAATTGGTCCGTGGTGGAGAGTGGAACGTCTTCGTCTATTAATGGGATCAATGGGCGATCATCGACTGACATCTACGCGGTCGGAATGAATGGCCTGGTGATGCATTACAATGGGACAACATGGAGGACTGTGGCGTCAGGTACGCAAGAGTGGCTGTACGATGCGTCTTTTTCTCCCGAGGGCCCCATCTATGCCGTCGGCCAAGCCGGAACGGTGCTGCAAAGCACGGGGACGGAATGGGAGCGCATTCTCGAAGGCAAGTTGGCACAGTTTTATGGTGTATGGGGCATCGATGCTGAGAACGTATTCGCCGTGGGGCGAAACGGGTCGATAATGAGTCTCAACTCCGGGAGCCTGCGGTATTTTGACGACCCCCAATTCGGTGTGCTGGAGGATGTCTGGGGAAGCGATGAGGATCACTTGTTCGCGGTTGGCCGCTCAGGTCGGATTGTCCACTTCGACGGCAATGAGTGGTCGTTGACAGAGAGTCCCACGAGCCTCAACCTGTTTGGGGTGCATGGCTCGAGCGGAACAGATGTCTACGCTGTGGGCGACTCAGGCTTGGTTCTCAGATACGATGGAAGCGGATGGCGAGAGTTGGCTCGGTTGGGGAGCCGCTTCTTGGAAGGGGTCTGGTGTAGTCCCACTGGCAAAGTATACGTTGCCGGCGACCGCGGGCTGTATCAATTCGACGGTCAGCAGTGGAGTGACGTATCTCCGATTGACGCAACGTTTCGATCCGTCTGGGGAAGGAGTGACGACGACATCTTCCTCTCGGGAACTAATGGCGTCGTTTTGCACTTTGATGGACACCGTTGGGCGCTTCAGCAGTCCGAGACGACCGGCGGGTTTGTTGAGATCTCTGGGTGCAATGGGGACTTAGTCGTCGGCGTATCCGATGGGCGAAACGAAAGCGGGCTCATTGAAGTTTTTGATGGGAGTGAGTGGCACACAATGGCGGCTCTCAGTTCAAAAGGCGCGGGGATGAGCGCGGTCTGGGTAAGTGCAGATTGCGGTTCAATCTACTGTGTTGGTCAGCAGGGTAGAGTTCTCCGTGGCATCCCGGACTGAATTGTCCCCCCTCTTCCCCACTTCCCCTAAGACCGATCAACCTTTTGGAGCTTAGAAGGATTAAGCCCCGCGCCCGGCCATGACGGGGCGGTCACCTTTTGCCTTGGGAGTTGCCTGATGTCGCCGATGCCCTGATACGATCAACTTGTTGCCCGACTGCGGGATCGGTCGATTCAGACCAAGTAAGCGTCAACATGATTCAGAAAAGTGATCGTGAGCGTCCACGAATTGGGTGCGGCTTCACGCAACAGTGGTAGAAATCATCCCAAGTGGGCCTCGTGCTCATTTGGCCCCGGGTTCCTCGTGGATCCGGGTTTTCTTTTTCGCGTAGCGGCGATTGTTGTCAACCCCACTTCCCCTAAAACCGAATAACCCCTTGGAGCGTAGAAGGATTAAGCCCCGCGCCCGGCCATGACGGGGCGGTCACCTTTTGACTTGGGAGTTGCCTGATGTCACCGATGCCCGGATACGATCAACTTGTTGCCCGACTGCGGGATATGAGGCGCCGCGCGATTGCCTTTGAGTGGGGGGCGCACCTGGGATTGGTGGTGGCGCTCCTGGCCGGGGCGTTTGTGGCGCTGACCATCGTCATGGCGTTGGCGGTGCCGTCGGTTGTGGTGCGGGTGGCAATTGTGTCGATTCTGGGGCTGGCCGTGGTTGGGGTGCTGGCTTTGGCGGTGGTGAAATCGACTTTGATGGCGCCCCGGTACTCGAGTTTGGCGTTGGCGGTCGAAAAGCAGCATCCCGAGTTGAAGAACCGGCTGATCGCTTCGCTCCAACTGGCCGACCGTGCGCGTGCCAACCCGGAGCATTACTCGCTCGAACTGGTCGATCTGACGATCCGTCAGGCGACCCAACTCTCTGACACTTATGACTTTGCCCGTGCCCTTGACCGGGCACGCCTGGTTCGTTCGGCGCGCTGGGCGGGGATCGGGCTGGGGGCGGCTTTGGTGCTGTCGCTTCTGTTCCCCGGGCTGGCCTCACGGTCATGGGAGGCGTACTCCAACCCGCTCACCGATTATGCCGCGCCGATCCCCTATGAACTTTCGGTCGAGCCGGGTTCGGTCGAAGCGGTGAAGTTCGATGATTTCCAGATTTCCGCGCATGTCACGGGGGCCGAATTGCCCCGCACGGCGACGGTCCATGTCCGCATGGCGGGCGGAGACTGGCGTCTGGTCGGCCCGATTTCGCCGGTGCCGACTGCCGTCAAGGCCGCCGCGCCGGGTACCGCCGAAACGCGCGAATTCCGCGCGACTTTGCCGCAGATCAAGCACGACTTCGAGTACTATGTCGCCGCCGGGGAGCGCACCTCGGAGACATACACTGTCGCCGCGGTCGACCGGCCGCGGGTGAGTTCGCTGCGTCTGGAGCTCTTCCCGCCGAAGTACACCGGCCTGCCCACGCAGGTGATCGATGAGAACGACGGCGCGATCAACGCCCCGGTCGGCACCACGGTGAAGATGCGTCTGGAGAGCAATCGCCGTCTGGCGCGCGCGTCTCTGGCCTATTCCGACGGCCCCGAGCACACGATGGAAGTGCGTTCGCAGGGCGCCACCGCCGAATTCACGGTCGAAAAGAACCGGTCGTATCACATCGTTCTGGTTGACGAAAGCGGGCGCACCAACCCGCACCCGATCGAGTACCCGATCACCGCGATTGCCGACCGGGATCCCTCGGTGGAGATCGCGCTGCCGGGGCACAATGCCGATCTCGATGACAACATGGCGGTCGATCTCAAGGTGGTCGCCCGCGATGACTACGGTTTCTCGAAGCTGACTTTGCACACGCGCTGGATGTCCGAGGGACGCGAGCGGGCGGTGCGCGAGTTTGAGATTCCCGGTGTGCCGGCCCTGGGCGAGCGTCTCGAGGCGGCGTACTTCTGGGATCTGGCCGTGTGGGGCCTGTTGCCCGAGGATGTGATCCACTACTATGTCGAAGTCGCCGACAACGACCGTGTCGCCGGCCCCAAGACCGCGCAGAGCCGGACTTACACGGTGCGTCTGCCCTCGCTCGATGAGATGATCGCCGAGTACGAAGACGAGCGCGATGCCGACATCGACGCATTGGACAAGATCCTGCAGGGCGAATTCGAACTCTCCGAGCGCATCAAGGATCTCCAGCGCGAACTGGCGCACGATCCGAAGATCGACTGGAACCGTCAGCAGGAACTCGAAAACCTCTCGGCCAGGGGCGAACAACTCGAGAAGGAACTGGGCGAAATCGCCGAGAGCATGCAGGAGCAGGTCCAAAAAGCGCAGGCGAACAAGCTGCAGTCGATGGAACTGATCCAGAAGATGATGGAGGCGCAACAGCTCTTCAACGAGGTCGCCACCGAGGAAATGAAAGAGGCGATGCGTCAGCTCCAGGAGGCGATGAAAAACCTCGACCCCGAGGAGGTCCAGCGCGCGCTGGCGCAGATGGATCTGTCGCAGGAGGAACTGCTGGAGCGCCTCGACCGCACGCTGGCCTACCTCAAGAAACTCCAGGCCGAACAGAAGGTCGACGCGATGGTGCGGCGCTTGGAGGAGATGGTCAACCAGCAGAACGCCATCAACGACGAGACCGCGAAGACACCAGAATCGGGACTGCCGGACATCGCGCCTTCGGAGGAACGTCTGAAGGAATCGTTCGATGAGCTCGCCTCGGACATGGAGAAGGCGGAATCGCTTCTGACCGAGCCCCAGATCGCCGAGCCGAATGCCGTCAACCAGTTCTGTCAGTCGGCCAAGAAATCCGCGGCGCCGCAGCACATGAAGCAGACCGCCCAGAACATGTCCAACAAGGACAAGAGCGGTTCCGAGAGCGAGGGGCAGAAGAGTTCGGAGGCGTTGCAGGCGCTCCTGGATGAGATGAAGGAGTTCCAAAACCAGATGTCCTCGCGCCAGCAGGAGCAAATGGCGGCGGAATTGCGCGAGGCGCTGGATAAGGCGTTGTACCTGTCCGAGGAGCAGGAGGGCCTGCTGGATCAGACCCAGCAGATGGACCCGAACTCGCTCAGTCTGCGCGATTACGCCGCCGAGCAGGAGGCATTGCGCGCGGCGACCGAGCGGCTGGCGGGGGAAATCGGCGAGATGGCGAAGCAATCCACCTGCATGGGCGGGGGCATCGGCCAGGGGTTGTCGCGTTCGGTGGACCGCATGCAGCAGTCGGCGCAGTCGCTCTCCGACCGTCGCGGGGCGAGCGCGCGCAGCATGCAGCGCGAAGCGCTCTTTGAGCTGAACAACGCCGCTCAGGAAATCGTGAAAAGCATGGAGAAGAACTCCGGCCAGTGCAACAACCCGAGCCAGGGCATGTGCGAGAATCCCGGCAAGGCGGGCGCGATGGGCAAGATGTCCGCGCTCTCGCAGCAGCAGGGGCGCTTAAACCAGCAGATGCCCGGCAATGACGGCCAGTCGCAGGCGGGGATGTCGCAGAGCGAACGCGACCAGTTGTCGCGCTTGAAGGCCGAGCAGCAGGCGATCCAACAGGGTGTCGAGCAGATGCACTCCGAAGTGGGGGATCAGCGCGACCTGTTGGGACGTCTCGACAAACTCGCCGAGGAGATGAAGCGGGTGGTCGAAGACATGGACAAGGGGAACGTCACGCAGGAAACGCGCGACCGCCAGCGGCGTATCTACTCGCGCATGCTCGATTTCCAGCATTCGCTGCAAAAGCAGGACTACAAGGATGAGCGCAAGGCGCAGTTCGGGCAGGATGTGATGCGTTCCTCCCCGGCAGAGCTCGACAACGCGCATGGGCTCACGGATGAGGAGTACGATCGACTCCTGACGCGTTACCAGGAGGAAGGGTACCCGAAGGAGTACGAAGAGACGATCAAGGCCTACTTCCGGGCGCTGGTGGAATCGCGCGGCACACGGTGAACTGCGCGTAATGATTGATTTGCGGAGGCGGGTGCCGAGCCCGCCTCTTTTTTGTCCGGCCGGTACCTACCGTGGGTTGTGCAAGGCACGGCCGGCATGGAATTATCCCGCGACACAAACGTAGTACACACGGGCACGAGGGAATCTTGAACGGTGGGGCTGATGCAACGATGAAGAACCCAGGCGGAGGGAAGTTGTCGAGAATGGCGGTCGCTGCGTTTCTCGCACTGGCAGCGTGCTCCTGTGTGAGCCGCCGTCCGGGCGAGCCATCCCTCCCGCCTCCAGACTCCACAGATCTGATTCCCCCGGCAGCGATAACCAGCCTCCAAGTCTCCGATGCGACAGACCACTCGGTCACGTTCCGATGGGTGGCTCCAGGCGACGACAGCACAGAAGGCCAAGCCCAATCCTACGATCTTCGGTACTCGTTCTCGCCCATTCACGATACAAACTGGGAATCGTCCACGACTGTGGTCGGCATTCAGGATCCGGATTCTGCCGGAACTCTGGAGTC
The DNA here is from genome assembly GCA_040752075.1 of Candidatus Zixiibacteriota bacterium. Classification (GTDB taxonomy): domain Bacteria; phylum Zixibacteria; class MSB-5A5; order WJJR01; family WJJR01; genus JBFMFQ01. The sequence continues at coordinate 16,512 of JBFMFQ010000005.1, read as the reverse complement.
GCATGAGGTCAAAGGACTCGACCCGGATACAACTTACTACTTCGCGATCAAGACTGTGGATGACTCCGGAAACATCTCGGGGTTGTCGAACAATACGATTGCTCTGACTGAGCCGTTCAGCTTTGAGATGGTTGAATTTCCACTGACCGTAGGTGCAAGGTGGCGGTATGCAATCCGATTGGAGGAGCCGCCCTTTGGAATCTCAATCACCGACACCATTGAAGTCCAGATTACGCAACCCGCCGGCGATCTCGAAGATGGAGGGGTCCTTGTCTGGAAAGTGGACGATCCAAGGACGGGCACGCCTGCCGAAGTCATGAGCGGCGTATTGGGTGACACTCTTCAGTTCACGCCAGACACCGATGATCCCGTCTTGTTTCGACGCCTCATTTTTCCGTTGCGCGTTGGGTTCACCTGGGAATCCCAGTTGCCGATAGGAGGGAACTTCACTGAAGTGGACACAGTACAGGCACTAGAGTCGGTCCCTCTCGGCCCACCCGTCGGTTTGCTGAAGCACGTCCTGAGGATTGATCGTCATACGAATGTAATCAATTGCACTACCCGCCGGACTTACTGGATAGCGCCTGATATCGGGCTCGTCAAAATGACCGGGCGTGCAACCGGCCACGCTTGCACGTGGACATTTTCGTGGGAACTTATCGATTTCGACATCCCACCACCCACAAAATGAAGCCGCGCCACGGGCCCGGGCCTGAGGCCGCGCATGTGATCCCCCGCAACTCGCACGCGATTGGGTGAGGCTTGTCGCCCGCGCACGTAAGGCCTTGGTTTGCGGACCACGGCTTCAATGCGGGTCGGTCGCCCTATGGCTGGTGGGCCAATTGGTGGGTTCGGGCCACTGTTCGGCCGGACTTCCGTTGAATGTGCCTCAAACGGGGACTCTCCACCGCATCTCCTTCTCTTCCCCCACTCCGCCAAGCCCGGCATTTCACGGGTGGTTAGGCGCGCAAAGTGATTGAATTCACGAGGATAAACGGCCTAATTGTCGGCTGTGCCTAGGGTTGGCAGGGACTCCGGGAGCGGGGAAAAGTGAAACTTTCCCAAGGGTGAACCGTCTTTTGAATTCGTGTGTCCGTTTTGCGCGCGGGCGCATGGCTTGCTGAAGGAGGATGGGGATAATGGAGACAACTGAGGCCGAAGTTGTTGCGGGTTCCGGGTCGGGTGGGTCGACGGAGAACCTGGGGTTCGGAGGCAAGTTTTGGAATCTGTTTGTTGATCCTCGCAAGACCTTTGCGGCCGTCAAACCCAATCATGAGTGGGTCATCATCTGGCTGATCGTTTCGGCGCTCTCCATCGGCGCCTATCTGCCCATCAAGAACATTGTCAAGCACGACCAGATGGCTCGTGTCGAGGAGCAGTTGGCGCAAATGACCCCGGAGCAGCGGCAGGAAGTGCTCTCCGGGATGGAGGCGCAGTTCGACAACCCGGTTTACCTCTTATTTGTCCCGATTTCGCAATTGGTCGTCATCGTCATCGTGGCCGGGGTTCTGCTTTTCATCGGCAACATCCTGTTGGGGGGCACCGCCGGATACCTGCGCATGCTCAACGCGTACGCCTGGACGATGCTGATTGTCATCCCGGCGAGCATTGTGACGGTCCCGATGGTCATGGCGAAAGGAACGATGGATGTGTCTTTGGGGCTGGGGGTGCTGACCAGTGCCGACACGGGCGCGTTCGTCAAGAAGATCCTGTCGTCATTTGAGCTGTTCGGGCTCTGGCAAGTCTGGCTCTCGGCCGTTGCGGTGTCGGTCATCGCCGAGGCGCCGGTTCGCAAGGCGCTTTGGAGCGTTTTGGCGGCTTGGTTTGTATGGGTACTGATACAGGGCGGCTTGGCGACCCTGGGAATGAACTTCGGCATGTAACCTCAGTTTGGAGTCATCGTCACTGATCGTGAAGGAGTCTGGAATGCAACGTTGGTGGTCGTATGTGGCCGTGCTGGCCCTGGTGATCGTTGTCAACCTCCCGAGCGCGGCATCCGCCGAGGTGCTGACGCTCGAGCAGTGCATCAAGATCGCGCTCGAGGAGGAGTCCTCGACGCAACTGGTCGGGGCGCGTTTGTCCTACACGCAGTCCCGCCAGGGGGTCTGGTCGGCATGGGGTGATTTGCTCCCCTCCTTGACCCACGGTTTCGACTACAGCCACACCAAGTTCAGTGAAGTCCAGTATTTTCCGGATTCGGGCAAGTTCATCCCGCGCGACAGTCTGGGGCTGTCGACCCACTCGACCACCTGGGGCAGCGGCCTGAGTTTGTCACAGACACTGTTTGATGGCGGCGCCAACTGGTACCGGGTGGCTCAGTCCTACCACAACCGGACCTCGGCGCGTGAGGGTGTGCGCGGGGCGGAGAACGCCTTAGTCCTCGGAGTGAAGGAGAAGTACTTCGCGCTTCTCAAGTCGCGCAAGTTGGTCGAGGTGCAGCAGGCCGCGGTGCGCCGCGCCGAGGAGTTTCTCAAGACGATCCAGAGCCGTTATGAACTCGGCTCAGCGTCACTCTCGGAGGTGCTCAAGGCCAAGGTGGAGTTGGGGACCGCCCAGTTGGAGTTGCTCACGAGGGAAAACGATGTCCAGACTTCCCGGGCGGACTTAAACACGGTCCTCAAACGTCCGGTCGATTCGGATCTGGACGTGGCGGAATTGAGCGGCGAAGACACGCCGGTGCCCACATACGAGGAGGCCGTGCAGACCGCCCTCAGGAACTCGCCGGATCTGATCGGCGCCGAGGCCTCGTACCGTGCGGCCAAAGATGAAATCGGAATTGCCCGCGCGACCTTGTTTCCCAGTGTTACCTGGCGCGCTTCGAGGAGCTTCAATCCGCGAAAGGGAGGAGATCTCCTCGATTATGACGGCCGCTTTGGGACTTGGTTTATCGGGGCCAGCATTGACTACACGCTTTTCAGCGGGTTTCACCGCAAGACAGCGATCTCCAACGCCCGCGCGAACGTCAAGTACGCGCGAGAAACACTCGATCAGACCGAGCGCACCGTGGCGTTCAGCGTGAAGCAGGCCTACCTCGGCGTCGATTTGGCTGCTGAAACGCGCAATCTGGCCGATCAGATCGAAGTCTCCGCGCAGGAGGATTTCAACCTGGCGCAGGAGAAGTACAATCTCGGCGCGGCCACGATTCTCGATCTGTTGGACGCGCAGGTTTCACTGACACGCGCCCAGAACGACAAGGTCAATGCCATGTTCGATTACCATGTGGCGGTGGCGCGGCTGGAAAACGCCATCGGACAGGGGGTTCCGGAGTAGCGGGCGGGCCGGCCGGGGACCGCGACTTTTTGACAATCCCGTGTCGGCGGCCGCACCCGGCTGGACCCTGGTTCGTATACAGATAAAGAACACGGCGCTCTGCGGATGCCGCTGAATGTCTGCTCCCCCATGAGCGGGCCGTTAATCGAGGTGGATTTCACCATGAATAAGAGCAAGAAGAAGAAACTGTTGATCGGCGGCGGGATTGCGCTGGTGATCATCATTCTGGTCATCGTGAATCTCACGCGGTCGTCGGAGAGCACGGTGACGGTCAGCACGGACAAGGTCAAAGAGGGCCGCCTGATTTCCCTGGTGACCGCCTCCGGGCGTGTCCAGCCCAAGACCGAAGTCCAGATCTCGGCCAATGTCTCCGGAGAGATCGTCTCACTGCCGGTGGTCGAAGGACAGCGGGTGGCGAAGGGCGACCTGCTGGTGCAGTTGGACCCGCGCCAGTACGATGCCTCGGTGCGCCAGTCGCAGGCGGGATACGATGCGGCGCTGGCCAATCTGCGGCTGGAGGAAGCCAATCTCGCGGAGGCCACGCTGGTCAAGGATCGGGCGCAAAGCCTGTTCGACAAGGGATTGACATCCAAGGAAAACTACGACGCCGCGATGACGCGGTTTACGACGACGCAGGCGTCGGTGGAGGCCGCCAAGTCGCGTGCGCAACAGGCGAAGGCGGCGGTGGATCAGGCGCGGGAGAGTCTCGGGTACACGACGATCCGCTCCCCCATCGACGGGTATGTGACCGACCTGCGCTCGGAAATGGGCGAGATCGTGATGGGCTCGCTCAACTACCAGGCCTCGGTGATCATGGTGGTGAGCGACCTCTCGGAGATCGAAGTCGAAGTCGAAGTCGATGAAACCGACATCGGCCAGGTGGCGCTCGACCAGGAAGTGCGCATCGAGCTGGACGCCATGCCCGACACGTCGTTTAAGGGAGTGGTCACTGAGATTGGAAACTCGGCCCAGGTTTCGAATCTGGGGATGCAGGACCAGGTGACCAACTTCATGGTGACCATCCTGGTGGCCGACAGCGTGCCGAATTTGAAGCCCGGCATGACCGCCACCTGCGACATCACCACCGACCGCCGCACAAACGCCCTGAAGATTCCCATCGGGGCGGTGGTGCTGCGCGACGAGGACATTCTCAGGAAGAAAGACGAAGAGGCCAAACCGGAGTCGTCGGCTTCGCTCGGTGTCTCCGACGCGGTCGCGGACACGGACGCCGGCGGTACCGATGACGACGAATCGGACATCTCCAACCGCAAGAAGACGATCGAAGGCGTGTTCGTGATCCGCGACAAGCGGGCCAAGTTTGTCCCTGTGGCGACCGGCATTGCCGATCAGCAGGATATCGAAATCACCGCGGGTCTGCAGAAGGATGACGAAATCGTCACCGGGCCGTTCCGCACCCTCCGCACCCTCGAGGACGGCGACCTGATCAAGGTCGAGGAGTCCGCCAAGAAGGGTGACAAGGAGCAATCCTAACACGCCGTCAAGCGGCCGGGACCGGGATGGATGAGATGCTGATCAAAACCGACAATCTCTGGAAAACTTACAAGATGGGCACCGAAGAGGTGCACGCGCTGCGCGGCGTGTCGATCGGGATCGACAAGGGCGACTACGTCGCGATCATGGGACCCTCGGGTTCGGGCAAGTCCACCCTGATGAATCTCATCGGGTGCCTGGACACGCCGACGCAGGGCACGTACGAGCTTAATGGCCGTCAAGTCGCGCACATGAACGACGACGAACTGGCCCTGGTCCGGAATAAGGAAATCGGCTTTGTCTTCCAGACGTTCAACCTGCTGCCGCGGGCGACCGCGCTGCACAACGTGGAGTTGCCGCTCATTTACAACGGGACCGGCGCGGAGACGCGTCTGGACATGGCGAAGCGGGCGCTGGAGATGGTGGATCTCTCCGACCGAATGACCCACCGCCCGAATCAGCTCTCCGGCGGTCAGCGGCAGCGTGTGGCGATCGCGCGCGCGCTGGTCAACAATCCCTCATTGATTCTGGCCGACGAACCCACCGGCAACCTCGACAGCAAGACCGGCGAGGAAATCATGGCCTTGTTCGACCGGCTGCACCGTGCGGGAAACACGATCATCCTGGTGACGCACGAACACGATGTCGCGCGTTATGCCGATCGCATCCTCCACATACGGGACGGGCAGGTCGAGCGGGAAGAGGTCGTGCAGCGTTCGGCCGCGTGAGCCCGCCCGGCCGCCGGCGTCCGGTGGTGAGTTATCATGTTCCAGTTCTTTGAAAGTGCCCGCATTGCGATGGCCGCGCTCTGGAGCAACAAGCTCCGGTCGATCCTCACCCTGGTGGGGATGATCATCGGGGTGGCCACGATCATTGCGATTGTCTCCCTGATCACCGGCATGAACCAGTTCGTGTCGGCCGAGATTCAGAGTCTCGGGGCAACCACCTTCATCGTGGACCGCGAGGGGATCATCACATCCGATGACCAGTGGTGGGAGAGCCGCAAGCGAAAGCGGCTGACCGTGGAGGACATGGACGCCATCGAGGGCGCCTGCCAGGGATGCGAGATGGTGGGCGGCCGCGCGATCACGATGCGGCAGGTCAAGCGCGGCAACCGGCATGTGGACGATGTCTTCATCATGGGGTCCACCGCCAACTTCCCGCTCATTGTCGATTTTGAGATCGAGAAGGGATACTACCCGACCGAGTCCGATTACGAGCACCGCCGGCCCGTGGCCTTCGTGGGCTACGACATCATCGACAACCTCTTCCCCGGTGTGTCGCACATCGGCGGGACGATCAAGATCGGCGGGCAGGAGTACACCGTGGTCGGCAACGGCGTGCGGCGCGGTTCCAAGCTGGGACAGAGCCACGACAACTACGTGATCATTCCCCTGACGACCTTCGAGAAGCAGTTCGGCAGCCGCCGTTCGCTCGACATCTTTGTCAAGGGGCGCGACTACGAGACCCTGGCGGCCACCAAGGACGAAGTCCGTGTGGTGATGCGCGCGCGGCACAAGCTGCGGTATGACCAGGAGGACGATTTCGGGATGTACAGCGCGGCCGACATCCAGAGCATGTGGGAAAACTTCAGCCGCGGCGCGTTTGTCGTAATGATCGGCATTTCCTCCATCGCGCTGGTGGTCGGCGGCATTGTCATCATGAACATCATGCTGGTGTCGGTCACCGAGCGGACCAGGGAAATCGGGATCCGCAAGGCGATCGGCGCGCGCCGCATGAGCATCATGACCCAGTTTCTGTCGGAGTCGCTCACGCTTTCGGTGGTCGGCGGCGCAATCGGGATCCTGGTGGGGGTCCTCGGCGGCGCCGCGCTGTCCAGCATGTCCGGAATCCCCATGGGCGTGGAAATCTGGTCGGTGCTTGCCGGGATCCTGGTTTCCGGGGGTGTCGGCACGCTTTTCGGGGTGTACCCGGCGATGAAGGCCGCACGGCTTGATCCGATTGAGGCCCTGCGCTACGAGTGAGTGCGCCCGCGCCGGGAGACGGTCCAGCAGTTATGTCGATTCGCTACTTCGAAATCCGGGAGGCCCTGATCATGGCCATGGGGGCCGTGAGGGCGAGCAAGCTGCGCTCGTTTCTGACGGTCCTGGGTGTCCTGATCGGGGTCAGTTCGGTCATCGGCATGGTGTCTTTGATCACCGGACTCAACAACTCCATGGCGAGGCAGATCGAGTCGCTGGGCACCAACGTCATCTATGTCTCCAAGTTCAAGCCGGGGATCAACATCGGGCCCCGCTCGTCGGAGGAGCGCAACCGCAAGGGGATCACCTACGACGATGCCATGGCGATCCTCGACCATTGCCCGCTCATCACGGGTGTGTCCCCGGAGAACCACTACTGGGCGCGGCCGAATGGGAATGTGGTCAAGTACGAGGGCAACGACGCCCGCCGACCGGATCTGTTCGGCGGTCTTCCGACCTATCAGGACGTCAACAACATCGAGATGGCCGAGGGGCGGTTCATCACCGACATCGACCATCATTTCCGCCGCATGGTCTGCGTGATCGGATCGGATGTGGCCACCGCCCTCTTTCCCTCGCTGGACCCCATCGGCAAGGACATCCTTGTCAATGGGCGGGTCTTCACGGTGGTCGGGGTGGTCGCCGAAAAGCAGGCGTTTCTCGGCGAGTCCCAGAACAACTTCGTCATGCTTCCCTACGGCACCTTCGCCAAGCTCCACCCTTGGGAAGAGGAGCTTTGGCTCGCCTGCATGACCTCGAGTCCGGAGTTAATCCCCGCCGCCATCGATCAGGTGACCGAGCTGATGCGCCGCCGCCGCGGTGTGCCCTACGACAAACCCGACGACTTTGCGGTGTTCACCCAGGAATCGCTCATGGAGCAGTACGAGAGCATCACGGGGGCGATTTACCTCGCGATGATCGTCATCTCCTCGATCGGCCTCATGGTCGGGGGGGTGGGGGTGATGAACATCATGCTGGTCTCGGTCACCGAGCGGACCCGGGAAATCGGGATTCGCAAGGCGATCGGGGCGAGACGCCAAAACATCGTGTGGCAGTTCCTCATCGAGGCCATGACCCTGTCGGGGCTGGGCGGTGTGCTCGGCATCCTGGTGGGGATTGGATTGGCGATATTGATCAATGCCGTGTCGCCCCTGCCCGCGGCGGTTTCCCTGGTTTGGATTATCATCGCCTTTTCCGTGGCCGTCCTTGTCGGCCTGGTGTTCGGCATTTACCCGGCCTACCGGGCGGCCCGTGTTGACCCCATCGTGTCCCTCCGTTACGAATAGGCATTCCCCGCCCGCCGGTGTACACTGCATATTGGGTTGGTGGCCGGTCATGGCCGCCGGTATTATTGCGGTATCCACGCTGAGGGGGAGGCTCCATGAGACGGCAATCAGACGGTCACCGGTGCGGCCCGCTGGGACGGGGAGTCGCTGTCCTTCTGACATTGCTGCTGGGGATGGCGGCGCCCGCGGGCGCGCAAACCGAGTTCTCCGGGATCCCCGAGCCCGGCGTCCCGGTCTTCGATCTCGACCTGGCGGCGTTTCGTCACTCCGAAGACAGCGCGCTCGTGGAGATCTATTACCGTATCACCAACCCGCGGCTCTCCTACATTCGCAAGGGGGAGCAGTACGTGGCCTCCTATGAAATCACCGCCGTCCTCAAGGGCGAAAGCGACCGGCAGGCGGCCAATGTCAGCAATCGCGAGAACTACGCGCTGGATTCGTTCGATGAGACCCGCCGGGGCAGCGGTTTTTTAGTCAATGTTCTCCCGGTGGTCGTGGGGGCCGGGGAGTACGAGGTCTCGGTGACGCTCAGCGACCGGATTTCGGGCGGCTCTCACACGCTCATCCGGCGGCTCGACCTGCATCGGCTAAAGGCGAATCAGTGGGTTATCGGCGGGCCGGAGTATTTCCTGCCGGATGTCGACGCGCCGGCGCAGGATCGCTACCGCAAGGGGGAGATCGGGCTCGTTCCCAATGTGTCCCGATCCTTTACCAACTCGGACGATCGGCTCGCGATGTACTTTGAGGTGTACCAGCCGTCGGATCGGCGCATCACACATGTCATTGTGGAAGCGCTCCAGCGCTCTCCAACACGCCAGCACGCGGACACGATCGAAGTCACGGGCGACGCGGACATCCATCCCATGGTCTACCGCGACCCGCTGACCAGATTCCATCTTGGCGAGACCCAGCTGGTGCTCAAGGCGCTCGACCAGGAGGGCCGGCAGGTCGGCGACCAGGTGGAATCCGACTTCACCATCGAGTGGACCCTTCACGGGATGGTCGAATCCGACTGGGAGCTGGCACTGGACATGCTGGTCCACATTGCGGACTCGGATGAACTGGACAGCCTGCGCGGGGTGCCGAAGGAAGAACGCCAGCGGGCGTTTGATTCGTTCTGGAAATCAAAGGACCCAACGCCCGAAACGGATGAAAACGAGTGGAAGGATGAGTATTACCGGCGCATCCGATTCGCCAACCAGCAATACTCCAATCCATACCGTCCCGGCTGGCAGACGGATTTCGGCACCGTGTACATCAAGTACGGCGAGCCCGATGACATCGAGCGCTACCCGTTCGAGCTGGAACAAAAGCCGCACGAACTCTGGTACTACTACGCACAGCGCCGGCGGTTTCTCTTTGTCGACGTGAGGGGGAACGGTGAATACGAATTGCAGTATCCCTACGACGGGATTATCCGATAGCCCGAGACCAGGTCGGCGTGAGTCCCGCGCGCCGATTCACACGCGTCTGGGATTCGCCCTGACACTGGCGGTACTGGCGCTCGGCGCCGGCCGAGCGGCGGCGGTGGAGGCCACCGGGGATTTCCGGTTCTGGAGCGACTACGCGGTTTTTCGCCTCGATCCGGACACGAGCGCCGGCTACGTCGAATTCTACTACGAGATGAAGCGGATCGACTTCGCCTTCCGTCCGGTCGATGACCGCCTGCGCGCGGATGTGTACACCTGGGTCCATGTGCGAGACGAGGCGGGCAACGCCATCGATTCCATGGGCGGGGCATTTGTCTCGGTCGTGGCCGACTCGACGGAATTGGCGGATTCGAACTTCACGATGTTCTTCGCCCGCGCCCTGATCCTCCCGCCGGGCCGCTACCACACCCGCGCGGTGGTGATCGATCTCAGCAACAAGAAGTCCGCCGAGGCGTTCTACCCGATCACGGTCCGTGACTTTTCGGCCGACGGATTGGTTCTCTCGGACATCGAGTTCGCCTACGACATACTTGACCGTTCCGGGGACACCATGGCCATTCGCAATGATGTGCTGGTCAAAAGCGGGCAGAAGGTGTTTCCGGATTGCCGCGGGCTGGTTAACAACGCCCGTCCGCGTCTCATGTTCTACAGCGAACTCTACAACCTCGGTTTCGATCCCACGCAGGACAATTCCTACCAGATGGAATTGTCGATTGTCCCGCATGATTCCGTACCCGCGCGCTCCTTCGGCCCGCAAGTGCTCACCAAGCCCGGGGTCGATGCGGTGTTGGCGACCGGGGTGAGCGTGCGGGATCTCGCACCGGGGACTTATGATCTGAAGATCGATGTCACCGACCCGGCCCGCGGCCAGACCGCCACCGTGTCCAAACCCTTTGTCGTCCTGGCCGCGCCGGTGGACTCGCTGACCGAAGAGGAAGAGGCCCGTATTCGCGACATCATCTTCTTTATCGCGCGCCCCGAGGAGATGGCGACGTTCGACCGGCTCAACGCCGTCGGCAAGCGAACATTCTGGCACCAATTCTGGGCCGGACGCGATCCCACCCCCGGCACGCCGGAGAATGAAGCCAAGACAGAGCACTTACGGCGAATGAACTTCGCCAATGAGAAGTTCTCCATCGGCACGCGTGAACGCGGCACCGGATGGCAGACCGACATGGGGCGTGTCTATATCGTCTACGGCGAGCCCAACCTGATCGAGCGGTATCCCTTCACGCCGGAGCGTCCGCCGGCGCAGATTTGGTACTACGACCACCTGATTGGGCAGGGACAGGTCCTCTTTCTGTTCATCGATGAGAGCGGCTACGGCGAGTACAACCTCGTGCACTCCTCCGCGCGCGGCGAGCGTCGCGATCCGTCCTGGGAGAGGCAAATTCAGCAGGGTGCCTTCGAGCGCACCCAGTGAGCGTACATACGGGGTGAGCCGATGGTCCGTGTTTCCGGCCTCAAGAAGTACTTCCATGATAAGAAGCGCGGCGAGATCCGCGCGGTGGATGGCGTCGAACTCGACTGCAAGCCCGGCGAGATTGTCGGGCTTTTGGGCCTCAATGGCGCGGGCAAGACGACGACGCTGCGGCTTCTGGCGACGATTCTTCGTCCCGATTCGGGATCGATTGAGATTGACGGGATCGACGGGCGCGCGAATCCGGAACGGGTTCGTGCGCGAATCGGGTTTCTGACCGGCGCCACGGGACTTTACCCCCGCCTGACGCCCCGCGAGACACTCGTGTACTTCGGTGAACTGGCGGGAATGGACAAGTCACAACTTCGGCGCCGGGCGGAGGAGTTAATCGCGCGGTTGGACATGGGCGGGTTTGCCGACCGGCGCTGCGACACTCTTTCCACCGGCCAAAAGCAGCGGACCTCGATTGCCCGGACGCTCATCCACGATCCGCCGCTTCTGATTCTCGACGAACCGACCAGCGGTTTGGATGTCGTGACATCGCGCGCCATTGTCGAGTTCATCCGTGAGGCGCGCAGCCACGGCAAGTGCGTGATCTTCTCGACTCACATCATGCACGAGGCGGCGAAGCTCTGCGACCGGATTGCCATACTGCACGCCGGCCGGATTCGGCGTGTCGGCACACTGTCCGATTTTCGCTCCTGGTACGGACAGGACGATTTGGACGACATCTTTGTCAATGCCATCAGCGGGGGCGAATCATGAACGGCACGCTCGTGGTGTACCTCAAGGAGATGAAAGACATCCTCCGGGATCGCCGCACGCTGGTGTCCATGGTCCTGGTCCCGCTTTTGTTCTACCCGATTGTCACGGTGGGTGTCGGCAAGGTCATTTCCAGCCAGATCGAGAGCGCACGGGCGGGGAGCCAGCCAATCCTCGTTTTGCCCGCCGAAGGCGACCCCGGCCTTCTTGGAATGCTGGGGGCCGACTCGTCGCTGACCATTGCCAATCCGGATTCGGTGAGGGAATGGCTTCTCGAACAGGCCAGTAAGGACTCCGCGCTGAATCGGGATCTGATCGACGAGGTGTTTCGCAAGCCGCCGGGGATGGTTTCGTTCGAGGCCAAGCAGCCGGTGTATTACGCCCTCATCTCAGGGGAGAAAGTCCGGGCGGTGGTCGAGGTGCCGCCGGCGCTCGGCGACATACCGGCGGAGGGCGACTCGGTCGCGGTCGCGCTGTATGTGGATGACGCCGACCTCAAGTCCGAGTTCGCCGGAGAGTTGATCGAGGGCGTGGCGCTCGCTCAGCGCGATTCCCTCATCGCCGGACGGCTGCGCGACGCGGGCCTCGACACGCGCGTTTTGAGCCCGTTTGTCGTCAGTTCGAGTTCCGTGGCGCCGCCGGCGAAACAGTCGGGCCGGTTTCTAGCGATGTTTTTGCCTTACATGCTCCTCATCCTGACCTTCTCCGGCGGGATGTACGCCGCGCTGGACATCACGGCGGGCGAGAAGGAGCGCAACACGCTCGAATCGCTGCTGGTCGCGCCGGTGTCCCGATGGCAGATTGCATCCGGAAAGTTTCTCGCGGTCATGACGGCCGGGCTGGTGACTATGGTCCTGGCGATCATCTCCATGGTTGGGAGCATGAGCCTGGGTCCCCAGGCATTCGACGAGTCGAGTGCGGCAGGTATCCAGTTCTCGATGACCACCGAGATGGCGGTCTGGATGCTCCTTCTGATGCTGCCGATGGCGATTTTCACCTCCGCCCTGCTCGTGACCGTTTCGATTTCCGCCCGCAGCTTCAAGGAGGCGCAGAGCTACGTCACTCCCATCCTTCTCGCCTTCATCATTCCGGCGATGGTGACCTTCGTACCGGGAATCAAACTGAATTTTGCGCTCGCCTTTGTCCCTGTCGTCAATCTGTGCCTCGCCATCCGTGATGTCCTTTTGGGTGAACAGCAGGCGGCGCTGACACTGCTCGTTTTGGGCATCACCAGTCTTTACGCCGCCTTCATGGTGTTCGTAACGGCGCGGATGTTCGAGCGGGAGTCGGTGATGTTTCGGACGTAGGAGAGGCGGCCATCCCCGGCAAACGCTGCTCTGAATTTCAATCTCCCCGATCTTCTCGTCAGCAGCGGCTTGTGGCATGCCCGTGTTCGACGCGCCGGTGCAGACTATCGTGACACCCAGGCGGTGAACCCCGACCGCGATTCTGACGACATGAGCAGGGGAGTGCCGACAGCAAAAGGAGTTGCGCGATGAAGGGACCCTTGTCTCCGGACACACTGCAGAAGATGGACGCCTACTGGCGGGCCGCTAATTACCTCTCCGTTGGTCAGATTTACCTGTACGACAACCCCCTGCTTCGGGTGCCTCTCAAGATCGAGCATGTCAAGCCGCGTCTGCTCGGTCACTGGGGGACAACTCCCGGGTTGAATTTCATTTATGTGCATCTCAATCGGCTCATCAAAGCGCGCGATCTGAACATGATCTATGTCACGGGCCCCGGGCACGGCGGACCGGGACTCGTTGCGAATACTTACCTTGAGGGTGTCTACAGCGAACTGTATCCCGATGTGTCCGAGGACGAGGAAGGGATGCGGCGCTTGTTCAAGCAGTTCTCCTTCCCCGGCGGGATTCCGAGCCATGTGGCGCCTGAGGTGCCGGGATCGATTCATGAGGGCGGTGAGCTCGGATATTGCATTGCCCATGCCTATGGGGCGGCGTTCGACAATCCCGACCTGCTCGTGGCGTGCGTGGTCGGGGATGGCGAGGCCGAGTCCGGTCCCCTGGCGGCCAGCTGGCATTCGAACAAGTTTCTCAATCCGGTGCATGATGGCGCCGTGTTGCCGATCCTGCATCTCAATGGATACAAGATTGCCAATCCCACGGTGCTTGCGCGGATCAGCCATGAGGAATTGGATCACCTGTTCCGTGGTTACGGGTATACGCCGTACTTCGTCGAGGGAAGCGACCCGGAAACCATGCACCAGTCGATGGCGGCGACGCTGGACACGGTTGTCGCCGAGATTCAGGATATCCAGGCCAAGGCACGGGCGGGCGGGTTCAAGAAGCGCCCGATGTGGCCCATGATTGTGTTCCGCACACCGAAAGGCTGGACCGGACCCAAAGAGGTCGACGGGTTGCCGACCGAGGGGTCCTTCCGATCGCACCAGGTGCCGCTGGCGAACCTGGCCTCCAAGCCTGCTCATCTGAAGCTTCTGGAGAAGTGGATGAAGAGTTACCGGCCCGAGGAATTGTTCGATAAGCGGGGCAAACTGATCCCGAAACTTGCCGAACTGGCGCCGAAGGGAACGCGGCGCATGGGCGCCAATCCGCACACGAACGGCGGCGCGATCATGGCCGATCTCCGCATGCCGGACTTTCACGATTATGCGGTCCGTGTGGAAACGCCGGGCACCGTGGAGGCCGAAGCCACCCGGGTGATGGGCACCTTCCTTCGCGATGTCATGAAGCGGAACATGGATCACCGTAACTTCCGCGTGATTGGGCCCGACGAAACTGCCTCGAATCGCCTCGGCGCCATCTTCGAGGCCACCGACCGGGTCTCAACCGCGGAGATCCTGAAGACCGATGAGCATATTTCCCCGGATGGCCGGGTCATGGAGGTCTTGAGCGAGCACCTCTGCCAGGGATGGCTGGAGGGCTATCTCCTCACGGGACGGCACGGGCTCTTCTCCTGCTATGAGGCGTTTATCCACATCATTGACTCGATGTTCAACCAGCACGCCAAGTGGCTCAAGGTGACCCGCGACATTCCCTGGCGCCGGCCGATTGCATCGCTGAACTACCTGCTCACGTCCCATGTCTGGCGGCAGGACAACAACGGATTCAGCCACCAGGACCCGGGGTTCATTGACCATGTGGTGAATAAGAAGGCCGACATCATCCGTGTGTATCTGCCGCCGGATGCGAACACCCTTTTGTCGGTCACCGATCACTGTCTGCGCAGCCGCAATTACATCAATGTCATTGTTGCGGGCAAACAGCCCGCGCTGCAGTGGCTGGACATGGATTCCGCCATCAAGCACTGCACGGCCGGCCTGGGCATCTGGGAATGGGCCAGCAACGATCAGGGCGGCGACCCGGATGTGGTGATGGCTTGTGCGGGAGACAGCCCGACATTGGAGACACTCGCGGCGGTTCAGATCTTAAGGGAGCAATTCCCCGACCTGAAAGTGCGTGTCGTCAACGTTGTGGACCTGATGACTCTTCAGCCGCGCAGCGAGCACCCGCATGGCTTAAGCGACAAGGACTTTGACACGCTCTTTACCGCCGACCGGCCCATTATCTTCGCGTATCACGGCTACCCCTGGCTGATTCACCGGCTGACCTATCGCCGCAACAACCACCGGAATCTGCATGTGCGCGGTTACAAGGAGGAGGGAACCACCACGACTCCATTTGACATGGTGGTTCTCAACGACCTCGACCGGTTCCATCTCGCCGGCGATGTCATTGACCGCGTTGCCGGGCTGGGGTCTCGTGCGGCCTATGCCAAGCAGTATCTCCGGGACCGTCTGCTCGACCACCGGCATTACATCCACCAGCACGGGGAGGACATGCCGGAGATCTCGGGTTGGCGATGGACTCTCTCCGAACCGCCGGCCAAGGGTGGCAAACGCCGGAAATCGTCCGTCCGGGCCCGCGTTTGATCTGGCTTATGACCGGATGACGCCGCCTCCCAAAACGGGTTGTCGCGCCGTAATGGGATGGAGGCGAAATGGAACCACACGAGCAAGACTCAGCCGATCCGGAGGACGCGCCCATCAAGCGCGAGATCCATCACATCGCCATCGATGGCGAGGGCTCCGCTACGGTTGTCGAGTTTCACTGCGACGGGGAGTGCTACCGTCTTCTTGTCACGGTCAAGGGCTCGGTGGTGTCCGCTCGATGGCTGGACGCGGACAGCGATGACCCGACCGGGCGCCGGATGGTGTAGGGACGGCGGTTTACAGCCCGACCGGTCTCCAAGAGAATGATTGCCATTTTCGCGAGTGGTAGTAGTCCGGTTTGACTCGGCCGGTCGCTGTCAGCGCGAATGATACGACGGGACGGGAACAGTTCTCAGAAATCATCCGTTTCCAGAAGCGCAGGGTTTCGCCTGTCAGGCAACTATCATCGACCAGGAGGACTGGCGAATTGTCCGCTCGCCAGATTGGCTCGAACCGGTACTCGGTCGGCAGCTTTGACCTGTTCACCAGCCGAAATCCCCGGTATATCCAGGACACGGGCCGTCGGAATGCATGCGGAAAGTGGAGGTAAATCAAGTTGGCAATCTTCACAGTGGTCGGGTACTGGCGATGTGTTCCGAGCGATGGGAGATGGGCCAGGGGGCAGCCAAATGCTGATGCGAATGATGCCGCGATTTCTTCTGGAATCCCCCCCACGTATGCAACCAGACCGAATCGCCTGCTCTCGGCTGTCATTCTCGCCGCTGCGGCTTTGGTTGCCCTTACCGCCACTTCGATCGACATGGTCACCTTGATTGAATAGCCTCCCGTCAGTCATCCCGCAGCATCAACCGGAATATAGCGCTTAATGACGTTCCAAAGGTCATCCGGGAACCGGTTGGAGGCAGGAGAATGAAACAGCGCCCCGTGATCTGGCATC
>JBFMFQ010000049.1:0-17623 GCA_040752075.1 Candidatus Zixiibacteriota bacterium | reverse complement strand
GCGGCGCTGTCGGCGGCGCCAACGGGCCCGGGAGAAACCCCAAAGCGCGGATCGGGCTTTCTCCCGGGGGTCATCCTGGTCGCGCTCGGCGGGATATTCCTGATGGACCGGGCGTTCTACTGGTTTGACTTCGATTATGTGTGGCCGCTGGTCATCATCGGAATCGGCGGCGCGTTGATCTACCAGGCGACGAAACCGAACCGTTCAACACATTCGGATTCGAATGGAGTCCACACCGCGGAGGCGCAAAATGGCGGTCGGTAGATTGCGAACCGGGGTCATCCTGATTCTGATCGGTGTCCTCCTGCTTTTGAACACGACGGGCGTGCTCAGTTTCCGGGTGTGGGAGGCGTTTGTGGTGCTCTGGCCGCTCCTCTTGATCGCCATCGGCATTGAGAAGATCTTCGGCGCGACCGAGAATCTGAAGCCGCTGGCTTACCTCTCCCCCATCATCATCGTGGCGACCGTTGCCTACGCGGTTATCGGCAACCCTCGGTCCGACCTGTTTTCGGGAACATGGGAGATCAATGGCGATGATGAGCAACAGGTGTCGGTGTCCGGCAGCGGGGACATTAACGCCGTTACATTGAACATGGATTTCGGCGGGGGACGATTGAAGCTGCGGGGCGGTGTATCCGGCGGTCAGATTCTGGAGGGGCAGCTTTACACACGCGGGGACCGTGTGTCTGTGGAGAGCGAAAGCCGCGATGGGCGGATGGAAGTCACGCTTTCTCCTGGGTCCGGTTCTCACCGGCACTTCAGTTTCGGCGATTCAGACCGTGAGCGCTGGATCTTGAAAGTAAACGATTCCCTTCCGCTTGACCTGAACGTGGACGCCGGCGCGGCCCAGGTGCGGTTGGACCTGGAAGACTTGATCGTGGAGAAACTCAATTTGCAGACCGGCGCGGCGGATGTGGACATCGCCTTCGGGAACCGCTCGGCCCGGATCGATTGCGAAATCGATTGCGGCGCGGCTTCCATCGACATGGTTATTCCCGCCGGTGCGGGCCTGCGGTTAAAGCGGGAATCCGCAATGAGCTCGTTTTCGACCGGATCCATCGACCTGACCGAACGGGATGGTTTGCTCGAGTCGCCTGATTTTGACACACGGGCGGTCCAGATTTATCTCGATGTTGAATCCGGGGTATCGAAATTCCGTATTCGTGAGGCGGGGGGACAGGGAACCGGGTCGGCGATCTGACGCCGGCACTGTGTCTCGACAAAGCGCCGTCCCCCGGGACGGCGTTTTTGCTTGTACCCGGTGGCACGGGATCGCAACATTTCGGCCATGACGAGGGATTATTCGATGCAGCGATTCGCGGGGGTTTCGGCGGTGCTTGGGATTGCCGCAATCCTGACCGTCCTTTTGGGGGCGTTGAGTTGCGGCGGCGGTGTGGAGTCGGGGATGGCCCGGATTGAAAAGTCGGGCGTCCTGCGCATCGGAACCGATGCCACCTACCCGCCGTTTGAAACGGTCGACACGGACAATGGGCAGATCGTGGGCTTTGACATCGATCTGGTCACAGAGATCTGCCGCGAGTTGCAGTGCGCGCCGGAGTTCATCGTGACACCGTTCGATGGCATCGTGACCGGGCTGACAACGGGCAAGTACGATATGATTGCATCGGCCTTCACGATCACGCCCGACCGTGCGCAGGAAGTATCCTTTGCGGACCCCTACTACGACGCGGGGCAGGCGCTGGCGGTTCCGTTGTATGATGAATCCATCACCAGCGTGGAAGACCTTGCCGGCAAATCGATCGGCGTGCAATTGGGCACCACCGGCGAACGGCAGGCACGGACCATTGACGGCGCCAAGGTGGTCAGCTTCGAGAACATCAGCGCGGCGTTTATCGACATGGAGAACGGCCGGGTCGATGCGGTGATCAACGACCTGCCGACGACCGAGATGCTCATCCGGGAGCGGCAGTCGGCCAAGATCGTGGGCCCGACTCTGACCTCGGAGAAGTACGGGTTTGCCGTGCGGACCCACGACCGCGAACTGCTGGAGGCGGTCAACGCGGCCCTGCGTGCCATTCGCCGCGACGGGCGCTACGATACCATCCATGACCGCTGGTTTGGCGCGGGGGGATGATTCTCGGCTTCTGTCCGTCCTGTTGCACCCTTCCTGACCGGCATTTCAATCCTGCAAGCGTCACCCGGTGACACGAGGCCCGGGGGAGGCTGACCGACGGGGCTTTCCCCAAGGCTGGCAATAAGTTCGGTGGAATGGGAAACCGGTTGAATCGGGAGACCCTTCGTGATAGTTTTCACCGCTTGGGCAAGCGACCACGGGGAGAGGGTCGAACATCGAATTTTCGGCAGAACAAGGCGCACTGGCGCTGCGCATACTGAAGTTTATCGCCCCCGCCATCCCGGCCACCATCGGGGTGACGCTGTTGTCGTATGCGCTGGCGGTGTTCCTGGGGTTGGCCGTTGGTCTGCTGCAAATCTCAGGGAGCCGCCTGTTTGCGTGGGGCGCCAAGGCGTATGTGGACATTCTGCGCGGCATTCCGCTTTTGGTGCAGATTTTCTTCATCTACTTCGGATTGGGACGGATTCTCAACCTGGAGCGTTTCACCGCGGGAGTGATCGCGGTCGGGATCTGTTATTCCGCCTATCTGGCCGAGATTTTCCGGGCCGGGATTGAGTCGGTCGCCCATGGCCAGCACGAGGCCGCCGCCTCCCTCGGAATGAGCAAGCGCCAGACGATGCGGTATGTAATCCTGCCGCAAGCCACACGGGTCATCATCCCGCCATCGGCCAGCGAATTCATCGCGTGCCTGAAAGATTCATCCCTGGTGTCAATCATCGGCCTGCGCGAACTGACCCGTGCGGGACGCGAGTACTACTCGCAGTACTTTGTCGATTTTCAGACCTGGCTCATCGTGGGTATGGTTTATCTCGCGATGACGCTGATGCTGACGAAATTCACCCGTTCCCTGGAGCGCCGGTTTGCGGTGAAGGGATTCGGGACGGTCCACCGACGCTGATGACGAGCAGTACCCTCAAGGCCACCAATCATTACGCGCTCTCGGCGAGGGGCGTGACCAAGCGTTTTGGTTCGCTGGTCGCGGTCGACCGTGTTGATCTGGACGTGGCGACATCCGAGGTCGTGGTGCTCATCGGTCCCTCCGGGTCCGGGAAATCGACGTTGCTACGATGCTTCAATGGGCTCGAAACGATCGACGAGGGTACAATCGATGTGGCCGGGGTACGGATCGACCCCGCCTGCCAGAGTATCGATGAGGTGCGGACTCGTGTCGGGATGGTCTTCCAGCAGTTCAACCTGTTTCCTCATCTAACGGCGCTTGAGAATGTCGCCCTGGCGCCGCGGATTGTCCGGGGCGCCCCGCGCGGGGAAGTTGAGTCCCTCGCCCGGGAGCAGTTGGCGCGGGTCGGGCTTTCGGACAAACTCGGGAACTACCCCGCAGAGTTGTCGGGGGGGCAGCAGCAACGGGTGGCAATTGCCCGCGCGCTGGCCATGCAACCCAAGATCATGCTCTTCGACGAACCGACCTCCGCGCTCGATCCGGAAATGATTGGGGAGGTCCTGGGCGTGATGCGTCAACTGGCGAAATCAGGGATGACAATGATCGTTGTGTCCCACGAGATGGGGTTCGCCCGCGAGGCGGCCAGCCGTGTGGCGTTTCTGGATGAGGGCCGAATCCTGGTGGAGGGACCGCCGCAGGAGGTCCTGATGAACGCCCCCAATCCGCGGGTCCGGGAGTTCTTCAGCCGAGTCCTCTAGCGGGGATCCCATTTCGATCATGATATCTCCGCGCTGTCGCCAAGTCTGTTCCATCCTGATTCCCTGCGTGGTCTCACTTTGGTGTGGCGCTCTCGGAATTCCTCTTTCCTCCACCCAAGCCGCTCAGGTACTTGATCGTGTGTATCAGGCCGTTTCGGGCGGGACTCCGGTGTGGGTGTTTTTGCGTGACAAAGGCCCGGAGGCCGCTGCCAAGCTGGCGAGCGGATCACTGGTCTCGGAGCGGGCGTTGGCCCGGATTTCGAAACGCGGTGCAATGATTTCCCGCGAGCAGGATGTTCCTGTTTCGGCGAGTTATCGCCGGGCGCTCATTGACGCGGGCCTGGAATGGCGGGCCGAAAGCCGCTGGCTGAATGCCGTCGCTGGCAAGGTGCCCCAAGCACGGCTGGCGGCTCTGGCGTCCCTGGAATTCGTCGATTCGTTGCGGCCCGTCATCGTCTTCCGGCGAAAACCGGTGGTTGAGAGCACGATTCCTTCCCTGCCTCGCCCCGGAATCACACCGGGATCCGATTCATACGACTATGGCCTCAGCGCGGCGCAGATCGGGGCCATTGAGGTGGATCGGTTGCACGAGATCGGACTCGATGGCCACGGGGTTATGATGGGGCTGCTCGATACGGGCTTCGATCTCGATCATCCGGTCTTCGCCTCGCTCGATGTGATTGCCACCCGGAATTTCTTAAGCGGGATTCCCGGGGATACCAATGTCGGCGATGAAGATCCTGCCGAGATGGGACATGGGACGGCAACCCTCTCGGTGTGCGGGGGATTTTTGCCCGGTGAACTCATTGGCGCTGCGCCCGGGGCCAGCTACGCCCTCGCCAAGACGGAGTACACGAATCAGGAGATTGAGATCGAGGAGGAGCATTGGATCGCGGGGCTGGAGTGGGCGGATTCAATCGGGTGCGACCTGCTTTCCAGTTCGCTGGGGTATACCGACTGGTATGAGTATGCCGATTTGGATGGGAATACCGCGCCGGCGACCATTGCCGCGGACATGGCGGCAGCGCGCGGCCTTCTGGTCGTGACCGCCGCCGGCAATGAAGCCGACGATGCCTGGTACTACATCATCGTGCCTGCGGACGGAGACTCGGTCTTGGCCGTGGGCGCCTCGACAATCGAGGGAGACCGTGCGGCGTTTTCCTCGTTCGGCCCATCCGCCGATGGACGCATCAAACCCGATGTGATGGCGCCGGGGGTGCAGGTCTGGTCGGCGAGCCCGGGCGGGTCGTTTTCATTCAAGAGCGGGTCGTCCTTCTCGACACCATTGGTCGCGGGTTTGTGCGCGCTCTTATTGGAGGACGATCCGTCGCTGACGCCATACGATCTCATCTTGCGGCTCCGGTCAACCGCCACGCAGGCGGATCAACCCGACAATGCGATGGGATACGGGATCGTCAGGGCCGGAGAGGCGGCGGGTTTGAATGAACGCTTTCAGACCGACCGCTATGAGATCTGGCCGAATCCCACGACGGACGGCTTCATCCAGATTGTCAACCCGGGGATGGAATACACCCAGACGACCGAGTATCGAATTCTGACGAGCGCCGGGCAGCCGGTGTACGCGGGCCGTTTCTACGGACCCGCGGGATTCTGGCGGGGGGTCAATGAGCAGGGGGAAGATGTCGCCTCAGGGGTTTATCTGCTCTGGCTGAAATCCGACCGTGGGGAGGAACTGCTCAAAGTTGCACTCCTTCGGGGGCGTTCGTAAGCGCGACTTTGGCGCTGTTTCCCATTGATCGAAAACGGAGGTTCGGAGTATACTGAACTCGATGGTTTGCGGGAGTAACTCAGGTGGCTAGAGTCACAGCCTTCCAAGCTGTTGGTCGCGGGTTCGAGTCCCGTCTCCCGCTTTTGTTGTAGTCGGTCCCAGTGCCCGCCGCCCTGCCAGACTTTGATACCCCGGGCCGCGTGTTTTCAATCCTCCAATGAAAGGAAGTTTGGCCATGACACGGATGTGGAAACAGGTGATCACGATCGCTTTTGCCGGTGTGGGATTGGGTGTTTTCGCCGGATGCGGCGATTCGAATGTCGAGACCGTGGCGAAGAACGAGGCCCCACAAACCGCGCCCGCCGAGAGACCCAACCCCCATGCCACAAGCGAGACCGCCGGCGGATCGGCCGCGGTCGCGGGTATTACGTGGTCGGTTCCGGCGAATTGGAAAATCGGGCCGGAGCGTCAGATGCGGAAGGCCACGTACATCGTCGGGGATGGGGCCGATGCCGCCGATTGCGCGGTGTTTTTCTTCGGACCGGGGCAGGGTGGCGATGTCGAGTCGAACATTGATCGCTGGATCGGCCAGTTCGTTCAGGCCGATGGTTCGGCGTCAAAGGACAAGGCGCGAATCTCCGAGCATATGATCTCGGAGATGAAAGTCAGGACGATCGACCTGTCGGGGACCTACACGGCGTCGATGGGCGGCCCAATGTCCGGGCAAACGGAAAACCGCCCCGGGTATCGAATGCTGGGCGCAATCGTCGAAGCGCCGGAGGGGCCGGTGTTTTTCAAGCTGACGGGCCCCGAAGCGACCGTGGTCAATGCGCTCGATGATTTCATGCAACTGGTTGAGTCGGTCAAGAAGTCTTGAGACCTGACCTATGGGCTAACTGTTCCTGCCCGGCACACGTGGTCTCCCCCTCACCCCCACCCTCTCCCTCTCCGGGGGAGAGGGGGTAAAGGCTCCCTCGACATCGATTTCGGCCAACAGCAGGGCATGTCTCTGCTCGGGAAGGGCACTGTTGCGGGCAATCTTAGAGGTGGAGCACTGTGCGAAGCAACAGCAGGAAATCGCTCCAGCCATTGCGAGTCCGCACATAGTCCTTCGCGAGGCGGATTTTGCGGGGGAGAATCTCTGACCGGTAGAGGGCATCGGGATCGGCTGATTGCGCGAGTCGCACTTCCTCGTCACGGAACTCAACGCTCGCCTGGTCTGTGATGCCCGGCCTGAGAGTCAGGATTTCCTCGTAGTCGTTCCGGAACATCTCAACGTAACTCCTCACTTCGGGACGGGGGCCAACCAGGCTCATCTCCCCTTTCAGGACATTCCAGAGCTGCGGCAATTCATCGAGCTTTGTTCGCCGCAGAAGGCGTCCGACAGCGGTGATGCGCTCATCCCCCCGCACGGTCAATGGCGGCCCCTCGCTTCCGGGTCGCATGCTGCGGAATTTCAGGATCGTAAACGGTTGAAATCGCCGTCCGATCCGTTCCTGTCGGAAGAAGACCGGTCCGGGTCCGGAGAGCTTCACCGCCAGGGAGATCATCAGAAAGACGGGAGAGAGAACCAGAAGCCCCAGCGTTGCAGCGACCACATCGAAGAGCCGTTTTCCCATGATCACACCGCGAATTGGCCGCGAATCTCGCGAATCGCATCAATGACGGAATCGACATCGGCGTCGCTCATGCCGGGAAAGATCGGAATACTGACGATGCGCTCGTACACCGCTTTGGCATGGGGGAAGTCGGTGGGCGCGTAACCGTACGTCTCGCGGTAATACGGGTGCATGTGCAATGGGATGAAGTGAACCGAACACCCGATGTTGCGCCTTTTCATCTCCTCGATAAACATGGCGCGATCGAGCCGCCAAGCGCCGAGGTTGAGTTTGATGATGTACAGGTGCCAGGAGTGCATGCCACCGGCGGCGGCATCCGGCGGAAGCTCGATGACATCCGAGTGCTCCTTCAATCCCTCGTGGTAGCGACGGGCGATGGCGCAACGGCGGGCGTGGAACTCATCGACGCGCCGCAGTTGCGACAACCCGAGTGCCGCCAGGATGTCGGGCATGTTGTACTTGAAGCCGGGCGCGAGGATTTCGTAGTACCACGACCCGGCGGCGGTGTAGCGTTTCCAGGCGTCTTTGCTGATGCCGTGCAGGCTCATCACGCGCATGCGATCGGCGAGGGCGGAATCGGCGGTCACCGCCATCCCCCCTTCGCCGGTGGTAATTGTCTTGGTCGAGTAGAATGAGAAACAGGTGATATCGCCGATCACGCCGATCATTCTTCCCTTGTAGAGGGTGGGCAGCGTGTGGGCGGCGTCCTCGATGACACGGAGACCGTTCTTTGCGGCTAAAGCCATGATCGGATCCATGTCGCAGGCGAGCCCGCCGATGTGAACGGGGATGATCGCGCGGGGACGGCGGCAATGCTTGATTGCCTCCTCGAGTTGGATCGGATCCATGTTCAACGTGGCCGGATCAATATCCACGAGGACCGGGCGAGCGCCGAGGTACCGGATGACCTCTCCGGTGGCGGCAAAGGTCATGGTCGAGGTAATGACCTCATCGTCCGGACCGACGCCCACGGCCTCGAGGGCCAGATGCAGGGCGGCGGTGCAGGAGTTGACCGCGATGGCATGCGGCGCGCCGATGCGCTCTGCAAAGCGCTGCTCGAATTCGCGCACGCGCGGGCCCGAGGTGAGCCAGCCGCCGCGAAGCGTGGCGACCACCTCGGCGATGTCGCTTTCGTCGATGGTGGGCGATGAGAATGGGAGGAATTCGGTCCGCATGGGTGTCTGTTTCTCCCGCGCGAGGGCGTCATCACCCCCGGGAATCGATTCGACCTAACGGCTTGGGACGCCGAAACGCAAGATGATAGTGAGTCGCCAGGCCATGGCGAAAGCCGTTGATTTTTGAAGCGGGGTGAAACACTATGAAACCGGACCCACCCCCTCCCCGGAGGGTGTGGGCTTTTCGTGTATCTGCCACTGGGGGTTGCTATGGCCGAATGGTGGACGGAGTTCTTTGACTCAGACTACCTGCGCATCTACCGGAAGCGGGATGCGCGTTCGGCGGGACCCGAAGCCGCTTTGGTGCGCAAGGTGCTCGCCCTGCGGCGAAACCACCGGGTTCTGGATGTCTGCTGCGGCTATGGGCGGCATGCCATCCTTCTGGCCGAAGCCGGGATGCGGGTCACGGGCGTCGATATCAATCCGTTGTTCCTGCGGCGCGCGCGGGCGGCGGCCAAACGCGCGGGCGTTGAGATCGCGCTGATTCAAAGTGATGTCCGGAGTATGGAACTGAAGCCGATCTTCGATGCCGCCGTGAACATGTTCACCTCCATCGGGTACTTCGAATTGGAAGAAGACAACTTTCAGGTCGTGGCGCGTGCCGCGGCGGCCCTCAAGCCGGGCGGACGGCTGCTGGTTGATACCATCAACCGCGACCGGATTGTCCGCAGTCCGCAGTGGCAGCAATGGATGCCGATGGGACGCGGCGTGGTGGTCGAGACACCGGCATTCGACTGGAACAAGGGGCGGCTGAACAGCCGCCGTATACTCGTTTTTCCCGATGGCCGGCGACGGGAGACACGGTTTTCGCTGCGGCTGTACACTCTGGCGGAGATGGTCGTGATGTTCGAACGGGCCGGTTTGGATGTCACCCATGCGTTTGGCGATTTTGCGGGCACCCCGTACACGGTGGACTCGCCGCGCATTGTCAT
The DNA here is from genome assembly GCA_040752075.1 of Candidatus Zixiibacteriota bacterium. Classification (GTDB taxonomy): domain Bacteria; phylum Zixibacteria; class MSB-5A5; order WJJR01; family WJJR01; genus JBFMFQ01. Next base: position 8,417 of record JBFMFQ010000049.1, on the reverse strand, counting down.
TGCCGGGCGCAAACCCCTGGCACGCCGGAAGGTCTCGACGGCGGGAACGATGCCGGGGCGTGCCGGTAGAACCTGATTCCCATGGAAGAAGCGATCAAGTCAGGCGAACGGTTGCGCGGAATCGGCAGAAGGAAGCCGGGGCCGTTCGATACGATCCTGCGTGGCATCGAACGGCATCCGGGATGGGCGCCCTTGCGGGAGCGGATCGATGCCGGCGGAAGCGCCGTTGTTGATGTCACCGGGCTCACCGGGTCGGCGGGTCCGTGCCTCGTGGCGCGATCATACCTGCAAGCTCCCCGTCCCTGGCTGATCATCACCGCCAATGCGGACCGGGCGGCCGGATGGCAGGAGGATTTGACCCACCTGCTTGGCGCCGAAAACGTGGCGCGATTCAATGCCTGGGAGACTCTCCCCTACGAGTTTCGCACCCCCGGTCCGGAAGCGACCGGCCGGCGACTGGAAACCCTTTGGCGCATTCTTGACACGCGCGAACTGATCGTGGTGACCCATCTTCGGGCGGCCTTGGAACCGACCCTGCCGCCTTCCGCCTTGAAGGCCGCGTCGCTGCGTGTGAGGGTTGGAGAGTCCATTCCACTCGACCGGCTTCTTCGGCGGCTGGTTGACCTTGGGTATCGATCGCAGCCGCTGGTTGAGCAGGCCGCAACGTTTTCGCACCGCGGCGGGATTATCGATGTTTTCACGTACACGGAATCCGAGCCGCTGCGCATCGAGTTTTTCGGCGACACGGTCGAGTCCATCCGGACATTCTCGGTTTCCACGCAACGATCCACCGCCCGCCGGGAGCAGTGTGTCATCCTGCCCAGCCGCGAGGTGATGAGCGCCGGGACGGAATACGAGGCGGGCTGGAAGTCCTCTAGGCTCGATCCCGAGTGGCGCGAGCGGGTGGAGTACGATCCGGAGCGACCCGGGCTCGAGTGGCTGGCAGGGACGGTCGGACAGCCACGGGCACGGTTGTTCGATTACTTCGACGAACACGCGGTCCAATTGTCTGAGGATTTCGATCTACTGGCAGGCGAGTACGAGCGGCTGCGGGCGGAGATTGAGCGGTTTGCCGAAAGGCTGGATCGCCAATTCCCCGATGTTCCCCGCCCGGAGATGATATGGGGAGATGAACAGGTTTGGGCGGAGGCGAAGGGGCATGTTCATGTTCGCACACGCGCTTTCCGGGGGAACGCCCCGGATGAGATCGACTTCGGCGCGCTGGCGCCTCCGCCGGTCATGTCCAGCATCGAACGGCTGCAGGAAGAGGTCATCAATCTGGCGAAGGCCCCGTCCGATGTGGTCGTGTGCTGCGACAACGAGGGCCAGAAGCGCCGTTTGCAGGAGCTTTTGACCGGTGTTCAGACCTACGTGGAGGTGGTTCATCCGGGCCTGCAGGGCGGGTATATCCTGCCGGCCGCGCAGATCGCGGTACTGACCGAGCATGAGATCTTTCGGCGCTACAAGACACGCCAGCATGGCCGGCGATTCCAGGAGGGGTTGGCGCTCTCCAGCTACACGCAGTTGAAGAAGGCCGACTATGTCGTGCATGTCGACCACGGCATCGCCCGTTTCCGCGGGCTCGAGTCGATCGAAGTGGAGGGTCGCCGGCGGGATTGCCTGCTCCTGCTGTTTCAGGGGGAAGACCGGCTCTTTGTTCCCATCGAGGAGTTTGACCGGGTCCATAAGTTCACCGGCAGGGAGGGCAAGCCGACGCTCTCAAAGCTGGGGGGTACGGCATGGGAGAAGACCAAAAGCCGGGCCAAGAAGGCGCTTTTGGACATGGCCGAGGAGTTGATCTCGCTTTACGCCGAACGGAAGGCGCAGCCGGGGTTCGCCTTCACCGCCGACAACGAGTGGATCCGGCAGTTAGATGACTCGTTTGTCTTCGACGAAACACCGGACCAGGACAAGGCGATTGCGGCGGTGCGTCTGGACATGTCCGATCCGGCGCCGATGGATCGCCTGATTTGCGGGGATGTCGGGTATGGGAAGACCGAGGTGGCCATCCGCGCGGCCTTCCGTGCGACCTGCGACCACAAGCAGGTGGCGGTGCTGGTGCCGACCACGATTCTCGCCCAGCAGCACCTGACGACGTTTCGGGAGCGGCTTTCGGAGTTTCCGGTTCGGATCGAGACACTGTCGCGGTTTCGGACCGCGAAGGAACAAAAGCAGGTGGTCGATGACATCCGTCGCGGCGCGGTCGATATCGTCATCGGGACGCACCGTCTACTGCAAAAGGACATTCAGTTCCGCGACCTCGGACTGTTGATCGTCGATGAGGAGCAGCGTTTCGGGGTGGCGCACAAGGAGAAGTTGCGTCAACTGCAGCGCCGGGTGGACTCGCTCTGGCTGACGGCGACGCCGATTCCACGCACCTTGCAGATGTCGCTCCTAGGTGCACGGGACCTGTCTTTAATCAACACGTCGCCGAAGGACCGGATGCCGGTTATTACGGAGGTTCGCGAGTTTAATCCGGAGATCGTGACGGAAGCGATCATGCGCGAGGTTGACCGCGGCGGGCAGGTCTACTTCGTTCACAACCGGGTGCGCACCATCCATGCGATGGCCGACTTCCTCCGGCGTCTGATTCCCACGCTTCGGATCGCCGTTGCGCATGGACAAATGCCGGAGCGTGAACTGGAATCGGTAATGGTGCGGTTTTACCACCATGAGTTTGATGTGCTCCTGTGCACGGCGATCATCGAGTCGGGCCTTGATCTTCCGAGCGTGAACACGATCATCATCCATCGCGCGGACTGCTTCGGCCTTTCGGAACTGTACCAGTTGCGGGGCCGGGTGGGGCGTTCGGCGCGGCAGGCGTACGCGTATCTCCTGACACCGCCGTTTTCCACCCTCACGACCATTGCCAACAGCCGGTTGAAGGCCATCGAGGAGCACACCGCGCTGGGGTCCGGATTCCATCTGGCGATGCGCGATCTTGAGATCCGGGGGGCGGGCAATATTCTTGGACGGCAGCAGCACGGGTTTATCGAGGAGATCGGGTTTGACCTCTACTGCCGCATGCTGGAGGAGGCGGTGGAGCAGATTCGCGGGACGAGCGTCGTTTCCTCCCACCCGGTGACCGCCCAGATCGAGGTGGAGGGCGAAAAGTTCATCCCGGATGACTACATCGCGGACAACCAGCAGCGCTTCGAGATGTACAAACGGATGGCGGAGGCGCGGGCGCCGGAGCAGGTCGATGATCTGCAGGTGGAGATGACAGACCGTTTTGGGACACCGCCGTCACAGGCACGCCTGCTTTTGGATATGACACGGGCCAAGGTCCTGGCGGAGATGGCCGGGGTGGCGCGGGCATCGGCGAAGGGGCCGCAGTGGACGGCGCTGTTCGACCCGGCGGCGGTGATCGACCGGAACCGTGTCGGACGGTGGCGTCAGGGTCTCGGGGCGCGCTCTTCCTTCGCCAGCGGGCCGCCGTTCCGTGTGGAACTTCGACCGGAGATCGGCCGCTCGGCGGACCTGCCGGGCCTGATCAACATGCTGAAGATTCTGGCCTCCTGAGCCCGGAAGGGGCCCGATGAGCGCTTTGACCCAGGCGCCGCGAAAGCGTAACTTGGGATCCCGTTGGATGGGCGGGACGATTCCGGCGTATCCCGTGGATCACGCCGCAAAAGGAGAGACGATACGCGAATGAGAATGCATCGAATGGGGCAATTGGCCCTCCTTGCCGCAACAGTCGGACTATTGGCCGGCTGCTCCAAGAAAACCGAGGTCAAATCGCCCGTGGTGGCCGAAGTCGGCGGGCGTCCGATCGAGCTGCGCGAGGTCACCGACTATCTTGAGACGCTTTACATCAACTACCCGACGGCCGACGCCGAGCTCGACATCCGGCGACGCTACCTCAACAAGCTCATCGAAGAACAACTGCTGGTCATCGGGGGATATTCGCAGGCGATGGACGCGGACATCGGGATTCTCGAGCTGGTCGACCGCGAGAAGGATAAGTTTCTGCTCGACGAACTGTTCCGGACGGAGGTATTGGACAAGGCCACCGTGCCGGAATCCGCGATGCGCGAGGCCTACGACCACTGGTTCGACCGGATACAACCGATGCACATCATGGTCGAGTCGAAGGAGCTGGCCGATTCTCTGATGGCGCGAGTCAACGCGGGCGAGGACTTTGGCGACCTGGCGGAGAAGTATTCTGTCGATCAGGGGACCGCTCTTCGCGGCGGGGACTTTGGCCGCGAGTTCCGCTGGGGCGAGCTTCTTGCCCCACTGCAGGAATTGGCCTTTTCTCTCGGTGAAGGAGAGACGGGCGGGCCGATTCAGACCGATTTCGGCTGGCACATCATCCGTGTCAGTAAGCGCTCCAAGGTCGAATCCCGGCCGTACGACTCTCTGAAGACCCAAATCGAGACGGTGTTGAAACGGCAGTACCAGGAAAGGCGCCGTCTTGAACAACTCGATGAAATCCGCACCCGCGCCAATGTCGTGCTGAAACCGGACGGGGTGACCGTCCTTCGGCAGGTGGCTCCGGGGCTGGCGGACACGGTCCCGGCGGAGATCAGCTCCTATTACAACATCCCGGAAGAGAGTCTGGCGCCGGAAGCCAAGGAAGCGGTCCTGGCGACATACGGCACGGATGGGACTGTCACGGTGGAGCAGTTCGTGAAGACGTTCAACAGCCGCGACGCAGGTGCGCGTCCTGACCTCATGGACGAAGAGGACATCCGGGAAACGGCTTTCCAAGTGGCGCTCTACGATTTGCTCCGCGAGGAGGCGTTGAAGCTGAAACTCGACCAGGCGCCACTGTACAAGGAGCGGCTCCGGGAATTTCAGGAGAAGCTGATTGCCGACAAGATGCGGACAACGCTGATTTCGAGAAATGTCCGTGTAACGAACGAAGACATCCGCGCCTATTTCGATGCCAATCCGGACAGTTTTATCACGCCCAAGTCCTACCATGTTCGCGAGGTGCTGTTGAACGACCAGGCGACGGCGGAGAATATCCTGCGTGAGGCGCAACGCGGTGCGTCGCTTGAGAAACTGGCTGAGAAGAACACCATGCGACCCGGGTTTCGCAAGAACGGGGGCGATCTGGGCTGGGTGTTGCCGGATCGATACCCGAGCATTTATGAATTCGCGCAGACGATGAAGGTCGGGGAGGTGGGCGGTCCCGTGCCGGGTGTCGGCCAGTATTCGGTGATTGAAGTCCTGGACGTCCGCGATCCGCAGCCACGGCCGTTCGAGGAGGCGCAGAACGCGATCTTTGACCGGCTGGAGAAACTGCGCACCGATTCGGTGATCACGGCGTACAAGGATTCTGTGTCTGTTCTCCATCCGGTCGTGATCTATGACGAGGTGCTTCGGAGCAACCTGGCGGCGCCGAAGACCGACTCCGTGGGGACTCAGGCGGGCAGGGTATGATACACAAGTTCAGAGGTCTGGTCCGGAGCATGGCCGGTGTGCTGCTTGCGGTACCGGCGTTCATCATCGCGACGGACACGGCATGCGCGGAGGAACTGCTCGATGACCCGATCGCGGTAGTCGGGGATCGTGTCATCCTCCGCTCGGAGTGGGAGGCCCAGGTCACCCTCCTGGCCATGCAGTCCCGGCGCAAAGTCGATGACCCCGTCGTTCGCGATTCGCTGGGACCCGCCATCCTCGAGCAGATGATCAACGACGAGTTGATCCTGATCGAAGCCGAGAAGGACACGCTGCTTAAGGTCACCGCCGATGAGGTGGATCAGGCACTGGCGGAGCACATTCAGTCGCTCCGATCCCAGTTTGCCACGGACGCGGAGTTCCAGGCCGAATTGCAGAAGGAAAACATGACGGAGCGGGATCTGCGGGTTCGTTACCGCCAGGAAGTCCGCGACCAGATTCTCAAACAGAAACTGATCCAGCGCAAGCTCTCCACGGTGGCGGTCTCCAACGGCGAAGTGCGCGAGTTCTATGATCGTTACCAGGACTCGCTTCCAATCCAGCCGGAAGCCATCAAGCTCGCGCACATTCTGATTCCGGTGACGACGTCGGAGGCGACGGTCGATTCCGCCCGTGCGAGGCTGACGGACATTCTCCAGCAGATCACCAACGGCCTGGCGTTCGAGGAAGCGGCGCGTCAATATTCGACCGATCTTTCCGCCGAGGCCGGCGGCGATCTGGGGTGGTTCGGCCAGGGGGACATGGTGCCGGCGTTTGAGACCGCGGCCATGGCCCTCATCCCTGGGCAGATCTCAGGGATCGTTCAAACCCGGTACGGGCTGCACCTGATTCAGTGTGTCGAGAAAGCACGCGGGCGGGTGCACGCGCGCCACATCCTGCTCTCCCTCACGCCTTCGTTGACGGATTCGGCGCGTGTCTTTGCGCTGGCCGATTCGCTGGTCACGGCGATCCGGGGCGGGGCGGACTTTTGCGCGCTTGCCCAGATTTATTCCGAGGACGAGGAGTCGCGAAAGAATTGCGGCGAGCTGGGATGGTATCCGATCAACGAGATGTTCCCGGAGTTCAAGGCCGCGCTTGAGGGATCGAAAACCGGTGAAGTCGTTGGTCCGGTGTCCACGCAGTTCGGCTGGCACATCCTGCGTGTGCTGGACCGGCGCCAGGCGAAATCGTTTGACCTGACCAATGATTGGGATTCCGTTCGCGAAATGGCGCGTCGCGACAAGACGAACAAGGTCGTTGAGGATTGGATATCCGGCATCCGGGCCGAGACGTATGTCGATGTGAGAATGACCGCGTCGAGCGGGCCGGGTACGCCTTAGGCAGCACCTTGAGCACCCTTCTGCCAACCTCTCAGACAGCGGAATCCGCCATCCTGGTCGGTGTGCATTGCCGCCACGAGACGGCTTCGTTCGTGAACGAGTCCCTCGCGGAACTCGGGCGGCTGCTGGAGTCGGCCGGGGGGCGTGTGGTTGGCACCGTCTTGCAGCGCATGCTCCGGGTCAATCCGGCGCACGTGGTCGGCAAGGGCAAGCTCGAGCAAATCGCCGAGATGATCGCGCAGACCGGCGCCAACCTCGTGGTATTCGACGAGGAGCTGTCGCCATCTCAGATTCGCAACCTCGAAGAAGAGCTCGGGTCGAAGGTGATTGACCGCTCGATCCTCATCCTGGCGATCTTCGCCCGCCATGCGCACACAAAGGAAGCGAAGACTCAGGTGGAACTGGCGCAGTACGAGTATCTCTACCCTCGGCTGGCGGGACAGTGGACGCACCTCTCCAAGCAGTGGGGCGGCATCGGCTCGAAGGGTCCGGGCGAGACGCAGTTGGAGGTTGATCGCCGTCTGGTCGGCAAACGGATTCAGCGCCTCAAAAAGGACCTGGAGAAGATTGACCGCGAACGCGAAGTGCAGCGGCGGGGACGCGACGGGCTCTTCAAGGTTGTCATGGTTGGTTACACAAACGCCGGGAAGTCGACGCTTTTCAATGCACTCACCCGCTCGCGTGTTTGGGCGGAGGACCGGCTGTTTTGCACGCTGGATCCGACCTCACGGATCATGGCCCATGACAGCGGGCGTCACGTTCTGCTGACCGATACCATCGGCTTTATCCGCAAACTGCCGGCGCCGCTGTTTGCCGCATTCCGGGCCACGCTCAACGAGGTGGTGGACGCGGATTTGCTCTTGCATGTGATCGACTACTCGAGCGGCAATCACCGTCAGGAGACGGCCGAAGTCGAGCAGACCCTGGCGCAGATCCACGCCTCGGATCGAAAGCGGCTGGTGGTTCTCAATAAGATTGATCTTCTAAATGGGCAGCCGGTGGAGCCATTCCACGATGCCGCCGCGGGCGAGACCGTGGCGGTCTCGGCCATCAACGGCACGGGGCTGGACCGGTTGGTAACGGCCATTGCGCACCACGCGGGGGCCGCCCTGCTGCGTCCGGATTACCGCCGTGCGAGAACCGCCCGGGCCCGGACCTTCTGGGAGCCCCCGGGGGGCCCCCCCGAGACTTGAGCTATCTCAAGCTAACCCCTGTTTCGGACGACATAAAGACTATGGGATCGACCCCACCGGGCGTCAGCCCCGGTGGAGTGGATTGACCTGTGCGAAAGAGGGGTTTGGTCATGGGCGGCGCAGGGCAGCGTAAAATTCTGGTCGTGGAAGACAACCCCAACATGTCCAGTCTGTTGGCCGATATGCTTGAGGTCTTCGCCGTGGAGAGTGTCCGCGCGACGGACGGCGAGGACGCGCTCAAGAAACTGGGCGAAGAACCGATCGGGATGGTCATCACCGACCTGCGCATGCCGAAGATGACCGGGACTGAATTGCTCAGCCGCATCAAGGAACAAAACCCCAAGATGCCCGTGGTACTAATCAGCGGTTTCAGTCTGCAGGGGCTCGAGGATCAGGACTCGGCGGCGAAGGCCGACGGGTTTCTGAGCAAGCCGTTTCGGATGAATGACATTCGGGATGTGCTTGAGCGCCTCTTCACGCATTGATCAACGCGACA
>JBFMFQ010000048.1:0-17770 GCA_040752075.1 Candidatus Zixiibacteriota bacterium | reverse complement strand
AGTTGGATGTGGGGTTGGGAACTGCCTTGTCTCTTGACCAAGGACCGGTCAAACGCAATCGTATCTCCAACCCGGAGGGAGACTGTGGCCACCTGCTGGAATTGCGGTAAGACCTACGACGCGCCCGATCTGATCACGCGCGAGACGGAGTGCCCGCATTGCGCGGCGTTTCTGCGCTCCTGCCGCAACTGCGAATTCTATGATCCCCTCGCTCACAACGAGTGCCGCGAACCCCAGGCGGAGTTGCAGCCCGACAAGGAGCGCGCAAATGCGTGCGATTACTTCCGTGCGGCGAAGGCGGTGCGGGCGGGCGGAAAGAAGGCGAAGGGGAAGGGGGATTTTGATGCGTTGTTTAAGGATTGAGTTTTTCGGCACCCTTCTTGATACTGCGATATGACCGCAGCGAAATCATCCGGCCCCAATCGGGAGCAAACACGTTTTGGGATTGGGGAATGGTATGGGGTACCCATTTCGGCGATACCTGCTCGGGAACGGCGTGAACTGGCATCAAAGGAACCGATCCCTGCCAAGAATCGACCTCCGTGTCCGTTTCAAACAACAGGAGAGTCCTCCACCCAGTGTTGGAAGTCGGGCGGCGTGTGCACCCTTCAGCAGTATGCGCTGGAGCCGAAGCTGGAATCGGTTGTCGTGCGCGGCGGATACGTGACGACCTGCCCGAAGCGATTCCTCGAGGGTGGACTAATCTACGAATGGGTCGGAAAGGTTGTGCTTGGCGTTGATGCACCACTGGTGATCGGCGAAGTAGGGTTTCTTGAGAGCACGGTCTCCTCAGACGCGGAGGTTGGACGAATCGACAATGTGCTGATTAGGAAATCATCGGGACCGCTGATGTGGTGCGCTCTGGAAACCCAAGCAGTCTACTTCTCCGGGAGGTCAATGCAATCGGACTTCTCTGCCATTGTGACGTCGCGCGGGAAGGGACTGACCTTTCCAACGGCGATCCGCCGGCCGGATTTCAGGAGCTCAGGGCCGAAACGCCTGATGCCTCAACTTCAAATCAAAGTCCCAACCCTACGAAGGTGGGGCAAGAAGATGGCGGTGGTCGTGGACACCGCATTCTTCCAATCCATGGGACGAATGCAGGAGGTTCAAGAGCTTAGCAACTGCGATGTCGTGTGGTTCGTTGTCGATTATGCGCAGGCTGGATCGGCTGTCAACCTCATAAAGCACTCGATCCACTATACGACTCTTGAGAGCGCTGTGGAGGGACTAACGGCCGGAACTCCGGTAAGTCTTGAAGTCTTCGAGCGGCGAATCCGGGATAAAGCTGGACTCTGAGGTGTCCTCGCGCCGGACAACCAAGACAAGTCGTTTCCAATTAGAAGTTCGTACTTCTCGGTGTTCAGCCGACCGGTCATGGCGACTTCCTCGACCATAAAGCCGTGCTTGGATGCGAGATTGTAGATTTCTGCAGATCGGTCATAGGTCATTAGAACGGGTCCATGCGCCCTCCGCATGAGAGCGAAGAGCTGCCCGTGATCGATCTGGCTGTGAAGGTATAACCGTTTCCCCGCGACGGTATACGGGGGATCGATGAAGAAAGCCGTCTTCCTGTGCGTTAGATATCGACGAATCTCCCCGAATGCGTCGCCATGAACGAAGCTCAACCGATCCCGCCTGAAGGCAATCGCCTCAATACGGCGACGAAGCGTCTCTGGATACCACCTCGAACGAAGACCCTTGGAGTTTTCCCCGTTCTTCATCAGGCTCGCACCGGGAGCAATAATCCCACCATGCTGCACTCTGTTTTTCAGGATTGTGGCGAATGCGTGATCTGTCAAGGAGCGGCTGCGTCGCTGGATTGCAAGCGCAACGCTCTCCCTGGTGATCTCAAATTGTGTAATCTGGCGGACTAGAGTTTCAACGTCACCTTCAAGTATGGTCCTCCAAACCGCCGCCACGTCGTCATCAAGTTCGACCAGCGTCACCTTTTCAGTAAGCCCTTCAAACGCCGCCGTCAGTCCAACGCTTGCCCCTCCGCAAAACGGCTCGATCAAGTGGTTGGGCTTGCAATGCGATAGCCAGGATCGAACGTGGGGGACCAACCATGTCTTGCCCCCTGGATACCGAAACGGGCTTCGTTGCGGGACCTGCGAAACATTCCAGACTTTGGAAAGAGCCTCTATCATCTTGAGGCTTTATAACTGGGGCACTTGGCGAACCGCAATCACTTTCGCGACGTTTTGCCGAGTGGTCGTGAGAAAGTCATTCAGCGATTCCCCTTGATTTCCCCTGCCTTTCCTCCGACAAATAGAGTGTGGACGCGTTGTGCGTCTGCCTTGGGACGGTATATTGAGAGAGAAAGGGCCGGGGAGGAGAGTCCGATTTGAAAAACCTTTAACAAGCACTTCAATGAAGGCCGCCCCCAGTGGGGTTGCGTCTGACGCCGTGACCCTCGCGCCTTGCGGCGCGGGATAGCGCGGACAAAATGCTCCCGGTGGCTCTAAAACGCCTTTACCGTATCTTACGGAAGCGTTTTTCAAATCCAAATCGCTCTCAACGGCCGCCCCGCCCACTTCGGTGGGCGGGGTCTTTTTTTTCCCCTATACCACGGGATTGCTTCGTCGCTCGTCCCGCTGCGCGGGACTCTCTCCTCGCAATGACCAGTCAGTGGGAGTCATTGCGAGGAGGGAATTCGCCGCAGGCGAATGAGCGACGAAGCAATCCCGTGCCGGGCGGAAAGGGCGTTTCGAGGACGAACGACGCTGGGTCCCGGCGTTCGCCGGGATGACACTCGAGGGTGCTGGTACTGGGGGAAGTAGCTACGTCCGAACGGCGGGTTTGCGGACTGGGACGGTCGTGTCGGACTTGCCGAGGGCGGCTTCGAGGAAGTGGTAGAAACCGTGATGCTCGAGAGTTGTCTTGTGCAGTTTGGCGGCGGTGAAGAAGGCCTCTTCGGCGGCGGGTCCTTCGGTGCCGAGGAACCCGAAAAAGTGGCGCACCATCCATGCCAGGGATTCGATGTTATCGGCGCTCGGCGCGAGGATCCGCCCCTTGCGCACCATGAGGCGTCCTCCCGGTTCGATCTCCAGGGCGGCCATGCCCAGATTCTTCTCCGCCACGATATCGCGCGCCTGCCGCCAGGCATTGGCGGCGCGGACCAGGCCCAGTTCGGGACCCACGAGATGATTGACCGCGTTGCAGATGTCGAGGATCAGCATGACCGGATCGGCCTGCTTGGACAGTGTCGGATCGCCGGTGTTCATCGTGGCGCGGGTTGGCCGGGAATCGCGGGCGATCTCACGGCTGATGGCCGCGAGTTTCGATTTGACGACAGTTTCGACCATGGCTTCATCCTGGTCGGGCAGGACGGTCACGAACAAGAGGTAGTCGGCCTGGTTGAAGAGATGCACGACAACGCGTTCGAACCGGAGTGACAGACGGGCGAAGCCGCGGAGGCGCTGATAGGCCTGGGTCAGCAGTTTCACCAGTTCGGCGGTGTGCCGTTCGGTAAACGCCGCGGGGAACATGCGCTCGATCCGACCGTCGCTTTTGACGACGACCGCAACCCCGGTCACCCCCGCGAGGGCGCGTATGTCACGCAGGATCAGCTGCATTGTATATCGCCTCAAAGAATTCCGGGAAGTCCTTGCGAAGATGCTCGCAGGTCGCGCTCGGGTCGGTCAGAATGCCGAATGACCGGCCCCGGATGCGGGCCGCGATCAGGTTTTCCGCCCCAAAGCTGATCAGGCCGTAGCGGAACTCGCCGACCTTGATGATCTCCGGCAAGCCATAGACCAGCGAACTCACCGCCGCGAACTCCCGGTCCCAGTCGGCCACCATGTCGCGGAAGGCGCTGCGGTGAACCACCTCGCCCTCGTTGTCGAACTCGTAAAACCCGATGGTATAGGGCACGCTGCGCAGGACCTCTTCGATCGTGTCGCGAATGGTCGGCGTCGGGTAGCCGGGCGAAGCGGCGATTGGGCTTTCGACGCCGAGGAATTCGACCGCCCGCGCCTGGACCATTTCGAGGGTCGCTTTGTGCTGGTCGGCGATGAGCGCATCGAGGGCGGCGCGTTCGGCCTCGGATTCCATCCCCCCGCTCCACTCCTTGTCGGTCTTGTGGACGATGCGGCCATCGAGGATGACCGAGGAGGTCACCCGTGGATGGGGACGGTGGGCGAACTCGGTCTGGACCTGAAAGAGCTTGCTGCCCAGGCGGTGCGCGCCGAGCTTACCCTGCGGGATGTAGTTTGTCGGTTCCATGACACAGCCTGAGACGGGCCGGAAGGCGGACCAATCCGCCCCGTGCCCAAATGCGACCCGTCATTAATAGAGTATCGTGATTATTCCGATGAGAGTTAACGTCATGGCTTCCGACTCTTTGCATCGAACCGTGCTGGAGGCCTCGGGCCACCTGGTGGACTCCGGGGTTCTGTCCGAGGCAATGGACCTGATTGTCCGGGGCGGGGCGACTTTTGTGGTCCGCAAGTTCCAGTTGGGCGCCACGAACCTGCAGCCCAGCCAGGTGGTGGTCGAGGTCAATGCCCCCTCCCAGGGGGTGCTTGAAGAGGTTGTCGACCGGCTGGTCCGGCTGGGTTTCTTCACATCCGATGTCCAGCCCCCCACGATTCTGGCCTCCCGGAAGGACGGCACCGCGCCGGAGGGGTTCTATTCAACCACCAACAACCGGACGGAGGTCTTCCTCGACGGCAAGTGGCGGCGTGTCCGCGATCAGCGGATGGACGCCGTCATCGTTGTGGAAAAGGACGGGACCCCTTTCTGCCGAAAGCTGCGGGATGTCGAACGGGGCGATCGGATCATCTGCGGACATGAGGGGATTCGTGTCCTTCCGGAGTTCAAAGAACGCGACCGTTCGGACTTCGCCTTCATGACCAACGAAGTGTCCTCGGAAAAGAAGGTCGAGTGGGTGGTCGGACGGGTGGCGGACTGGATCCGCCAGCGCGAGGGCAAACTGATTGTGGTGGCCGGCCCGGTGGTCGTCCACACCGGCGGCAGCGAGCCATTGGCCGACCTGATCCGGCGCGGGTATGTTGATGGGCTTCTGGCGGGCAATGCCCTGGCGGTGCATGACGTCGAGCGCGCCATCTATGGCACGTCGCTGGGAGTCGACACGAAGACCGGGGTGCCGGTCGACAATGGACACCAGCACCACATGCGGGCCATCAACGCGATCCGCTTGGCCGGAGGGTTGAAAAGCGCGGTGCGCCGTGGGCTCGTCAAGGATGGCGTGATGCATGCCTTGGTTCAGTCGAAGGTGCCTTTTGTGCTGGCGGGATCGATCCGGGATGATGGCCCTTTGCCGGAGGTCATCACCGATTCAAACCTCGCCCAAGAGGCTTACTGGAAGCAATTGAAGGGGGCGGAAATTGTGCTCATGCTCTCCTCCATGCTTCACAGTATCGCGGTGGGAAACATGCTCCCTTCCTGGGTCCGGACCGTGTGTGTGGATATTCTTCCACAAGTCGTGACCAAGCTGGCCGACCGGGGCTCGCACCAAGCCATCGGGTGTGTGACCGATGTGGGGCTATTCCTGCATCTGCTTCGGGACCGTCTGGTCGGACAGAAATGACTCAATCTGCTGTCTTGCATGCTGTTACGATTTATATGAAATTGACGATCCCCGGCAGATCATGACATGATGATGTTCATGTTCTTCGCTTTGCAGAGCCGAGCCTCTCGGAATGCAGCCCCAGTCTTCGATCAACATTTTAGTGCACAATGTGTTACGGATATCGTTGAATAGTGATCGAGATCGGGGATCAAGTCCGTCTCCGGTCAAGATTCCCGATGCGTTGATCACCTGTTGGTAGTCAATGAGTTCGGCCGAGAGACAGCCAATCAGGCGAGCCGGGGTCGGCCAACGATAACTACATATCGTGGCCAGTAAGCGAATGGGACACACTATATTGTGATTTTATTGAAGAATTTTCGATTTTTCTGATTGACACGGAATTTACACTGGTCTACTCTGCGCACTGCTTTGGCCGCCACTGTTGGCCATGGAATTGGCCCGGTCCGAAGTCATCAACAACCGACGCGAAGTCGTAAATACTTAAGGGGAAAGGCCCCGCCGTCTTGCGGCGTGTGGGTGCCTTGGGGAGGTTTCATGTTCGAAAAGACACCGGTGCTGCCTCAAAATGCCCTGCGGGTTCTGGAACGCCGTTACCTGATCAAGGATGCCGATGGCCGTGTGGCGGAGACCCCGGCCGAGTTGTTCCACCGTGTGGCCAACGCCATCGCCGCCCCGGATGCCAATTATGGCGCTTCTCCGGAGCAGGTCGCGGAGACTGCCTCCCATTTCTATCACGCCATGGTGGATCGGGAGTTCACACCGAACTCACCGACGTTGATGAACGCCGGGCGTCCGCTCGGACAGTTGTCGGCGTGCTTTGTGCTCCCGGTCGGCGACTCGATGGAGGACATTTTCGAGACCATCAAGAACGCGGCGTTGATTCACAAGTCGGGCGGCGGCACGGGATTCGCGTTTTCGCGGCTGCGTCCGCGCAATTCGGTCGTGGCGTCGACCTCGGGTGTCGCCTCCGGGCCGGTTTCGTTCATGAAGGTCTTCAATGCCGCGACCGAAGCGGTCAAGCAGGGCGGAACGCGTCGTGGCGCGAACATGGGCATCCTCCGTGTCGACCACCCCGACATCGAGGAGTTCATCTCCTGCAAGGACGACCTGACCCAGGTCACCAACTTTAACATTTCGGTAGCGATCACCGACGAGTTCATGCAGGCGGTCGAGGCCGGGGCGACTTATCCGCTCTACGATCCGCGCACACGCCGTCCGGCGGAAAAAGACGGCGTGGTTCAGCGCCTCGACGCGCGCAAGGTGTTTACCTCGATCATCGAGCATGCGTGGAACACCGGCGAGCCGGGTGTGGTGTTCATCGACCGGATCAACCAGGGCAATCCAACGCACCGTGTGGAGGAAATCGAGGCGACCAACCCCTGTGGCGAGCAGCCGTTGCCGCCGTACGATTCCTGCAATCTCGCCTCGATCAATCTCGGCATGGTGGTGAAGGAAGAGCTACCCGCAACTTATGACCGCCGTCACCCCGAAACCGGTGTGGACTGGGATCGTCTCACACGGCTGGTCAAGCTGGGGGTTCACTTCCTCGACAACGTGATCGACGCCAACAAGTACCCGATTCCCGAGATCACGGAGCAGACGCGCCGGAACCGCCGCATTGGCCTCGGCGTGATGGGCTGGGCCGACATGCTGGTGCAATTGGGGGTGCGTTACGATTCCGAGGAAGCGTTCGAGTTGGGCGACAAGGTCATGCACCACATTCAGTCGCAGGCGCGCATCTTCTCTTCCGAACTGGCGACCAAGCGCGGCAAGTTCCCGAACTGGGACGGCAGTGTCTACAAGGACGAGGGTGTCGCGATGCGCAATGCGACCGTGACCACGGTCGCGCCGACCGGCACGATTTCGATCATTGCCGGCTGTTCTTCGGGGATCGAGCCATACTACGCGATTTCGTTTGTGCGCAATGTCATGGAGGGCACGCGCCTGGTCGATGTGAATCCGTTTTTCGAGGCGGTGGCCAAGGAGCGCGGGTTCTACTCTCCGGAGCTGATGGAAAAGATCGCCAACAGCAATTCGATTCAGGAAATGGAAGAAATACCCTCGGATGTGCGCGAAGTGTTCATCACGGCCGCCGATGTCGCGCCGGATGCGCACATACGCATGCAGGCGGTCTTCCAGAAGCATTGCGACTCGGCGGTGTCCAAAACCATCAACATGCCGACCGCGGCGACGACCGAGGAAGTCCAGACGGCGTACTGGCAGGCCTATCGTTTGGGCTGCAAGGGTGTCACGATTTACCGCGACGGATCCCGTCCGGGGCAGGTCCTCTCCACCGGCGCGACTCCCGAGACCGCGCGCAGCACCGATGCGATCGGCGCTTTCAGCAAGCTGACCGCGGGCAAGGCGATGAGCGCCCCCGAGGCGGTCGCCCCGGTCGCGCCGCCGAAACCGAAACCGGCGCCGGCGCGCAAGACCGACGACACCGATATTGTGGTGCCGGACGAGCGGCCGGAGGTGTTGCAGGGGATCACCGAGAAGATCAAGACCGGTTACGGCAATCTTTATGTCACGGTCAACATGGTGAATGGCAAGCCGTTTGAAGTGTTCGCGTCGATCGGCAAGTCGGGTTACTCCACGATGGCCGACACCGAGGCGATCTGCCGGCTCATTTCACTGGCGTTGCGTGCGCGCATCCCGGTTGCGCAAATTGTGCGGCAGTTGCAGGGCATCGGCGGGTCGCAGCCGATCTTTGAGCGCGGCGGGGTGATTTCCTCCATTCCCGATGCCATCGCCAAGGTGCTCAACAATCACTTCGGCAACGGCAACCGGATTAACCGTCAACCTGACATAGCGACCGAACATTGTCCGGATTGCGGCGGGCTTTTGGCGCACGAAGATGGTTGCGTCCTGTGCCGCGGTTGCGGATATTCCCAGTGTTAACGCGGGCCGACGGCCCGTGGTTCTGATTCGAGAAGCGCCTCCGCATCTCCCCCGTGCGGAGGCGTTTCGTGTTTAACGGTTCATGCGTGCCCGATCGATGGAGCGGACCAGATCGATTAAGCCGATTTTCCCGTCACCGTTCTGATCCCACTCTTGATTGACCGCGACATCTCCGCCGTACAGGAACTCGATCATCAGGTGGAGGTCGCTCTTTCCCTGCGCATAATCTCTAGCCGGCCTCGTACTCTGCAACCACTCCATCCCCGCATTCAGCGCCGCCACGGCCGCGTCGCGCTCGATGAGTGACAGCGGGACATTGATCAGCACGAAGTGCGCGCCGGGGGCGTTGCGGGCGAAGCCGCTGATTTTGCCGTGGAAGACCGATGTGTCGGGCAGACCGGAGACAAAGCGGTAGAGAGTAACACCATCAGAGATCGAATCGATGGCGGACATCGTGGGTAAATGCCCGTCGCCGTAGGGTTCCCAGTTTTGGGCGTAAACGCTCGTCGGATACTCCGAGAATGCCAGAGCGCTGTCAAGGATGAGTTTCGTCCAGCCCGTAATGGCAGGCTCCGCGTACCTGAATTCCCTGCGGAAGTATTGGACGAACGGGACCGGCAGGTACTCCTCCATTGTGCTGTAGACGCTGAACACACGGCCGACCAACCCCTCGGAATAAAACCGCAGGGTTCGCACACCCGGCAAGTTGTCTGGATGCCCCATCATCCAGGCACTGCCGAACCGGGCCGGCATTCGTCGTCCCACGAATAGGCATTGCCCGCCACTGCGGAGGTAATCATCGAAGAACACGTTAATCCACTGCTTGAAGTACTGTCCCGCCGGGTCATCGCAGGCCAAGACTATCGGCACGCGCCGCGAGAGAGCTCGGCGAAGGGAATCCACTCCCATCGAAGTGTTGTCGATCTTGAACACCTGGTATTCCAGTCCACTTCCTATTGCCCAATCCCGGTAGAATGAGACCGCGGGATCGTTCGCGCCTCCACCGGTTCTTTCGTATGGACTCTCCAGGCGCAGGACGAGTCCAGGGTCGCTCAGCGCCATCGGAGCCGCGCGAACCGGCTCCGATCGTGGACCCTCCAGACCCAGCGTGTTGGTGATCGAGGCGGCATACCAGTAGACAACACCCGACTCGGCGCTCTCGTCTGTGTACTCCCCCATCAGGGTCTGGATCGGGATCCAGGGTTCGCCACGCGGAGCGGAGCGTGCCGCGAGACTCCCCTGCGGGTTGCCACGGTTTGAGGTTGCGCTGGCGCCGATGATTGGAATTTGATCCAGGAGCGCAGGCGTATCGGCTGCATCTTCCCGCCGGTAGATGTTGAGGTAGCTCGGCGGCGCAAACTGCGGTTCGGGCAGCGAGAGTGTCCATGTCAGATCGACCACTGGGGATTCGCCTTGCACCGCAAGCGCGGGAACGACAACCGGCCTCGCAGCGGTCACGACGATGGAACGCGACTTGTATCCCTCCCCTGTTTCCTCATCGATGCCCGCGACGGAGTACTCGTAGTCATGGGCGGGAATCACGTCGCGGTCGACGAACGCGGTTGGTTGGGAATCAACGCTTCCGACCATCTGCCAGGAGCCGGAGGTCGTGAGGTCCCGGCGGTACACACGGTAGCCCGTCACGCCCGAGAAGCGGACGGGCTGCCATGTGAGCGAAAAGGCGGTGTCGCTCACCGGGGAGGCAGCCAAGGCAATCGGAGCGGCGCCGATAGGATCGAAACCGTTGTGATAAAGCGCACGCGCGGTCTCGGTATTTCGGATGAGATCGCCGAAGTACAGGCGGTTGTAGAAGGCGTCGGGATTGGACGGATCCCAATATGTCGCGAAGTCATCAGGGGCGACGTGGACGGAGTCCCCCATGACGACGGCCAGCGCGATTGTGACCGAGTCGCCCGGCATGAGATCGTAGGGACCGACGCTGAGAAGAACACGGGTGTCGAGCCCATCGGCAACATCGTTGTAGAAGGAGCCGCGCGGCGGATAGATCGGGAAACCGTACTCGACGGCGGCCTGCATCTGGTCCGGCATTGATGGGCCGGTCGCCATTCTGCGGTAGGTCCCATGGTCCCCTCTGGGGGGATCAAACGGTTCTCCTCCTGTGCTGTAGGCGGCGATCCACCAATTGAATGTCGTGCACGCCGGCGCCGGAACAAGCGAGACGGGAGCGATGGCGATTGCGCTGCGGACTGAGCGGTCGTACCAATCACCGCTGTCGGGATCGCCGTCGTTGTCCATCGCGTAGGCCAATCCCAACTCCGGTATGAAACCCGCGACATCATCGGTGAAACCATAGTCCGCATCGGTGCCCCAGATGTCAGCGTCCAGGAACATGGCAACGTATGTGCTTTCTATTTGGGCCTCCGAGGCGTTTCTGATGACATACTCGAAGATCACAAAGTCGTCGTAGGGCTCGCTTGACCAAGCCATTCCTGTTTGCCGGATCATGATTCCGAGTGGATTCTGGATGTTGGAATCTTCATCGTCCGGAATTATGTGGATCGAGGTGTCCGAGATTACGCAGTCGACTTGGACATCACTTCGGGCCGAAGGGTCGAAAACCTCTGTGAACGGCAGTCGCGATGAGGCCAGAAGTGCGGTCTCTGGGATGACTTCGATGCTGGTACCAGTGACGGCCCCGATACTTCGGGTGACCAGGGTGTCGCCGTTTCGGATGCCACCAATCCACAGATTGGCATTGTACAGGTGGACCTTTCTCGACCCGGCCGGGAACTCGGCACCCGAGGACAACCTGTTGGTGTCGGGCCGGTTGGGATCGGGGAGGTCGGAGTCGGGACCGGTCCATGTGTAGTCACTCCCGAGGGTCGCGTAGTTGCTCACTTCCAAAGACAGGTTTCCGGCCACGAGAAGCCGGGAATCGAATTCGGCGGCGGCGGCGCCGGCAGGACGGGGAATGGTCCGGGGGCCGTTCTTCTGGGCGGCGTACGCGACAACCGCACCGATGGCCGGGATGAGGCCCATAGTGACCCCGATCCTCAGGGCTCTGCGCCACGAGTCATTTAGACTTCTCCCAATAAGCATAGACCCACCTCGCTGTGAGAACGGTCCGGGCACAAAATGGACTCCACAGTCAACTACCGGCGGGCTCATTGGTTATTCCCTCGGATGAGCCGGGATCTCCATTGTGCCGGGCGATTTTGCCACCCGATGGTGCTCCAAACAGAAAGCGCGCTCGGGGGAGGCCCGAAACGCGCTTGTTGGAACTGGACAGGTGGAAATCAGACCAATAGTGGCGCCAATACCAAGGACACGATCGCCATGAGCTTAATCAGGATGTTCATCGAGGGGCCGGAAGTGTCCTTGAAGGGGTCGCCGACGGTGTCGCCGATGACAGCGGCTTTGTGGGCATCGGAGCCCTTCATTTCCCCTTCGATTTCGCCTTTCTCGATGGCCTTCTTGGCATTATCCCAGGCACCGCCGGCGTTGGCCATCATGAGCGCCAACAACACGCCGGTCACGGTGGCGCCGGCCAGCATGCCACCCAGCGCGGTCGGTCCGAGGATGAATCCAACGATGACCGGAGAGAGCACCGCTGTCAGTCCGGGCACGATCATCTCGCGCAACGCCCCCTTCGTGGCGATTTCAACGCAGCGCGCGGGATCGGGCTTGGCATCCGGACGGCCCTCGAGAAGTCCCGGAATCTCGCGGAACTGGCGGCGGATTTCGGAGACCATGCGACCGGCGGCGCGTCCGACGGCATTCATGGTCAGTGCCGCGGCAAAGAACGGCAGGATGCCGCCAATCAGAAGTCCGATGACCACGGCGGGATCGGTGACGACAATGTTCATCGCCGCCTGACCGGCCGCGATGAGTTGCGAGTTCACCGCCTGGCTGTAGGCGGCGAAGAGCGCCAGCGCGGTCAGCGCGGCCGAGCCGATGGCGAATCCCTTGCCAATCGCGGCGGTGGTGTTGCCAAGCGAATCGAGACTGTCCGTGATCTTGCGAACCTCGGGACCAAGACCGGACATCTCCGAGATGCCGCCGGCGTTGTCCGCAACCGGTCCATAAGCATCCACGGTCATCGTCACGCCGACGGTCGCCAGCATGCCGACCGCCGCGATTCCGATGCCGTAGAGTCCCGCCACCAGATTGGAGACATAGATCGCGACGCAGATCATGAGAACCGGGAGGGCGACAGATTGAAGCCCGACCGCCAGCCCGGAGATGATGTTGGTTGCCGGTCCGGTCTTCGACTCAAACGCGATTCTCCGAATCGGTCCTGCCGATGTGTAGTACTCGGTAATCAGGCCGATGGCGATGCCGCCAACGGTTCCGGCGAGCACGGCCCAGAAAACACCGTTGGAGACATCGAGCGAGCGGATCAGAATGTAGGATCCGGCGAGGAATGCCGCGGCCGCGATAAAAGTTGAGTACCGGAGGGCGGCCTGCGGCGAGATGTTCTTCAGGACATGCATGGAAAGAATGCCGAGGAAGGAGGCGACCAGTCCAATAATGCTGAGGTACAGCGGCAGACCCATCAGGTATTGGCGAATCAGCTCGTCGGTTACGGAAGGCACGGCCTTCAGCCAATTGAGGTCCGCGGCCACCATGGTCGCCGCAATCGCGATGCTGGCGATCATCGAGCCGACATACGACTCGAAGATGTCGGCGCCCATGCCGGCGACATCGCCGACGTTGTCGCCAACGTTGTCGGCGATCACGCCGGGGTTTCGCGGGTCATCCTCGGGAATTCCCGCTTCGACTTTGCCCACCAAGTCGGCGCCGACATCGGCCGCCTTGGTGTAGATGCCCCCGCCGACGCGTGCGAAGAGCGCGATGGACGATGCGCCCATGGCGAAGCCATTGATGGTTTGCGCGGCGGCGGGATCGCCGAAGAGGTGGTAGAAGATTCCCACACCGAGCAGACCGAGGCTGGCCACGGCGACACCCATGACCGCGCCGCCGTTGAAAGACACCAACAGCGCCGCCGCGACGCCTGAAGAGCGGGCCGCTTCGGCGGTGCGGACGTTGGCCTTCGTCGCGGATTTCATCCCAAAGAACCCCGCCGCGACCGAGCAGATCGCCCCGGAGAGAAAGGCGACCGAGGTGCTCCAGCCGATTCCCCAGCCCAGGAGGACCGCGACCGCGACGATGAAGACGGACAGGATCGTGTACTCCGCGCGCAAAAACGCCATGGCGCCGGCCTGGATGGCGGCGGCGATTTCGCGCATGCGGTCGGTCCCATCAGGTTTGCGGGCATTGCCGATATAGAGGATGAACGCAAAGATGAGCCCGACGATGCCGAGCCCGAACGCGGTCAATCCCAAGGGTAATTGGTCCATATCCTCCTCTTTGCGGATGGGTGATTCAGTTCAGAGCGCACGTGCGTGGTCAACCGAGGGTGACAATCGAATGGTGTTTAGATTCGGGGTGATCGCACGGTCCTATGTTTCCCGTTCGAACTCGTCTTCGCACAATCCCCGCGAAGGCGGCCATCCTCTTGTCGTCAAGATGCTTACCGCAGCCGTTCCCAAACGGCACAGGGGTGCGAATATACCGGCGGCGGCCACCGAAGGGCAAGCAGAAAGAAGGTCGACCGGTGCGGCCCGGCCCAGCAAACGAATTGCGGGACTTGAGCTTGCCGAACCCCGCTATCTGTCTTTCGGATTGAATCGGGTGGGCGCCACGACCGAATTCACTCAGGGTTAACATTTCCGGGAAGCAAACTCATTATCCTTACAGTGCCGGGTTGCGCAACCGGCAACCGCAGACCATTGGCACCCTGTATGATCGCACTGGATGTATTGCTCGAGCATCTTCGCGACAATCTCGAATCCGCGGCCACCGATTCGGACGCCGAAGGTGTCCACCAGGTTCGTGTCGCCACCCGGCGCATCGCATCGTGGCTCGAACTCGCCGGGCGGCGGTCGTTGCGCGACGACCTGCGATGGCTCAGGCGACGTGCCGGTGCGTTGCGCGATCTCGATGTTCTGCTCGCGCGGGGCGATACTCCGGCGGCGTTGCGGCGAAAGTGGGTTACCGCCCGGATCAAGGCGCACCAGGAATTGAGCGCGGCCGCACGGTCCGCGAGAGTCGCGGGGCTCTTGGAATCGCTGGCGATCATGCCACCGATCTCGATACAGGAAGCGCGCGCACGAATCCCGACTATTCGCGCGATGGTGCTGAGGCGTGGTGAGCAGTTCTGCGAGGACGCCGTTGACACGGAAGCCCTCCACCGGTTGCGACGTGGCGCGCGCCGTTTGCGGTACGCGCTTGAGTGGGTCGGAGAGGATGTGAAGCCATTGCGCCGGCTGCAGGATGTTCTCGGCGCCGCCAATGACGCGGTGGTCGCCCTGGCGCACGTGGACCAGGAAGGCAACTCGCCGGAGGACATGCGCTACCGTGAGAAGATGGTTGTCCGGCTGTCTGAGCAGATCGACGAGGTGGTCAAGGAATGGGGCGTTCATCGCCCCTGGATCGAGAAGGCGGGGGTGGTATGAAAGTCTACCTGGTGCGTCATGCGCTTGCCGTCGAGCGTGAAGTCGGGCTTCCCGACGAGTCGCGCGGCCTGACACCCGAAGGGGCGAAATCCTTCGCGGAGGTGGTCGATGGCTTGCAGGTGTTGGGGATCCGGTTCGATCACCTGCTCCACAGCCCGTGGCTGCGTGCGGTCGAGACCGCCGAGCTTTTGATGCCGCTGCTTGAAGGCGAATCGGAGGTCACCTCACTTCTGGCCATGGCTCCCAATGCCGATCTAGTAAAACAGATCAAGGGCGACAATGTGGCGCTGGTCGGCCACCGTCCCTGGATGGGGGAATTGCTGGCGTTGCTGGTCGCCGGACGAGTTGAAGATGGGGATCGTTACGAGTTCAAGAAGGGCGGGGTGGCGGTGCTCGAGGGGAAACCGGTCCCGGGAGGCATGCGCCTGCTGGCGCTTTATCCCCCGCGGGCGCTGCGCGCCTTGGAGTGTGGCTAGCCCCTTCTCCGGGAACTCCACCGGCTCGCGCCGTTTACCTGAAAGTGAAAAAAATGGACGAACTGACCTCAGTTGACGACCTCATGACGGAAATCATGCCGCCAGAACTGACAAATATTCAAGAACCGGACCTGTCCGATCCACAATACTACCTGAACCGGGAATTGAGTTTTCTTGAATTCAACCGGCGGGTGCTGTACCTGGCGGAGTCCACGTCGACCCCACTGCTCGAACGGCTCCGGTTCATCACCATCTGCAGCACCAACCTGGATGAGTTTTTCGAAATCCGCGTGGCGGGCCGCAAGGAGCAGCTGTCGCTCGGACTCTCCGAGGGCGATCCGGATCAGCTGGCGCCGCGCCAGATGCTTAAGCAGATCAGCGAAGTCGCACACGAGTTTGTCGCCCGTCAGTACCGCGTTTTGCAGGAGGAGATCCTTCCCGCGCTGGAGACCCAGGGAGTGCGGCTGTTGCGGCGCGGCGCCTGGACCGTGCGCCAGCAGGACTGGGTGCGCGACTTCTTCAACGCCGAGGTCTTGCCGGTGATGACCCCAAAGGGGCTGGATCCGGCGCATCCCTTCCCGCGCATTCTCAATAAGAGCCTGAATTTCATCGTGTCGCTCGAGGGGACTGATGCCTTTGGGCGCCGCAGCCGCTTTGCGGTCGTGCAGGTGCCGCGCTGTCTTCCGCGTGTGCTGGCATTCCCAAAGGAGGTCGCGGAGAGCGCGTACGATTTCGTCCTGCTATCCTCGGTGATCCACGACCGCGTGGAAGAGTTGTTCCCCGGCATGACAGTCACCGGGTGCCACCAGTTCCGGGTGACCCGCAACAGCGATCTGTGGGTGGATGAAGAAGAAGTTGACGATTTGTTGCGCGCCCTGAAGGGCGAACTGGGCAGCCGCAACTACGGCGCGGCGGTGCGTTTGGAGGTGGCAGACTCCTGCCCCGAGCCGATGACGGCATTTCTCCTTGAGCAGTTCCAGTTGGAGCCGAGCGATCTTTACCAGGTGAATGGACCGGTGAACCTGCATCGTCTGATGGCGATCCATGACATGGTGTCACGTCCCGACCTGAAGTACCCGCCCTTCATTCCGGGGCAGGCAAGCATCGACGGTGAGACGGACATCTTCGAGAAGATTCGCGAGGGAGATATTCTCCTGCATCACCCCTACCAGAGCTTCGCCCCGGTAATGGAGCTGATCCGGCAGGCCGCGGCCGACCCGAATGTGCTCGCCATCAAGCAGACTTTGTATCGCACGGGGACCGACTCGCCGATGATCGGAGCGTTGATCGACGCGGCGAAGATGGGCAAGGAGGTCACGGCCGTGGTCGAGTTGCGCGCCCGTTTCGATGAGGCCGCGAACATCGACCTGGCCACGCGTCTGCAGGAAGTCGGCGCCAATGTCCTGTACGGGGTTGTCGGGTACAAGACACACGCGAAGATGGTTTTGGTTGTGCGGCGCGAGAGCGGACGATTAAGGTTTTATGTTCATCTCGGAACCGGCAACTACCACCTCAAGACCGCCCAGGCCTACTCGGACTTCAGTTTGCTCACTTACAATCAGGAAATCGGCGAGGATGTCCACAAACTTTTCATGCAGTTGACCGGACTGGGCAAGGTGTCGAACATCCACAAGATCCAGCACTCGCCTTTCACTCTGCACACAACGCTGCTGAATTTGATCGACCAGGAGACACAGCGCGCGCGCGAGGGCAAATCCGCCGCGATCATGGCGCGGATGAACTCGCTCTCCGAACCGGAGATCATTGAAGCGCTGTACCGCGCCTCGCGGGCGGGGGTCTCGATCGACCTGATCGTGCGCGGCATCTGCTGTCTGCGGCCGGGCGTTCCCGGTGTCTCTGAGAACATCCGGGTGCGTTCGATTCTCGGTCGTTTCCTGGAGCACAGCCGTGTGTTCTACTTCCACGCCGGCGGCAGGGGTCTCACCTACTGCTCGAGCGCCGACTGGATGCCTCGCAACCTGCACCGCCGTGTCGAAACCTGCTTTCCGATCGAGGATCCGTCACTGCGCGAGCGTGTCCTCGAAGAGGCCATCACGACCTATCTGGACGACCAGGTCGAAGCCTGGCTTCTGGGAAGCGACGGGCACTACCACCTGAAGGCGGGGCTTGAGGGGACGCTCCGAAATGCGCAGGAGATCCTGCTTGCCAAGCACGCCGTTCAGCGGAACGTGAGTTCCAACCCGACTTCCTGAAGACGCTGCCGTTCCTCCTCAAAGTCGGCGGTCGTGAGGGGACGAGTCTGCAGCCACCCTTCCGGGAACACAAGCTCCAGCCGGTTCTTTTTGACTTTCATTTCGATCACGGGCGACGGTCCGGGGCCGCGGCTGCGGTGCAGC
>JBFMFQ010000047.1:0-17840 GCA_040752075.1 Candidatus Zixiibacteriota bacterium | reverse complement strand
GGGCCCGGCGCGCCGGGCCCACCTCTCACTCAATGATCACTACTCCACCGTCCACTCATGGGCACGGAGGGCAGTCGCAATGGAGATTCAGGTAATCGCAGAATACACCCGTCCAATGCCCGATGCACTGAAGCTCTGGATTCCATGGGCAAGTGTAGGCCACACAATTGCACTCCGCGCCCGCCTGCGCCACGCGGGCTGTCATCCCCGCGGAGAATGCGAATGCTCCCGCACCGAATGCAATCGTGAGCAGCAGAAGTTTCATCCGTTTCGACATACAACCTCACCTCCTTCCATGGGTTAAGGGTTTTGTTCAATTGGACGCGTCCGTCCGTGGGCCAGAATTCTGGCGTACTCCTCTTCATCCTTGGCTCCCGCACCGATTACCGTCACAATCCCGTCGGCGTCAAACATCACGTGAGATGGCAGCGCCCAAACGTGGAACCGCTCAGCCATGGCATCCTCCCTATCCTCGAAAACACGCAGAGCGAACCCCCGATCTTGGCACAGAGCACGAATCGCGGAGCCGTCTCCTCGCACCAGCATGATCGCGGGTGAACCGACGAGGTCTGGACGCAAGAGGGCCCGGCCAAGCCCCTCGGCTGCATCAAAGCACGATTCACAACCGGATGAGACATAAACAATTAGCCCGCCCGCCGGAAGTGCCTCTTGCACAGGTACGGCAACTCCGTCATCGCCATAGACGCTGAAATCCGGGAGCGGGAATCCGACCGCCAGTTCTTGGACATTGGCGGCCTGAAACCGCTCCAATTCGGACCTGCGGAAGTTTCGCTCCTGCTCGGCACGTCGGTCACCGTACGCCGTGCCCAGAATCCATATGCCGGCGCCGACAAGTGACGGGAGAATGATGAACAACGCGCCTGTTCGCCACCGTCCACGGGCCATGCCCGACTGGTTGCCGATGGATTCCTCCATGCCACGGCTCCTTCCCTTCCGGGGTTGGGCCCAAGGGCATGCAGGATCAGGAGATGTCGGCCCGTGCCCGGATTCCTAATGTGCGTCGGCAATGGCCGCCCGTCTGGGGGTTGGCGGGTGACGTAGGAAGGATATTCCAAGGAGGTGGCAAGTCAAGCGGTTTTTCAATATTTCTTTGTGGCAAACGGCCTGCATTTGTCGTGGTATACTAGCGTAAATGTGTCATGATTCAAGTCGGACGATGGGGGAAGCGAATGCCAGGATCAACAGCATATCCCTCACCCCGGCATGAAGCCGCCGGGGTTCGGGATGACGTTATGGAATGAGTTCGGTGGCTGACCACGTTACACTGTGGACTGTCATACCTCCCCTACTGTCGGCACTTGCGGGTCATCTTCCCCTGTTTCGCGTGGCGGGAGGCCGAAGTACTCGCGCGCGGTCTGGGAGCCGTCGTAGCCGAGCCGATAACGCTCGATGGAGCGGGCGAGTCCGGTCGCATCATCGACATCCACCACCACGCCGGACATCTTCACATCGCCTTCGGCCATCTGGAACTTGTGCGGCAGGCCGGTCAATAGACGCTTGAGCGCATCCTGCGGCCGCACCCAGAGGACGGAGTCATGCGGGCCGGTCATGCCGGCATCGGTGAGATACGCGGTCCCCTTCGGGAGAATCTTCTCGTCGGCGGTTTGCACATGTGTGTGTGTGCCGACAACGGCGCTGACGCGGCCATCGAGATAGTAGCCCATTGCCTGCTTTTCGCTGGTCGCTTCGGCATGGAAATCCACAAAGATGATATTCGTTTCGTTGCGCATGCGCGTGATCTCACGGTCGGCGATGCGAAACGGGCAGTCGATTTCCTTCATGAAGATGCGGCCCTGGATATTGAGCACACCGACCACCGCGCCCGACTCCAGCCGCTTGGTGACCGACCCGGTGCCGGGCACTCCGGGCGGGTAGTTGGCCGGACGCAGGAGCATGCGCTCCTCGTTCAGGAGTTCAGCGGCATCGGGACGGTCCCAGATGTGGTTGCCGGAGGTCTGCACGTCGACACCGTAGGCGAAGAGCTTCTGCGACATCTCCCGGGTGATGCCGTAACCGCCGGCGGCGTTTTCGACATTGGCGATGACGAAATCGATCTCGTGTTTGCGCTTGAAGGCCCACAAGAGCTGCGAGACAATCCAGCGCCCCGGACGTCCGGTGATGTCGGCAATGAACATGATTTTCATGAGTCGGACCTGTGGACGAGTGGGGTGAATTGTGTCGCGCCTCGCCCCCTCACCCTCTCCCCCTCCGGGGGAGAGGGGATTGGTGCGTCACAAGAGTGAGCGGCGCGTTCCCAGAGTGCGGTTTACTTCGCGTAGTCCACCGCACGGGTCTCGCGGATGACCGTGACTTTGATCTGGCCCGGGTACTCCATTTCGGCCTGGATCTTCTTGGCGATGTCGCTGGCGAGAATCGACGCGCCAGCGTCATCGACCTGCTCGTTTTCCACGATCACGCGCACTTCGCGTCCGGCCTGGATCGCATACGCCTTCGACACGCCGGTGAACGAGTCGGCCAGTTCCTCGAGTTTTTCGAGGCGCTTGACATACCCTTCGAGCGGCTCGCGACGTGCGCCGGGACGCGCGCCGGAGATGGCATCGGCCGCCATGACGATGATCGGATAGGGCGAGATCGGCGGCACATCGCCGTGGTGCGCCTCGACCGCATTGAGCACGAGCGGATGTTCGTTGTACTTCTTGAGGAAGTTGACGCCGATTTCGATGTGTGTGCCTTCGGTTTCCCGGTCGATCGCCTTGCCGATGTCATGCAGCATGCCGGACCGTTTGGCAATGACCGTATCGAGGCCCAACTCGGCGGCGATGATGCCGCAGAGAGTCGCGACCTCGACGGTGTGTGCCAAAACATTCTGTCCGTACGACGTGCGGAAGTGCAGCTTGCCGAGCAGCCAGACGATGTCGCGGTGCAGATTGTGCAGGCCGACATCGAAGCAGGCCTGTTCGCCCGCCTCGCGGAGAATGACCTCCATCTCCTTTTCGGCCTTCGTGACGACCTCCTCGATGCGCGCCGGGTGGATGCGCCCGTCGACCACCAGCTTCGAGAGCGCCATGCGCGCGATTTCGCGGCGCACCGGATCGAACGCCGAGAGAATCACCGCCTCCGGGGTGTCATCGACAATCACATCGACGCCGGTGGCGATCTCGAAGGCGCGGATGTTGCGGCCTTCGCGGCCGATGATTCGTCCCTTCATTTCGTCCGAGGGCAATGTCACCACGCTAACCGTTGTTTCTGTGGTGTGGTCGGCCGCGCAACGGTAGATGGCGCGGGTGATGATCTCGCGCGCCTCCTTATCGGCGTTACGCTCGGCCTCGTCGATAATCTCCTTGGCGCGCGAGGCGGCTTCACGGCGCGCCTGCGCTTCGAGGTTGTCCATCAACTGCCGCTTGGCCTCTTCGGTGGTCATCCCTGCGATGCGTTCGAGTTGCTTGTTCTGGTCGGCGATGAGGTGCTCGAGCTCGCCTTCCCGGACACGCAGGGTGCGTTCTTTGACCGTGAGCGCCTTTTCACGGTTTTGAATGTCCCGTTCCTTCGTCTGGAAGACATCGACCTTGCGGTTTAGGTCATCCTCGCGATCGGAGAGGCGTTTTTCGATTTTCTGGAGTTCGGTGCGTTTGACCTGGAGTTCGCGTTCGAAGTTGACCTTGGCCTTGTACCACTCGTCTTTGGCCTCCAGCAGTGCTTCTTTCTTTTTGATCTCGGCTTCTTTTTCGGCCTCGCGCACGATCTGCGCGGCGGTTTCATCCGCGCGCGCGATCTTGTCGCGGCCGACCTTGCGCGCCAGCAGCCAGCCCAGAATGGCAAAGACCACCGCGATCACAACGGCGCCCACAACGATCATCCAGATTTCGGGCATTGAAATTCTCCATGCGTTCCGCGCCCGGAGCCAAACGGCATCCGGCCGTTGGCCAGGCCAGGAGCGCCATCAAGGTTGCCTTACAGCGGAGAAGTATGGAGAGATCAGGATTCGGAGGATGTCTCGACGGTCAGGCGCCCTTCCAGCCATTCCAGGATTCCATGCGCCTTGGTCTCGACCTCGGTCAGTTTGCGTTCCGATTCACGCCGCTGCGCAAACAACTCATCGGTGATGTTCAGAGCCGCCAGAATCGCCACCTTGGTGGCGGACAGATTCGGCGACCGGTCCGCGATCTTTCGCATCGAGCGGTCGACATAGTCGGCCACTCTGAACATGTACTCAGGATCAGTCCCGTCTCCAATCCGGAGCGGGTACTCCTCACCGAAGATATTGACTCGCAATGGCTTGCCTGTAGAATCCACAAACTTATCTCGACTCGTCCTCGTCAGTCACCGGAAAACTCTTCTCGCACTGCCATCTATTTATAAAGTACTACTCTCCACGCTCGCAATGACTTCGCCAGAGGGGGCGTTGTCAAGGTTAATTTCTCTGACAGAAACAGCAGGAACCGAATCAAACGTTATCAGAGACGCCGCTCGAGACTGTTGATCTTCTCAATCAGGGCGTTCAAACGGAGACGGATGTCGTTGAGACGGTCGGAGGAGATCGGAGGCGGCGGCGGGACGGCGGGACGGGCGGGGACTTCGAGGTGCTTTTTCAGCCGGTTTTCCAGTTCCCGCTTTTCGTCGTGCAGACGCGACCGCTCGGTTTGCAGCCGGTCGATCTTCTCGAGAGCGACCTTGACGGACTCGGCAAGTCGATCCAGTTCGGACAGTTCCATACGCGTATCGATGTCTTCCGAAACTTGGGAATGCCCTGTCTTCCATGATCATCAGGGCATTGGTTGATACTTCGCTTCATTTAATGTAATTCTTTAACTCAGTCAAGGTGTTTTGGTGATTGGGTTCAAGATTCTCAAGATTCGAGGGATCCGAATCGCCGGCGGGGGCGACCCGACGGGTCGCCCCTACCGATGTGTGTTCGAGGGTGGGATGGGAGCCCGGAACCGGGGAGGACTGCCGCCTACTGGCGCAGAGTGGCGCCGTGCGCGGACTCCAGCGCCGCAACAATGGCGCGCTGGGCTGACTCGACCTCGTCGTCGGTCAGGGTGCGATCCGGGTGACGGTAACTGATTGAGAATGCCACGCTGATCTTCCCCTCCGGAATCGGCTTTCCGGCATAGCGGTCAAAGAGCCGCACACTTTCGAGAAGCGGGCCTCCCGCCTGCCGGATTGTGCTTTCCACCGCGCCAACCGCCAGTGACTTGTCCACCACCACAGCAATGTCGCGGAAGGCGGCCGGGAATTTCGCGAGAGCCTTGTACTGCCGGATGGGACGTTCGGCCATGACCAACAAGTCGAGCTCGAGACGGGCCAGCCAGACCGGGGTACGGATGTCGAAACGGTCGGCCAGGGCGGAATCGATCAGCCCGAGTGTGCCGATGCGTTTGCCGCCAGCCAGCAATTCGAACGAGTCGGACGCGATGTAGGGCGGCACGGCCACGGGCGAGATCGCGGCGTTCGGGTCCCAAGTTGCGGCCAGTTCGAGCACCGCCCCCTTCAGGTCGAAGAAATCATACGGCCGCGCCGGAGAATCCCATCCCGGGACCGGGGCCTGCCCGGAGAGCGCCATGACCAGTTCCGTGTGTTCATCGAACGAATGATCGGCCTCGCGCCACTGGAAGATGCGTCCGACTTCGTAAATCGCAACCGAGTCGGCCTGGCGGTTCATGTTGTGCGCAATCACCGTGAGCGCGCCGCTGATGAGGTCCGGCCGCAGGATCGACAGTTCGGCCGACAACGGGTTGCGGATGGTCACATGCGATTTGGCGTCGACCGAGGTCATCGTCGGATCGACCAGCGAATTGGTCACGATCTCGGTATAACCCAGTCCCTCCAGAATGTCGCGGCACCGGTTGAAGGCATGGTGACGCGGCTCACGCGGGGTGGGCTGGAGGCCCGCGCTGCGACGGTTCACCGGGATTTTCTCGTAGCCGTGGATGCGCGCGATTTCCTCGACCAGGTCGATCTCCCGTGTCACATCCGGACGGAATGTCGGCACCGTGATGCTGGCGGTCTTGCCCGGGACCACGCCAAACTCGAGGTTGCCGAGGATGTCGATCATCGACGGTGTTGAGAGGCTCATCCCCAGGATTCGGTTCACCCGCTCGGGGTCGAGGTCCAGGCGCACCGGCTCGATGGGCGTGGGGTAGGCATCGACCGCGCCGGCCAGCACGCTGCCGCCGGTCAGTTTTGCGAAGAGATCGGCCGCCCGGTCGAGCGCATTGCGCACGCCATTGGGATCGACACCCTTCTCGAAACGCAACGCGGACTCAGTCGCCATCCCCAGACGGGTGCGGGTGCGGCGAATCGCGGCCGGCGCGAAATGGGCGCTTTCGATCAGGAAATCGGTCGTTTCGGGCGTGACTTCGGACTCGGCGCCGCCCATCACGCCGCCGATCGCCACGGCGTCCTTCCCGTTGGTGATCATCACCGCGCCAGTGGGCAGGTTTCGCTTGTTGCCATCAAGAGTGACGAAAGTCTCACCCGGGGTCGCGGCGCGCACCAGCACACGGCCATCCGGGAACTTGCTCCAGTCGAAGGCATGAAGCGGCTGGCCGGTTTCGAGCATGACGAAATTGGTGATATCGACGGCGTTGTTGATCGGACGCATGCCCGCCGAGCGGATGCACCGTTTCAGCCAGAACGGCGACGATTTGACCATGCCGCCTTTGACCAGACGCCCGGCATAGCGCGGGCACCCGGCGGTGTCTTCGATCTCGACCCGCAATACTTCGGCGGCGCCCTGGATCGCTTCCTGGAGCTTGAGCTCCGGACGGCGGATGCGTCCGCCGCTGAGCGCGGCGATCTCGCGCGCGATGCCGATGACCGAGAGGCAGTCCGAGCGATTGGGCGTCAGGTCGAAAGAGATCGAGACATCATCGAGTTCAAGCGCATCCCAGAGATTGGCGCCGACGGTGTATTCCTCGGGGTCGAGTTCCATGAGGACCGAGCCATCATCCGAGAGCCCGAGCTCCTTTTCGGAGCAGCACATTCCCTCCGAACGGACGCCATCGATCTCGCGCGCACCGAGAGTCTCGCCCTTCAATCCGGGCAGTTCCGCCCCGGGCAGCGCCGCCGCGACCACGAGCCCGGCGCGGCAATTCGGCGCGCCGGAGACCATCTGCTTCTTCCCTGCCTTCAGGTCCACGATGAGAACGCGCAGATCGGGACGGCGCGGGTGGACATCGCATTGTTCGATGCGTCCGATGGTCACCATGGTGAACGGTTCGAACACCGGGGTGATTCCATCCACGGCGGTGCCGATCGCGGTGAGGCGCTCGGCCAGTTCCTCGGGCGCCCAATCGAAGGCGATGTATTCGCGCAGCCAGTTGTATCCGACTTTCATGTCATTTCCTGTTCGGTGGAGACCCTAGACCCATGACCGAATCAACACCCGTGTCATCCCGAACCCCGACGGCTTTTTGTCGGGGTGAGGGATATGCTGTTGTCCCCTTTTCAGTGGGAGGTGCCTTTGCTCTTTCATATCCTGCGCCAACCCATCAGAACTGCTTTAAGAATCGCAAATCCCCCTCATAGAAGAGCCGGATGTCATCGATGCCGTGCTTGAGCATCGCGATTCGTTCGACTCCCATTCCGAACGCATACCCGCTGAACACCTTCGGGTCGTAGTCGACCGCGGCGAACACCGCGGGATCGATCATCCCGGCGCCGAGAATCTCGAGCCAGCCCTCATGCTTGCAAAGCTGGCATCCCTTCCCGCCGCAGAGTCTGCAGACCACATCGACTTCGGTCGAGGGCTCGGTGAACGGGAAGAAACTCGGGCGGAAGCGCAGTTTCGCATCCGAACCGAAGAACTCCTGCGCGAAGGCGACCAGCACGCCCTTTAAGTCGGCGAAACTCACGTCCACATCGACAAAGAACCCCTCGACCTGGTGGAACACACAGTACGAGCGGGCATTGATCGCCTCGTTGCGGTAGGTCCGTCCGGGGGCCAGAATCCGCACCGGCGGACGGTGCTGCTCAAACACGCGCACCTGGACCGGCGAGGTGTGTGTTCGCAGGAGGTGTTCCCCGCCGAGGAAAAAGGTGTCCTGCATGTCGCGCGCCGGGTGGTCGGGCGGAAAATTAAGCGCGCCGAAGTTGTAGTAGTCGGTCTCGATCTCCGGCCCGTCGGCGATTTCGAAACCCATCCCATAGAAAATCTCGATCACCTCATCCATGGTCTGGGTGAGGATGTGCCGGTGGCCGCGTGGATGCGGACGTCCGGGCAGGGTGTGGTCGTAACGTGGCGCCGCGGTCGATTTGGAGGCGCCGCCCTCGGCTTCATCGAAGAACGCGGTGAGGGCATCGCGGATCAGGTTGGCGCTCTCCCCCACCCGGCGGCGGTCGCCGTCGGAGAGGTCCTTAAGCCCGCGGAGAACGCCGGTCAGGACACTCTTTTTGCCGAGGTAGCGGGCACGGATCGCCTGCTTGTCGTTGTTGGAGGCCGCCGACCAGTCGCGGCGGGCCTCGGCTTCGAGTTGGCCGAGCTGGCCTAGGAGTTCTTCTGCGCTGGGTGCCATATGGATTCCCGGTTTGTGACCTCGATCAAAAAAGAAAACCCCGCGAAGCGGGGTTGACAATGGACGTTTTCAGCGGTCGGCTGAATGTGTCCCGCTCCTTAACCCGCTTCGGTCACGGAGCGTGCGACCGCGGCAAAACCCTCGGGGTCGGTGGCGGCCATGTGAGCCAGAACCTTCCGGTCCAGATTGATGTTCGCCTTCTTCAGGCCGTCCATCAGGCGGGAATAGGTCAGCCCCAACTGACGGGCGGCGGCATTGATACGGACGATCCAGAGCGCCCGGATCGTGCGGCGGAAGTTCCGGCGATCCCGGTAGGCGTACTGGAGACCCTTTTCGACGGTCTCGCGGGCGCTGCGATACAGACGGCGCCGTCCGCTGAAATTGCCCTTGGCGGCCCGGAGGTACTTGCGGTGACGGCGGTGCGCCGCGACGTTGTTGGTTGCCCGTGACACGTTTGATCCTCTCGATTCCCAGCGCCCTGTCTTACGACCCGTAGGGCAACATGTGCTGGACGCGCTTTTCGTCGGACTGGGAGATGTAATCGGTCTTCCGCAGACGGCGTTTGCGCTTGGTGGTCTTGTGGGTGAAGATATGGCTGGAATACGCCTTGCCACGCTTGAAGTGGCCGCTCTTCGTAGCCTTGAACCGCTTGGCGGCGGCGCGCTTGGTTTTCATCTTTGGCATGGCTCTATCTCGTTTTCTCCCAATGGGCATTAGCCCAAAGACCCCCATTATACGGGTCAAAAACGGGCTGTCAACAAGAATTTGTGGGGGGATTTTGTGGCCCTGGCCCGCCTTTTGGTCAGGGCCGGCTCAGGTGCCCCATCCGCTCGCGGTGAGGCGGGATTACACCCCCCCAATGACCCCGTAGGGCCCATTCTCAGGACACATCTGATCGGTTGTGACTTTCAGCCCCGGATCGTTGCCGAGTTTCCTGGGCGACCGAATCTTGCCCCACCGCAAGCGGGCGTGTTAAAAACCCGAGTCGTTCGGGTAGGCGAAAAGGCTTGGCACGGGATTGCTTCGTCGCTCCGTCCCGCCCTTGGCGGGACTTCGCTCCTCGCAATGACTTGGAGTTATTGGTCATTGCGAGCAAAGCGAAGCAATCCCGACCCGAGCCGGTGGCCTCAAAGTCAGCGAGCTTTTTCAACAGACCCCAAGCGGATGGGGCACCCGGCGCGTACAAGAGTTGTGGAATACGAAAATATGATTTACGGGAGATGAGCAATGGCCGCAGTCAAGCTCGGCGTGAGCCGTCAGGTTGTGATACCGAAGAAAATCTTCGATGAGTTGGGACTCGCCCCCGGGGACTACCTCGAAGTCGATGTTCAAAAGGGCAAGGTGGTCATGACCCCGAAGGTGCTGGTCGAGAAGGAAGTCGAACGACGCCTTGCCGAGGGTCTCGAGGACATCAAGAAGGGCCATGTGCATGGGCCATTCAACTCGGCCAAGGACGCGGTGGGGTATCTCCGGCAATCTCGGAAGGGCAAACGCCGGTAGATGCGGCTTGTTCTCTCCGAGCGTTTCCGGCGCAGTTACGACGGCGCGCCGCCGGAGGTAAGACGGGCCATTGAGCGCCGGTTGGCGCTCCTGACGGAGAATCTCCGACACCCATCACTGAAGGCAAAAAAGTACGACGAAGCGCGTGACATCTGGCAGGCACGCGTCAACAGAGATTGGCGCTTCTACTTCCGGATCGAGGGCGATGCCTACTGGTTGATCGATGTGATGCCGCACCCGAAGTGATGGCTTTGACCGGTGAAGGCCCGGCACCGTGGCGGCCACCAAGTTCCCTCTGGTATTGAATCTTGCTCCACCGCAAGCGGATGGGGCACCTGCACCCGGCAATCTAGGGGTCTGCGCGAGTTCTATTCTACCAGTTCAGCGGGCAGTCGCAGGTTGGCCCCGGGAGTCAGGCTAAGGCCCTCGATGCACCAGCGGAGACCGACGAACCTGCGGAGAGACGTGCACAAATCAGGCGCCCACTCAGGCAGCGGTTCCCTGCTTGGGATCCAGCGACCCCAATACTCCATTTGATCCTCTGTTGAGAGGAAGCAGTACACTGTGTCGACTGTCTCGTAACCTATCGGACCTGGTCCTGTTCCGCTGTGAAAGGTGTATAAGACCGATTCCCGGCCAATCCAAGCGGCGTAGAGGGACCTGCGCCATTTCCCAACCTGCCAAAGGCTCGAGCTGGCTACGGCATATTCGACTTCCGGAACCTGATTGAAAACAGTTTCTAGAACTTCGCTGTTTAGCCTGCCTGGAAAAGTCAACGTCGCGGTTTCGCCCCACTCCTGGTAAAACCACTGGATGGTGGGATTGAAGATGGCGAGCAAGGAATCCCAGATCGGGCTCGCCCCTGAGATGAGCGAATCCCTTCCCCCCTCGTAAAGGTCCAAGATCAGCGTGCTCGGGATTCGCGGGGACATGAATGCGAACGAGTCAGGTTGGGGAAACGGTGCAATGGCTCCGATGTGCTCGAGGTTCGACAGGACACGCTCATAGAGCGGCAGCGGAGCTTCGATCTCTCCCCCCAGCCACAGCGCCACCAACTCTGCCTGTTCATTGGGCAAAGGCTTCAAACGCAATGGAGGACTAGTCCATTTCTCACTCTGCGTGGGGCGCTCTTCCGAACACGCAGCCATGAGGGATCCCAAGCCGATCAGTAACGCACACATCGACCTGTGAAGCGTGCGGTACAGGGGGCCGCGCATCTGACCTGCGAATTCCCGGACCAATCGATCACTCCCGATAACAGGTTAATGATATACGTGCTTCATAATTTACTTCAATCCGGCGGCTGCGCAAGAAGGTCCGACCGAAATGTGACACACCAGCGGAGCAGTAACTGGAGCAAAGCCAATGCCGGGTGCCCCTTCCGCCCCGTGTCCGGACACAAAGGCTAACCCGCGGGTCGCCACCCACTCAGCCCTTCTTCTTAAAACTCCCCACCGCCTCCTCGACCGAGTCGTAGACCTGGAAGACGAGCGCGAGACGGCTGATTACCAGGATCCGCTCGATTTTGTTGGTCAGGTTGGCGAGCACGAGGTTGCCGCCTTTGTCGCGGAATTTCTTGAAGTGATGAAGGAGGATCGCCAGGCCCGAGGAGTTCATCCAGTCGGTGTGGGCCAGGTCGACCACGACCGATGTCACGTCCCGGCCCAAAAGCGCATAGAGCTTCTGGTCCAACTCGCCGGTGTCTTCGCCGCCCAAGAGCTTGCCTTTCGGCTCCACAACCTCAATGCCATCGACAGAATAGGTTCTGATCTTCATGTCCCCTCCGCCCTCCGGCGACGCCGGGGTGGTTGATGAACTGCCACGAAACCGGGGGAATTATACCATCCGGAGCGGAGATCGTCCACTACGGGAAACGGGAGGTGCAAAGGGCGAGATTCCCACAGCAGAGGGGCGTGTTGAGAATCCCCGTTGACTGGGAGTTCACCGGCTTGGGTCGGGATTGCTTCGCTTCGCTCGCAATGACTACCAACTCCAAGTCATTGCGAGGAGTGCAGTCCCGCCAATGGCGGGACGGAGCGACGAAGCAATCCCGTGCCGAGCCGTATCGGTCACCCAAACGACGCAGGTTCTTCAATGGGCCCCAGAGGGGCCGGGCGAAATGCCCCGGCGCGTGCAATTAAGCACAACGACCGTTGTAGGGGCACGGCTTGCCGTGCCCTTTGTCGCCGCGCGGCATGTGGTGGCCCGGTTAGGGCGCGGCGAGCCGCGCCCCTACATCCCGAATGGGCTTTTCAACAGGCAACAGAGCCGTGGGGTACCCCGCGCCAGTCGCGA
This sequence comes from Candidatus Zixiibacteriota bacterium, assembly GCA_040752075.1. Taxonomy (GTDB): domain Bacteria; phylum Zixibacteria; class MSB-5A5; order WJJR01; family WJJR01; genus JBFMFQ01. Next base: position 5,547 of record JBFMFQ010000047.1, on the reverse strand, counting down.
TTAATCGGCCAGCGCCTTAACGCCCGGCGCTCTCCAGCCGCCGGCGCAGTTCATCGATCTGCAGCTGCTGCGCCTTGATCGATTCGATCAGGAGCGGGACGAGACGCGCGTAGTCGACCGCGAGGTAGCCATCGGCCATCTCGTGCACGGCCTGCGGGACGGCTTGCTCCACTTCCTGGGCGATGAGACCGATCTGTTCGCCGTCGCCGAATCCGCGATCCGGAAATGCCCCGCGATTCCACTGGTAGCAGACGCCCCGCATCTGGACGAGTGTTGCCAGTGGGTTGTTCAACTCGTGGATGTCGGTCTTGAATCGGGCATCGGAGGGTGCGCAGCATGTCGCGCCAACGATGTCCCCTGTCACGGTGAGGTCGCCCGCCGCATCCAGCGTCATCCGGGTGGTGTTGCCGCCGGTGCGGAAGCTCAAACCATCGAGGCCGCCGACGTCGAAGACAATTCCCCCGGCGATCGCCAGACTCGGTTCACTGAAGAGAATTCCGCGCTGGGAGACATCATCACTCACGAAGGACAGCCAGCCGCCGGTACTGCGTTCCAGAACGGCGATGGAGTTGGTATTCGCGGTGACGCTCCCCGCACTGGTCTCCAGCACATGGAGGGGCGCCTCCGGGGCGTTGGTGCCGATTCCGACACCATTGGAGGCACGGATCAGGAATTGATTGGGCGAGGCTGATGCAAAGTCGGCATCGGCCGAGTCGGCCCAGACGAATGTCCCGGCGTGGTCGGCCTTGGCGCGCCGTCCGGCGGCCAGGGAATAGTTGCCGTTGGCGCGGTTGCCCTCTCCCCCGGGCACGGTGGCCGCAATGCCTGTGGCGGAGTTGGAGTCGGATGGGAACGGCCCGCCGCCGCCGCCGATGGTGGCGAAGGCGCCGCGCGCGCGGTTGTGCAACCCGCCGCCGACGGTGGCGTATCTGGCAGAGGCAACATTACGGCTGCCACCTCCGATGACGGTGCCTTCGCCGGTCGCAAGGTTGGAATCGGCCGGAGTCGACCCGCCACCACCCGGGATGGTCGCAAAATCACCGAGGGCGTAATTCCTCCAACCCCCACCGGCCGTCGCATAGTTGCCGGCGGCCGTGTTGTGAAATCCTCCGCCGACCGTGGAGAGTGAGCCAGACGCGGTGTTTTGTGACCCACCGGAGACCCTCGCGGAGGTGTTGGATGCCTTGTTGGAGTACCCGCCGCCGATGGACGATACGGATGCAGTGGCCAGGTTCCTTAGACCGCCACTAATCGTGGCATGGTCACCCGAGGCAGAGTTTGAGTCGATCGGCGACGACCCGCCGCCGCCGCCGATGGTCGAATACCGGCCCCACGCATGGTTGTTCCCGCCGCCGCCGATGACGGAACCGGTGTCCTCGGCGATGTTCCCTGTACCTCCGCCAATGACGGACCAGTTACCGGTGGGCGCGTTGTTTTGCCCAGCCACAAAGGCATCGACGCCTGGGGCACTGTGCCCCGGCCCGATGGACACCTGGCTTGTGATCGAGCCGCCCGACGCGCCATCCACGGAGCCCACACGGAAGGCGTATGACGAGGTCTGCAAACGAATCCTCGGCAGGGTCACTGCCGGGTTGATGCCGTCGAAGACGGTCACTTCAAGCCAACGCACCGTGTCGGCGAAAACAGCGGGTGTCAGCGGATTGTCCTTTCCGACCGATGCACTCCACAGCCCGTCCGCGTCAGTGAGCAGAAACTGATCCTCCTCGCCAACGCTGCCCGGCCAGATCTCGGTGCCGCCGGCGGCCGCGTCGAAGATTTTAAACGTGAATGATTTGAAACCTGCGGGGAGCGGGTTGCCGCCGGTGTCTGTCAAACGGCCCTGTACGGCGATGCTGGCGGGAACCTCGGCGACCGCCGCGGCCGGGATGATGACAGCGGCGAGAAGGGCGCCTGCCCAAACAGTAATGCGATGCATTTCAATCCTCCGGGAACGGCGGGTGGGTGGAATAGTGAAAGACCAACGGCTGCCCCCTGAGGGGCGCCAGTCTGGACAATATAAGTCCGAATTCGAGTGCGGCGGTGGGTTTGTCACGGAGCGGATGCACCAAACCGTGCCGCCTCTGGGCGAAGTCCTTCACAACGGGGCCGTGCTGCGGAGATGCCTGGGCGGTCATGGACCTGCTGTGTTTTCCACCCGCCTCGAGGCCGATATAACATCTAAGGGGGGGCATCTATTCCCATCGAATGCTATGACTTACAAGACCAGTTCCATCCGGCAGCGGAGCGACCGCCCGCAGACTGCGCGAGGTGAGGACCTCGGATTTCAGCACCACGCAACTCCCGGAACAAGCGGGCGTTCTTCCGGCCATGTGCTTGACGGCACCGGGAGAGGCTTGCGAGAACAGACATGGGATTTGTCCGCCTTCTCGCTCGGCGACATGATCGAGATCGGGACTCTCCTGCGACGGCTGGGCGAGGAATCCAGCAGCATGGAAGGGCTTGCCCAGAAGGCGGTGGAGTTTCTCTATCGATCGCTGCGGCACCACGATGGTGGCCCCGGCATCGTACTTGCGCGGTTCTTTAAGACCCACGCCTATCAGGCGCTGCCGGGCGAATTGCAGGACATCGTGAAACAGAGTCTGGCCCCTTCGGTCCCTTCGCCGGCGTTGCAGTGTCTTACGCTCCTGGGAACCTGCGGGCTGATGCCGGAGTGGACCACCCGGCGCGCCTCCAAAGGGCATCAGGCGATTCCGCTGGCGAACGAAGCGGTGGTTTCGGGGATTCCGATGGTTGCGGCCTTGATCAGTCAGCTCGGGGTCAAGCCGGCGGAGGTCGCGGCGCCGCGCCCGGATCACTTCCTGGAGTTCACGCAGCAGTCGTTCAACGTGTTTCTTGTTGAGAAGGCGGCCGGCAGTCCCCATGTGCCGGCGCAGGATGGGTTTGTCATCCCATACGGCATCCGATCGGTAATCGGGTTGGGCGGGGTCTTGACATCGGGCGAAGTCTTCGCCGTCATCCTGTTTTCACGGTGCGCATTGAACTCAGCGAAGGCGCAACTCTTCAAACCGCTGACGTTGAATCTGCGGCTGGCGGTTCTGCAGCAAGAGGGGCGGGTGTTCGCATGAGTCTCGCGTGTGACACATCGATCCCGGTCTTGGCAGGGCAGGTCGCCTGCCTGGAGGAGCTTCTCTCGGTTCAGGAACAGGTCGTCCGGGATCAAACAAGGCGGCTGAAGGAAGAGCAGGAACGGCTGCGCGCGGCCGAGGCCGAGGCGAGTGCGAACGCGTCGAAGGCCCGGCGCATTCTGGACATGGCCTGCGGCGCGGTGGTGTGCCTCGACGGGGAGGGGCGAATCGGCGATTGGAGCCGTTCGGCCGAACAGACACTCGGCCTGGTGTCACAGGACCGGGGGCAGGTTTTCTGGGAGAAAATTCCGGTGCGGGATCAGGCGGACCGGCTGAAGCAGTGGCACGCCGGCCGAGCCCGTGGTGATGGCCCTGAGAAAATCGACATGACCTGGCCCGCGCCGGACGGCCGTCCCCGGCTTCTGGAGTTCCGTGTATCATTCGACAACATCGGCGAGGGCTGTCTCGCCATTCTCTTTGGGCGGGACATCACGGATGAACGGCGCCGCGAACAGATCTCGCAACAGTCCCAGAAACTGGAGTCGGTGGGCCGGCTGGCCGCCGGTATCGCGCACGAGATCAACACGCCGGTGCAGTTCGTCAGCGACAGCGTGAACTTCATCGGCGACGCCATCCGCGATCTGACCCGCCTGGTGGGGATCTATCACGATCATCTCGCAGCGGCTCTTGACGGGACAACGGCGCTTCCGTCCGCCGCGGAACTGGCGGAACTGGAACGCGACGCGGACTTGGAATTCCTCCTGACCGAGCTGCCCAACGCCATTCAGACGTCGCGCGACGGCTTGTCGCGTGTCGCCACCATTGTCCGCTCGATGAAGGAATTTGCGCATCCGGATCATCCGGAAAAAACCGATGCTGACCTTAACCGGAGCATCGAAAGCACTCTCGGAATCGCGCGCAATGAATACAAGTACGTGGCGGATCTCGAGACCGAGTTTGGCAATCTGCCGCCGGTCCCCTGCTATGTCGGGGAGTTCAACCAGGCTGTGCTGAATATCCTGGTCAATGCCGCCCAGGCGATCGGCGACATGGTCGAGGGCACCGATCAGCGGGGGATCATCCGGGTCAAGACGAGAGCGCTCGAAGATTGCGCGGAGGTCGTGATCGAGGACACCGGCCCGGGCATTCCGGAGGGAATCCGCGACCGGGTATTCGACCACTTCTTCACCACCAAGCCGGTGGGGCACGGCACGGGCCAGGGACTGGCCATTGCGCGATCCATCATCGTCGAAAAGCACAAGGGCGAACTGTCATTTGCGACTGAGGTCGGCAAGGGAACGACATTCACAATTCGGCTCCCGTTCGAGTGGAAAGAGCCCCGCGACGTTGAGGAGAGGGCATGAGCCGACAACGGGTGATCTTCGTCGACGACGAGCCGAAAGCGATCCCCGGTCGGCGGTCTGCCAGCGGACACTGCCAGGGTGGCAACCGCCGCGTTGGATTGAGGGGACTCTTTGATCCCTTGCCGATCAGCAGGCAAGCCGAGAGGGCTTGGATCGTGCAAATCGTGATCACCCCGTCCGCTATGAACGATCGATTCCCGCCTCGTACCTGCGTGAACAAGCAGTCCGACAGATCAGACTGACTCCGACCCCGGGGCTGTGAGAAACCCGGCTGGATCAACGAGCGGGCCGACTCTCAAGTTGGGTTGTGGAGCGCTGCCCGCGTTTCCCGACCTCGCACCGCAGTGACAAATGCGCCGACAACGAAGAACAACCCGAGCACGACCGCGCTGTTCACCCAGACTTGTGCCCAGCCAACCATGCCGGGGTCGATGAATGGATAGGGATAAGAGCCGGTGAGACGACCCCGTGTGAGGATCACCGCGAAATACACGAGGGCGGGAATCGGCCAGATGAAAATGTGTGAGTATCGCATAACGGCCCGCGATCCAAGGAAAAACCAGAAGGCCAGGTAGACTATCGGATTGACCCCATGGAGAAAAGCGCCAACAACGCGATTCAGCCCGTTCGAAACCGCCTTGTTTGCGAGAAACAGCGCGAACACGACCGCCATCACAATGATGTACACCGCAGCGCGGGCCATGACCGATGGGCGGCATAGGACGCGTGCAATCCCTGATCCCGACCGCGTGAGTGAGGCGGTGATGATGGACGCGATGAAGATATTCGCGCAAGTGGTGAACGCGGCGAGGAACTTGATCACTCCATAAGCAACACCCGCCCCCTGCCCCAACGCCCACTGAATGTCAAAGAGAAGTCGTACCGCGAGGCTCAGCCAAATCAGGCAAACGCCGATCGTGGCGAGTGTGCGCATGTACAATGCGGGCGCCGGCATTCAATCGACCAGTCCAGAGCGACAGCCCGGGAAAGTGGCGAGGCCGGAGTCTCGCCTTCCCATGACGCGTTCCGCGGCCGGGAGCGTCAGGATTCGTCGTCGGGTGCGGATGCGGCTAGCGAAACACGGGTTTTCTCGTGTG